>NZ_SNMT01000009.1:0-219173 GCF_013350575.1 Salmonella sp. SG203
GACCGCAAGATGTTTTAACAAATCAAAAGGGGTTTTAATAACTGACTTAAAGCTGAAAGCTTTCCGGAACCCCCAGCCTAGCTGGGGGTTTTCCATAGACAAAAAAAAGCCAGACTGAATGTCTGGCTTGCTGGAAGAGATCTCTCATTCGGGGGAATAAGGTAGATGCGGATTGTCCAGCCAATGCGTCAAAAAGTGTGATACCGCTTGATTACCACAATGTCCGATAACCGAAAGGTGTGGCAGCGCGGCGATAAGCTGCGGCATGGCATTGCCCATAATGAGCCCCCGCCCGACGCTGCCCAGCATTTCCCGATCGTTCATCGCGTCGCCAAACGCCATGCAATCTGCCAGTGAAAGCCCTAAATGGTTGCTCAATACCGCCAGCGCCGATCCTTTATTGCACCCCAGCGGTAGCACTTCCAGGCAGTCGACGGCAGAGAAACAGAGGTGCGCGCGTTCTTCCAGCACCTCATTGAGCTGAATGCGCAAACGGATCAGATCGTCATGATCGCCGCAAAAACAGATCTTCGTCACCTGATGGGCCGGAATGCTTTTTATATCGATAACCTGATAACGAAAGCCGCTGTAGACGTGCGCCTGGAGTAGCGCGGGGATCTCCTGGCCTGTAAACCAGCCGTTGTCATTAAACACATGCATACTGGCTCGGGTATCCCAGGCATGGTGCATCACCGTATCGGCAACCTGAGGATCGAGATCCTGACGATGCAGCACGTCGCCTTCCAGCGAGTGAATTCGCGTCCCGTTACCGGTAATAAGATAAGCATCCAGTGAAAGCGTCCCCAGAATATGCCGCATTTCCAG
Source organism: Salmonella sp. SG203 (assembly GCF_013350575.1). NCBI lineage: Bacteria > Pseudomonadati > Pseudomonadota > Gammaproteobacteria > Enterobacterales > Enterobacteriaceae > Salmonella > Salmonella sp. SG203. Next base: position 826 of record NZ_SNMT01000009.1, read on the forward strand.
CACATGACGACCCGTAGCGAATGTCAGGGTGATATCGCGTTCGCGCAGACGCGCCAGCGTGGCGATCGTTTCTCTACCCAAATGGTGATCGGGCATTAATAACGTGCCATCCATATCAAATGCTGCCAGACGGGCCATCTCTTTCTCCACACTGTGACGCGGTTAACTTGTTGTTCAGTATTACCTGAGATATACGGAAGTAATAGTGAACAGATAAAAGGAAGTGTTCCGGGTTTCTATGAGGCTACTGAATCGGCTTAATCAATATCAACGCCTCTGGCAGCCTTCCGCCGGGGAAACGCAACATGTCACCGTTAGCGAACTGGCCGAACGCTGTTTTTGTAGCGAGCGCCATCTGCGAACGCTGCTGCGTCAGGCCCAGCAGGCAGGTTGGCTAAGATGGGAGGCGCAGTCCGGGCGCGGGAAACGTGGACGGCTCCAGTTTCTGGTCACGCCGGAATCGCTCCGCACCGCCATGATGGAACAGGCGCTGGAAAAAGGGCAGCAGCTCAACGTACTGGAACTGGCGCAGCTGGCGCCGGGCGAGTTACGGGCGATGCTCCAGCCTTTTATGGGCGGCCAATGGCAAAACGATACGCCGACATTGCGTATTCCCTACTATCGTCCGCTTGATCCGCTGCAGCCGGGTTTCCTGCCAGGCCGCGCGGAACAGCATCTCGCAGGGCAAGTTTTTTCCGGGTTAACGCGCTTCGACCGCGACAGTCAATATCCTTGCGGGGATTTGGCGCATCACTGGGAGGTTTCCGCCGACGGTTTACGCTGGGATTTTTATATTCGCTCCACGCTGCACTGGCATAATGGCGATGCGGTGGATACCGCGCAGCTACACGAACGCCTGGAAAGGCTGCTTACCCTACCCGCGCTAAGCAAATTGTTTATTAGCGTCGCACGGATCGAAGTAACGCATCCTCAGTGCCTGACCTTTCTCCTTCACCGACCTGATTACTGGCTGGCGCATCGTCTGGCGAGCTATTGTAGCGGTCTGGCGCATCCTGACCTGCCGCTTATCGGCACCGGTCCTTTTCGCCTGGCGTTGTTCACGCCGGAACTGGTGCGTCTGGAAAGTCATGACCATTATCACCTCAGCCATCCGCTGCTGAAAGCGATTGAATTCTGGATCACCCCGCAACTGTTTGCCCAGGATCTGGGCACCAGTTGCCGCCATCCGGTGCAGATTGCCATCGGCAAACCGGAAGAGCTGGCGACGCTGAGTCAGGTAAGTAGTGGTATCAGTCTTGGCTTTTGTTATTTAACCCTCAAAAAGGGCTCACGGCTCAACGTACAGCAGGCGCGGCGTCTGATACATATTATCCATCATACTTCGCTGCTGAAAACCTTACCGGTAGATGAGAACTTGATTATGCCAAGTCAGGGGCTGCTACCCGGCTGGACAATCCCGCAATGGCAGGACGTTGATGAAACGCCATTGCCGAAAAAACTTACCCTGGCGTATCACCTTCCCGTAGAGCTGCATACGATGGCGGAACAGCTTCGACATTACCTGGCGACGCTCGGCTGTGAGTTAACGTTGATTTTTCATAATGCCAAAAACTGGGATAACTGCCCTGCGTTGGCGCAAGCGGATCTGATGATGGGCGACAGGCTGATCGGCGAAGCGCCGGAATATACGCTGGAGCAGTGGCTACGTTGCGATCAGATCTGGCCGCATGTCCTGGACGCGCCTGCGTTTTCCCATCTGCAGGCTACGCTTGACGCTCTGCAAATTCAGCCCAATGAAAAAGATCGCCGCGCCGCGCTACAACAAGTTTTTGCTAACCTGATGGATGACGCCACACTTACGCCGCTGTTTAATTATCACTATCGCATCAGCGCCCCACCGGGCGTTAACGGCGTTCGGCTCACCCCTCGCGGCTGGTTTGAATTTAGCGAAGCCTGGCTTCCGCCGCCTTCGCCGTGAAGAAGCTGGTCGGGATTATCCGTACGCGTTACCATATTGGTTTTCGTCATTGATCAGGATAACTATGAAACGCGCCGTTGTTGTATTTAGTGGAGGTCAAGACTCCACCACTTGTCTGGCGCAAGCGCGGCATCAGTATGATGAAGTGCATTGTGTCACGTTTGATTATGGTCAGCGCCACCGCGCAGAGATTGATGTCGCGCGGGCGCTGGCGTTAAAACTTGGCGCACGCGCGCATAAAGTGCTGGATGTCACTTTACTGAACGAACTGGCGGTCAGCAGCCTGACGCGAGATAGCATTCCGGTGCCGGACTATGAACCGAACGCGGACGGCATCCCCAATACTTTCGTACCGGGACGTAATATTCTCTTTCTGACGCTGGCGGCGATTTACGCTTATCAGGTCAAAGCCGAGGCGGTGATCACCGGCGTTTGCGAGACCGATTTTTCCGGCTATCCAGACTGTCGCGATGAGTTCGTCAAAGCGCTGAATCACGCGGTGAATCTGGGCATGGCGAAAGATATCCGTTTCGAAACGCCCTTAATGTGGATTGATAAAGCTGAAACCTGGGCGCTGGCCGATTATTGGGGCCAACTGGATTTGGTTCGCGAAGAGACGCTGACCTGCTATAACGGCATTAAAGGCGATGGCTGTGGTCATTGCGCAGCCTGTAATCTGCGCGCTAACGGCCTGAATCATTATCTGTCGAATAAAGCGGCGGTGATGGCGGCAATGAAGCAAAAAACCGGGTTAAGGTGATTGTTTTGCCGGATGGCGGCGCACGCACCTTATCCGTGCCTGGCGATATGCACCATGGTCAATATCGCCAGGCCGGACAAGTTCAACGCCATCAGACAGCGAGGCGTTATTGCACCATCTGTTCCAGCTTTTCACGCAATTCGCCTTCCAGCGGCAGCGCTTTTTGCGTTTTTAAATCAATACAAACAAACGTGATGAGCGCATCGGCCACCACCTGCCCTTCTGGCTCCAGCGTAATCGTCTGGCTTAATACGCCGCTTTTACCGTTAAGCTGTTGTACCTGGCTGGTCACGGTCAGTAGATCGCTCAATACCGCCGGGCGACGGTAATTTATATTGATGTTTACCACCACAAAGGCAATATTGCGGGCCGTCATCCACTGAAAGCTGTCGCTGTTTTCCAGCCCATCCCAACGGGCCTCTTCCAGAAATTCCAGATAGCGGGCATTATTAACATGTTGATAAACATCAAGATGATATCCACGAACTTTGATTTGTGTTTGCATAGCGCAATAACCTTACGTTGTTGTTATAAGTAAACGACAAGTACAGAGGTCATAACTGGTATGACCTCTACAGTCTGGCAAATTTTTGCCACTGTGCAAGTGATTACAATGTTAAAACTGCCAGATTACGCTCCACCAGCGCGCTTCCCATTCCCGGCACCTGCTTTAAATCATCCACCGTTTTAAAAGGACCATACTCCTCCCGATAGCTCACAATAGCCTGCGCTTTTTTCAGCCCAACGCCGTTCATCACCCGCGCCAGATCCTCCGCAGACGCGGTATTAATGCTCACCCTGGTACCTTCATCATCGCTGGCTTTAGCAGGTAATGCCGCTTTGGCGGAGGATGAAGAAGGCGTATCCGCTTTTGTTTCCACCGCTGCATTTTTTGCGACAGGCGTCGCCGCCAGTGCGCTATGGGCCATGCCCGCGCAGGTTAAAGAAAGTGTAATAAGCAGTGCTTTAATTCCGTGTTTCATACTGTTTTCTCCTTGTTTGTTAACAGTGCAGCCACGATAGCGGGACGGAGAAAAACGAACAAACGGCAATTCTCAGAAATGGAAAAGGCCGCGAAAGCGGCCTTTGTGGGATACAACATTTTGCAATTTTTTGCGAAGCGCCTCGACGATTACTGCTGTTCCAGAGCGTCGCCGATTTTGATTTTCGCCTCTTTACGCAGATTGCTCATCAGCGCCTCAAAGACAATTTGCGCATTGTTCTGCGTGATGCCCTGCACCATCGCTTTTTTCTGCGCTTCCGGCATGGCGCCCGCTTTCACCTCGTCAAACGCCAGCAGAACGACGTTACCCTGCATATCGTTCGCCACGCCATAAACTGGCTTATCTTTCGTCGGAAGGCTTAACGCAAAGGCCGCCTGACTCACCGGATCCTGACTGGTACGACTTAACGTTTTAGGCTCGCCAAAACTCAGACCCGCCGCTTTCATCGCTTCCGCGCCTTTGCCCGCTTTCAGCTCGACCAGCAGTTTTTCCGCATCCAGCTTCGCCTGTTGTTCCGCTTTGTTATGCTTCACCAGGGCAGTGACCTGTTCTTTCACTTCTGCCAACGGCTTCACGGCTTCAGGTTTATGTTCGCTCACGCGCACAACAAAAGCCCGGTCGCCATCTACGGTGATAATGTCTGAATTCGGCCCCGGCGTACCGTTTTCGCCCACCAGACCGCCATTAAAGATAGCATCGGCTACCGGTTTGAAGTTCAGCTCTTCCGGTAAGGTGTCACGGCTAAACCAGCCGGTTTCAACCGCTTTTACGCCAGCGACCTGTTCAGCGCCTGCTAACGACTCATTGTCGTTGCTTGCCGCATCGCTCACCTTCTGCTGCAACGCATAGTAAGCATCCAGCGCTTTTTCTTGTTTCACTTTCGCGGCAATGTCGTCGCGAACCTCGCTTAACGGTTTCACTTTGGCAGGCTGAATATCATCCAGACGCGCCACCAGAAAACCGACAGACGACTTAATCACGCCAGATATCTGGCCCTTTTCTTTTAATCCGGCGTTTTTCAGTTCCGGCACCGTGGCAGACTCTTCCAGCCAGCCCATATCGCCGCCATTACGCGCAGAGATGATATCGGTAGATTTCTCCTTCGCCAGCGTGGCGAAATCTTCGCCCTTGTTCAGCGCATCCAGTACCGCTTTCGCATCATCTTCCGTTTTGGTCTGAATAATGCTGTAACGAATACGCTCCGGCTGAGTAAACTGATCTACATGCTGGTCATAATAGGCCTGAATATCCGCATCGCTGACCGGCGCCTGCATCGTCGCGGCATCCAGCTTGATGTAGCTTACGCGGAACTGTTCCGGCGTCATAAAGCGGACTTTATTCTGATCGTAGTAGCTGGACACTTCCTGATCGGTCACCTGCTGCTTCGCCGCCAGCGCGTTGACATCAATAACGGCTTCACGCACCACGCGCTGTTGAGAGACTAATGCCGCCAGTTCGTCGGTTTCCCCTTTCAGCATAAAATCAGTACCGGCCACGCCGTTGATCAGTTGCTGAGTGGTAAGCTGGTTACGCAGCGCCTGAGCGTACTGATCGGCGGTCATTCCCATCTGATTCACAATCGCGTTATAGCGGTTGTTGTCAAACTTACCGTCCACCTGAAAAGCGGGAGTGGCGAAAATCGCCTGTTTTACCTGCTCATCGCTGATGCCCAGTTTCAGTTCGCGGGAATATTGATCCAACAGCGCTTCATCTATCAGACGATTCAGCACCTGCTGGCGCAGGCTTTTCATATAACCTTCGTTGGCCGCCAGTTCAGAATACCTGTCGCCCAACTGCTGCTGCATACGGTTACGTTCGTTATTAAACGCATTCTCAAACTGTGCCCGGCTGATTTCCTGGCCATTCACTTTTGCGGCGTAGTTATTGCTTCCGCCAATCAGGTAACCACTAACGCCGGTCAAAATGAACGACACGATAATGATAACGAAAATAATCTTGAGCACGAGACTGTTTGCAGCCGTGCGTAAGCTGTCCATCATGGTGTAACCACACTCCGCTGTAGGTGACTTTACACTTTATCTTTCAGGCGGCTTCTCTGCTGGCTACTGAGTGATTCGCTCAGTAGCCGCGTCGACGCAACCTGAATGATTTGCGTATAGAGACTTCACGCGCATCGCATTTTCTGAACGCGGCGCACAAAAGCCTATTGTGACAAGAAACGAGGGCAATTGTCAGCCCGCAACGCACAGAAAGTCCCGAATCGCCAATAAAAAAGGCACATCAGTTGATGCGCCCTTGTACTTTGTCACATCCCCCGAGGGGATCACGCTTAGTTTACCGCGTCTTTCAGCGCTTTACCTGCACGGAAACTCGGCACTTTGGCAGCGGCGATGGTGATCTCTTTACCTGTTTGCGGGTTGCGACCAGTACGGGCAGCACGCTCTTTAACAGCAAAAGTACCAAAGCCTACCAGTGCAACGTCATCCCCTTCTTTCAGAGATTCGGTAACAGAAGCAATAATCGCATCTAACGCACGTCCAGCCGCAGCCTTAGAGATATCAGCCCCTGCAGCAATTTTTTCGATCAGTTGAGATTTATTCACTCTTCTCTTCCTCTTTATAATTTATATCGCACCTGAATCCTTCGAAGTACGACCGCGCAGCAGTTATATCAGGCCTGCCACGCCCTTACAACACCCGTTAATGGTGGCAGACCCAATCAACCATCTAAATTAGCTATACAAAAAAAGGCTGGCAAGTCCGAAATAGCCTGCCAGCCCTGTTTTTATTAGCGCTATTTGCGCGAGGTCACTATTTTGCGGTTACAACCTGCATCCCAGACGGTTCGTTTTGCAGAGCAAGCGTCAGAACTTCCTCAATACGCTTAACCGGGTGAATATCCAGATCGGCAATCACGTTGTCCGGAATCTCCTCCAGGTCACGTTTATTTTCGAATGGAATTAAGACCGTTTTAATCCCGCCGCGATGCGCCGCCAACAGTTTTTCTTTCAGGCCGCCGATCGGCAACACCTGACCACGCAGCGTGATCTCACCGGTCATTGCCACATCTGCGCGCACCGGATTACCGGTCAGGCAGGAAACCAGCGCGGTACACATCGCGATACCGGCGCTTGGACCGTCTTTCGGCGTTGCGCCTTCCGGCACGTGAACGTGGATATCGCGTTTTTCGTAAAAGTCCGGATTAATACCCAGTTTTTCCGCGCGCGCACGCACCACGGTCAGCGCCGCCTGAATGGATTCCTGCATCACTTCACCGAGCGAGCCGGTGTAGGTCAACTTGCCTTTGCCCGGGACGCAGGCGGTTTCGATGGTCAACAGATCGCCGCCCACTTCCGTCCACGCCAGCCCCGTCACCTGACCTACGCGGTTTTCGCTATCCGCGCGGCCATAATCAAAGCGCTGCACACCGAGGTAGTCGTGCAGATTATCGCCGTTAATTTCGATATGTTTTAACGACTTATCGAGCAACAGTTGTTTAACCGCTTTGCGGCACAGTTTGGAGATTTCACGCTCCAGACTACGAACGCCCGCTTCACGCGTGTAATAGCGGATAATACCGATAATCGCGCTATCGTCGACCGTCAGTTCGCCTTTCTTCAGCGCGTTACGCTCGATCTGCTTCGGCAGCAGGTGACGTTTAGCAATATTCAGCTTCTCGTCTTCGGTATAACCGGACAGACGGATCACTTCCATACGATCCAGCAGCGGCGCCGGAATGTTCATGGAGTTGGAAGTGGCGACGAACATCACATCGCTGAGATCGTAATCCACTTCCAGGTAATGATCGCTGAACGCCACGTTCTGCTCCGGATCCAGCACTTCCAGCAGGGCGGAAGCCGGATCGCCGCGCATGTCAGAAGACATTTTGTCGATCTCATCGAGCAGGAACAGTGGGTTTTTAACCCCCACTTTGGCCATTTTTTGGATCAGTTTACCCGGCATAGAGCCAATGTAAGTCCGGCGATGACCGCGGATTTCCGCTTCATCACGCACGCCGCCCAGCGCCATACGGATGTATTTACGCCCTGTTGCTTTAGCGATGGACTGGCCCAACGAGGTTTTACCTACCCCCGGCGGCCCCACCAGACACAGGATCGGCCCCTTGATTTTATTTACACGGCTTTGTACCGCGAGATACTCAAGGATGCGGTCTTTCACACGCTCCAGACCATAATGGTCAGTATCGAGGATTTCCTGCGCCTGACGCAGGTCTTTTTTGACCTTGCTACGCGCATTCCACGGCACCTGCACCATCCAGTCGATATAGCCGCGCACCACGGTCGCTTCCGCCGACATCGGAGACATCATTTTCAGCTTCTGCAGTTCCGCTTCCGCTTTTTCTTTCGCCTCTTTCGGCATTTTCGCCGCGTCGATCTTACGCTTCAGCGCTTCGTTTTCGTCCGGCGCGTCGTCCATCTCGCCAAGCTCTTTCTGAATCGCTTTCATTTGCTCGTTCAGATAGTACTCGCGCTGGGATTTCTCCATCTGCTTTTTCACGCGGTTGCGAATGCGTTTCTCAACCTGCAGCAGATCGATTTCAGATTCCATCATCGCCATCAGATATTCCAGACGTTCGTTAACGTCGGACATCTCCAGTACGGACTGTTTATCCGCCAGTTTCAGCGGCATATGCGCGGCGATGGTGTCAGCCAGACGTGCAGGGTCGTCAATGCTATTGAGTGACGTCAGCACTTCCGGCGGAATTTTTTTGTTCAGCTTGATGTAGCCTTCGAACTGGCTGATAGCGGTACGCACCAGCACTTCTTGTTCACGCTCATCAATGGCTGGCGAATCAAGGTACTCCGCCTTCGCGGAGAAATGTTCGCCGTTGTCAGACAGCGCGGAAATACGCGCGCGCTGTAACCCCTCGACCAGCACTTTTACGGTGCCGTCAGGCAGTTTCAGCATCTGCAAAATAGAGGCCACGGTCCCGACGGTGAAAAGATCGTTTACACCCGGCTCATCCGTTGATGCTTCCTTCTGGGCGACCAGCATGATTTTTTTATCATGGTCCATAGCCGCTTCCAGACAACGGATAGATTTTTCCCGCCCTACAAATAAGGGTATGACCATGTGCGGATAAACCACCACATCGCGCAAGGGCAATACGGGGATTTCAATGCGTTCAGAACGCTCAGGATTCATAGAGCTCTCTCTTAGTTTAGTGTCCGCCAGGTAATCAGATAGTATAGCTGTGCTCCATACCACCTATAACATGTACGTCAGTATATGGGGATGTTTCCCACACATTCAACGGCGTGTTTACAGGAAAAACGAAAGGGGAGATAAAATCCCCCCTTTTTTGGCTAACTGATTGTATGAATGTTTAATTATTCGCCAGAAGCCTGCGCTTCCGGTTTGCCGTAAATCAGCAACGGCTTACTCTGACCGGCAATAACGGACTCGTCGATCACCACTTTTTCGACGTCTTCCATAGATGGCAAATCGTACATGGTATCCAGCAGCGCCGCTTCGACGATAGAACGCAGACCACGGGCACCGGTTTTACGCGCCATTGCTTTCCTGGCGATAGCGTCCAGCGCTTCGTCACGGAATTCCAGATCGACGCCTTCCAGGTTAAACAGCGCCTGATACTGCTTGGTCAGCGCATTTTTCGGCTCTTTCAGGATTTGAATCAGCGCTTCTTCGCTGAGTTCATTCAGCGTCGCTACCACTGGCAGACGACCGATAAACTCAGGAATCAGACCAAATTTGATCAAATCTTCCGGTTCAACCTGCGACAACAGCTCGCCTTCGCTGGCTTTGTCGGACTTCGCTTTCACCGTCGCGCCAAAACCAATGCCGGAGCCGGTTTCAACACGGTTAGCGATCACTTTATCCAGACCGGCAAACGCGCCGCCGCAGATAAACAGAATCTTAGAGGTATCTACCTGTAAGAACTCCTGCTGCGGATGTTTGCGACCGCCCTGCGGTGGAACCGCGGCGACGGTGCCTTCGATCAGTTTCAGCAACGCCTGCTGTACGCCTTCGCCGGAAACATCGCGGGTAATGGACGGATTGTCTGATTTACGCGAAATCTTATCGATTTCATCAATGTAGACAATCCCACGCTGCGCTTTTTGCACGTCGTAGTCGCATTTCTGCAACAGTTTCTGAATGATATTCTCGACGTCTTCACCAACGTAACCCGCTTCGGTTAGCGTGGTCGCATCCGCCATAGTGAACGGCACATCCAGCAAGCGCGCCAGCGTTTCCGCCAGCAGCGTTTTACCGGAACCGGTCGGTCCAATCAGCAGAATGTTGCTTTTACCTAACTCGACGCCATTGCTGGTATCGCCGTTACGCAGACGCTTGTAGTGGTTATAGACCGCCACCGCCAGCACTTTTTTCGCCTGCTCCTGGCCGATAACGTAATCGTCCAGGTGGGTACGAATTTCATGCGGCGTCGGCAGCGCACTACGTTCACGGTGCGGAGCAACTTCTTTAATTTCTTCGCGAATAATGTCGTTACATAAATCGACGCATTCGTCGCAGATATACACGGATGGACCGGCAATCAGCTTGCGCACTTCATGCTGGCTTTTGCCGCAAAAAGAGCAGTACAACAATTTGCCCGAGCCATCTTTGCGTTTATCTGTCATGAGTCAAAACCTCTTCTTTGTTCTTTGTGCCGCACACGACGACGCAAATGCCATTCTCAGGCGCAAGCCGCTAATCAGCGTTGTGCCGCCCTTCATTAGTATATACACAAAATCATTCGAGCTACATCAAGGCGGCAACTCGTCGACTCCGCAGGCGCTTACATAAGTAAGTCACTGGGAGGCGCGCTGGCAGCCAACACCGAGGTAGCGTGAAGGATGAAGTGTATAGCGGCACACTTGCGTCCAGGGCATCAATTACGATGGGTCAAAATTGAGTCAACCAAACCGTACTCTACCGCTTCAGGCGCGGAGAGGAAGCGATCGCGCTCAGTATCACGTTCAATCTGCTCAAGAGATTGACCCGTATGATGCGCCATAAGTTCATTCATGCGCCCTTTTACTTTCAAAATTTCGCGGGCGTGAATTTCAATATCCGTCGCCTGGCCCTGGTAGCCGCCCAGCGGCTGGTGGATCATGACGCGAGAGTTCGGCAAGCAGAAACGTTTGCCTTTCGCCCCGGCAGTCAGCAGAAACGCCCCCATAGAGGCCGCCTGTCCCATACAAATGGTGCTGACGTCTGGCTTAATAAACTGCATGGTGTCATAGATGGACATCCCCGCAGTAATTACGCCGCCAGGAGAATTAATGTACAGATAGATATCTTTTTCCGGGTTTTCCGCTTCCAGGAACAGCATCTGCGCCACGATCAGGTTAGCCATATGGTCTTCGACCTGGCCGGTCAGAAATATGACGCGTTCCTTAAGTAGACGAGAATAGATATCAAAAGAGCGCTCACCGCGTGAGGTCTGTTCAATGACCATCGGCACCAGCGCCATATGAGGGGCCAAATTATCTCGTTCTCCGCTGTATGACATTTCCGTCTCCTGGATAAAAATTGAAAAAATCTGCTGTACTGATTGTAACCTGATGGACGGATTATCAGCCAGTCCCTCTGTAATGGGTACGGCATCGCCATAATTCAAGCATAACAATCTTTTGCTCTAACGCTAACACTGAAACGCGGTTTTCGCACCCTTACCATGCAAAATACGTGACAAAAAAAACCCGTCACTGAAAGGTGACGGGTTTTTGTGCAAATTTCGTGCTTTTAACGCGAAAAATTACGCCTGCTGGTTCATCAGCTCATTGAAGGAAGTGGCTTTTTCAGACACTTTCGCTTTTGCCAGAACCGCTTCAACAGCCTGTTCTTCCAGAGCGACGTTACGCATATTGTCCATCAGCTCTTTATTTTTGCTGTAGAACTCAATCACTTCTTTCGGATCTTCGTAAGCAGACGCCATCTCTTCGATCAGGCCTTTAACGCGTTCTTCGTCCGCTTTCAGCTCGTTGGTACGAATGACTTCGCCGAGCAGCAGACCGACAACTACACGACGCTTAGCCTGTTCTTCGAACAGTTCGCGCGGCAGCTCCAGAGCCTGTTTCTCGTTACCACCAAAACGCTGCGCAGCCTGACGACGCAGAACGTCGATTTCGCTGTCGATCAGCGCAGACGGTACGTCGATGTCGTTAGCTTTTACCAGACCTTCGATCGCCTGAGACTTAACGCGGTTACGCACCGCGCCTTTCAGCTCGCGTTCCATGTTTTTACGTACTTCAGCGCGCAGACCGGCTACGGAACCATCTTCAACGCCGAAACGTTTGATGAATTCTTCGGTCAGTTCCGGCAGTTCGCGTTCTTCAACTTTCTTCAGGTTGATAACGAACTTAGCCGCTTTACCTTTCAGGTTTTCAGCATGGTACTCTTCCGGGAAGGTCACATCGATAGTGAACTCTTCGCCAGCTTTGTGGCCTTTAACGCCGTCTTCAAAGCCCGGAATCATACGACCCTGGCCCATCGCCAGAACAAAATCGGTCGCTTTGCCGCCTTCGAACTCTTCGCCGTCTACAGAGCCGGTGAAGTCGATGGTCACGCGGTCTTCCGCATCAGCAGCGCCGTCTTTTTCTTTCCAGGTCGCCTGCTGCTTACGCAGGGTGTCCAGCATCACATCAACGTCAGCGTCGGTGACTTCAACAACCGGTTTTTCAACTTCGATGGACTCGAGTCCGGTCAGCTCAACTTCCGGATAGACTTCAAACTCGACGGAGTAAGTGAAGTCTTCACCCACTTTGTATTCGCCCGGAACATAGTTCGGCGCGCCTGCCGGGTTAATTTTTTCTTTGATGATCGCGTCAACGAAGTTGCGGCTCATCAGATCGCCCAGCACGTCCTGGCGAACAGAAGCGCCATAACGCTGAGCGACGATATTCATCGGTACTTTGCCTTTACGGAAGCCGTCAATACGTACTTTTTTCGCTACGTTGACCAGCTCGCTTTTTACAGCGGTCTCGATGCTGTCAGCAGCGATTGTAATCGTTACACGGCGGCCAAGGCCCTGAGTGGTTTCAACTGAAACTTGCATCTTGTTACCTCAAAAAATCACAGTGCTCGGTCAACTCTACTCCGCAAGCACGTGCTATTTGCTTCGCGGAACCGGGATGTTCTCATAATCAATCACATTCCCTGTCGTCAGAATCATCCCGAAGACGTTCATATATAAGACGGCGCATTATAGCGGCATCACTTTTGTGAGTCGAGAACGGTGATTGTGCGATGCTGCGGCGGTTTTCACAATTCTCGGCTAATTTTTGTCTGAATACTGTACGGCACGCTCAAAATTCAGACAAAACAAAACGGCCCGCAGGCCGTTTTCACATAATTCTGTAGCAACATACTGGAAAAGCGGAGGTAGTTGCAAATCCGTTTTGCTACGCGATGCTTCCCGCGCCGCGACAAGGAGGCGACGCGAAGATAGTATCCTGCAACCCTTCCCACTCTTTGAGGGTATAAGTATGCAGTGCCAGCGCATGTACGGTTGTGGAAAGTTCCGCCGTTAACGTACCGTAAATCATCCGATGACGATTAAGAAAACGTTCGCCTGTAAAGCGATCGCTCACCAGCACGACCTTAAAATGGCTTTCCGATCCTGCTGGAACATTGTGACGATAGCTTTCATCCACAACTTCGAGAAACACGGGGTCGAACGCTGTCCTTAATTTTTCTTCTATTTGCTCACGTATCATCATGAAAATCTCCTCCGACAACGCTGTGATGTCACCCATCCCTTTAAATACTAGCCGCTTTTACCGTTTCCATTACAGCATGACAACAAAAATTTAGCTTTCGTCTGATTATTTCAGCCAAACGTATGAAGTTTACTGCCTTAATCATTCTTTTAGCGCTCAAAATCCCCGCTCGCGCCGTTATCAATACCAAATCGGACATTACGACGAATTTACCTGCGTTGACCACTTCCCCTCGCCGTTAGCGGTGTTATGATGGCGGGAATTTTTACCTATCACGTTTTAAGCGTCATTGAGAGCCTGAATATGTTAAAAAAACTTCTCTTTCCGTTAGTCGCTCTGTTTATGCTGGCAGGATGCGCCACACCGCCGACGACCATTGACGTCGCGCCGAAGATCACCTTGCCACAGCAGGATCCGAGCCTGATGGGCGTCACCGTTAGCATTACCGGCGCAGACCAACGCCAGGATCAAGCGTTAGCGAAAGTCACGCGTAACAACCAGCTGGTAACGTTAACCGCCTCCCGCGATTTACGCTTCCTGTTACAAGAAGTCCTGGAAAAACAGATGACGGCGCGGGGCTATATGATCGGGCCTAACGGCGCGGTTAATCTGCAGATTATTGTTAACCAACTGTATGCTGATGTTTCCCAGGGCAGCGTGCGCTACAACATCGCGACCAAAGCGGATATCGCGATTATTGCGACCGCGGCAAATGGCAGCAAGATGACCAAAAACTATCGCGCCAACTACTCTATTGAAGGGGCGTTCCAGGCCTCTAACCAGAATATTGCCGACGCAGTGAATAGCGTTCTGACCGATACCATTGCTGATATGTCTCAGGACACCAGTATTCACGATTTTATCAAGCAAAACGCCCGTTAATAGCAACAACAAGACCCGGCAGAAGCCGGGTCTGTAGATGCCTATGTCAAGTCAATATTTACGTATTTTCCAGCAACCGCGCTCAGCCATTCTGCTGATATTGGGTTTTGCCTCCGGTCTCCCGCTGGCGCTCACCTCCGGTACGCTACAGGCGTGGATGACCGTCGAGAATATCGATCTTAAAACGATTGGCTTCTTCTCGCTGGTTGGTCAGGCCTATGTGTTTAAGTTTCTCTGGTCCCCGCTGATGGACCGCTACACGCCGCCTTTTTTAGGTCGTCGTCGCGGTTGGTTACTCGCCACCCAACTGTTGTTACTGGCGGCGATTGCGGCGATGGGCTTTCTTGAACCCGGCACGCAGCTACGCTGGATGGCGGCGCTGGCGGTGGTGATTGCTTTTTGCTCCGCCTCGCAGGATATCGTGTTCGACGCCTGGAAAACCGATGTTTTACCCGCAGAAGAACGCGGCGCTGGCGCGGCAATCAGCGTGCTTGGCTACCGGTTGGGGATGCTGGTTTCCGGCGGACTGGCGCTATGGCTGGCCGATCGCTGGCTCGGCTGGCAGGGCATGTACTGGCTGATGGCGGCATTGTTGATCCCCTGCATTATCGCCACCTTACTGGCGCCGGAACCGACCGATACTATCCCGTCCCCGAAATCGCTGGAACAGGCCGTCGTCGCGCCGCTACGCGATTTCTTTGGCCGTAATAACGCCTGGCTGATTTTACTGCTCATTGTGCTTTATAAACTGGGGGACGCCTTCGCTATGAGCCTGACCACCACCTTTTTGATTCGCGGCGTCGGCTTTGACGCTGGTGAAGTTGGCGTGGTCAATAAAACGCTGGGCCTGTTGGCGACAATCGTCGGCGCGTTATACGGCGGCATATTAATGCAGCGTCTTTCGCTGTTTCGCGCGCTGCTGATTTTCGGCATTTTGCAAGGCGCGTCCAACGCCGGTTACTGGTTGCTCTCCATTACCGATAAAAACATGTTCAGCATGGGCGCGGCGGTCTTTTTCGAAAATCTGTGCGGCGGGATGGGTACTGCCGCCTTTGTCGCCTTATTAATGACGCTATGTAATAAGTCGTTTTCCGCAACACAGTTTGCCCTACTGTCGGCCCTCTCCGCAGTAGGCCGCGTTTATGTTGGTCCTGTAGCGGGCTGGTTCGTTGAAGCGCACGGCTGGCCGACATTCTACCTCTTCTCGGTTGTCGCCGCCGTTCCCGGGCTGTTACTGTTGCTGGTCTGTCGGCAAACGCTGGAATATAGCTGGCAGAGCGAGCGTTTCATTCCCCGCACGCAATACCGTGGCGCCTACAATTTCGCGCTTTCAATCCTGCTCGCGGGCGTCGCTTTGCTGGCGGTGTGGGTACTCCTGCTGACCATGAACGCGTTGGATTACACTAACTTCTCATTCCTGTCCGGATTGCTTGAGACTGCGGTAGCGGTTGCCGTGTGCGGCATTGTCTTTGGCGGGTTGCTGGACTACCTGGCGCTACGAAAAACACGCCTGCTCTAAAACATTATTTGCCGTTGTAATAACGACCCGGAATTATAACGGCTAAATAACCATCAATTGATAAAAAATATATTTGTCTTTTTGTGCGCAACAGAATTTTGGAAATTATTGGTAATTTCTACGCTACCTATTTTCTTTACACGATTCAGCCGATTAAATTTAAATTTCTGCCGTTGATTGTCCTTTTATTGATAATAAATTGTTAAGTAATTGTTTTATTTTCACATTGGTTATACCAATTATCCCTCAACATCCCACTTACAGACCTCATCCGTTATAACGCAAAGTTTCAACAGTGTCTTAAAGTTATTTCGACATACTTGGCAACATATGTGACATGCGCGGCAGAACTTGGTAACACAGAACCAATCATGTTTACAGTAATGTAACCTTACCGTAAAATGCCCCTACACTTTAAACGCCACCAGGTCCCGTGGAATTGAGGTCGTTAAATGAGACTCAGGAAATACAATAAAAGTTTGGGATGGTTGTCATTAATTGCAGGCACTGCATTACTCAGTGGCTGTAATTCTGCGCTGCTGGATCCCAAAGGACAGATTGGACTGGAGCAACGTTCGCTGATACTGACGGCATTTGGCCTGATGTTGATCGTCGTTATTCCCGCCATCTTGATGGCTGTTGGTTTCGCCTGGAAGTATCGTGCGAGTAATAAGGATGCGAAGTATAGCCCGAACTGGTCACACTCCAATAAAGTGGAAGCCGTGGTCTGGACGGTGCCTATCTTGATCATCATTTTCCTTGCCGTACTGACCTGGAAAACCACGCACGCGCTTGAACCAAGCAAGCCGCTGGCGCATGACGAAAAACCGATCACCATCGAAGTGGTTTCCATGGACTGGAAATGGTTCTTCATCTATCCGGAGCAGGGTATCGCCACCGTCAACGAGATCGCCTTCCCGGCGAACACGCCGGTTTATTTCAAAGTGACCTCCAACTCCGTGATGAACTCCTTCTTTATCCCGCGTCTGGGTAGCCAGATTTATGCCATGGCCGGTATGCAAACACGTTTGCATCTGATCGCCAACGAACCCGGAACCTACGATGGCATCTCCGCCAGCTATAGCGGCCCGGGCTTCTCTGGTATGAAGTTTAAAGCTATCGCCACCAAAGACCGCGCAGAATTCGACCAATGGGTCGCAAAAGCGAAGCAGTCTCCGAACACCATGAATGATATGGCGGCGTTCGAGAAAGTGGCTATGCCAAGCGAGTACAACAAGGTGGAATATTTCTCCAGCGTGAAACCAGATTTGTTCAAGGACGTTATTAACAAATTCATGGGCCACGGTAAGAGCATGGACATGACCCAACCTGAAGGTGAGCACAGCTCGCATGAAGGAATGGAAGGTATGGACATGAGCCACGCGGAATCCGCCAACTCCAAGGGTTGAGGAAGATAAGATGTTCGGAAAATTATCACTGGATGCAGTACCGTTCCATGAACCTATCGTCATGGTAACGATCGCTGCAATTATCGTCGGGGGACTGGCGATACTGGCAGCGATTACTTACTTCGGTAAGTGGACCTACCTATGGAAAGAGTGGTTAACGTCGGTTGACCATAAACGCCTCGGCATCATGTATATCATCGTCGCGATTGTGATGCTGTTACGTGGCTTCGCCGATGCCATCATGATGCGTAGCCAGCAGGCGCTTGCCTCCGCAGGCGAAGCGGGTTTTCTACCGCCGCACCACTACGATCAGATCTTTACCGCTCACGGCGTAATCATGATCTTCTTCGTGGCGATGCCCTTCGTTATCGGTCTGATGAACCTGGTGGTTCCGCTGCAGATCGGCGCGCGCGACGTTGCGTTCCCTTTCCTGAACAACCTGAGCTTCTGGTTCACCGTTGTCGGCGTTATCCTGGTTAACCTCTCGCTGGGCGTGGGTGAATTCGCGCAGACAGGGTGGCTGGCTTATCCGCCGCTATCGGGAATAGAGTACAGTCCCAGCGTCGGGGTCGATTACTGGATATGGGCGTTGCAACTCTCGGGTATTGGTACGACGTTAACCGGTATCAACTTCTTCGTGACGATCCTGAAGATGCGTGCGCCGGGTATGACAATGTTCAAGATGCCGGTCTTTACCTGGGCCTCTTTGTGCGCCAACGTACTGATCATCGCCTCTTTCCCGATTCTGACGGTTACCGTCGCGTTGCTGACCCTGGATCGCTATCTGGGCACCCATTTCTTTACCAACGATATGGGCGGCAACATGATGATGTACATCAACCTGATTTGGGCCTGGGGCCATCCGGAAGTGTACATTCTGATTCTGCCGGTCTTCGGGGTATTCTCCGAAATCGCAGCGACCTTCTCGCGTAAACGTCTGTTCGGCTATACCTCGCTGGTTTGGGCGACCGTCTGTATTACCGTACTGTCGTTTATCGTTTGGCTGCACCACTTCTTCACGATGGGCGCGGGCGCGAACGTTAACGCCTTCTTCGGTATCACCACCATGATTATCGCCATCCCGACCGGGGTGAAGATCTTCAACTGGTTGTTCACCATGTATCAGGGCCGTATCGTCTTCCATTCCGCAATGATGTGGACCATTGGCTTTATCGTGACCTTCTCGGTCGGCGGTATGACCGGCGTTCTGCTGGCGGTACCGGGCGCGGACTTCGTCCTGCACAACAGTCTGTTCCTGATTGCGCACTTCCATAACGTGATCATCGGCGGCGTAGTGTTTGGCTGCTTCGCGGGTATGACCTACTGGTGGCCGAAGGCGTTTGGCTTCAAGCTGAACGAAACCTGGGGTAAACGCGCCTTCTGGTTCTGGATTATCGGTTTCTTTGTAGCCTTTATGCCGCTGTACGTACTGGGCTTCATGGGCATGACCCGTCGCCTCAGCCAGCAAATTGATCCGCAGTTCCATACGATGCTGATGGTTGCCGCCGCCGGCGCCGCGCTGATTGCGCTGGGTATCCTGTGTCAACTGATTCAGATCTTCGTTTCTATTCGCGACCGCGATCAGAACCGCGATCTGACCGGCGACCCATGGGGTGGCCGTACGCTGGAGTGGTCAACCTCGTCTCCGCCGCCGTTCTATAACTTTGCCGTTGTGCCGCACGTTCACGAACGTGACGCCTTCTGGGAAATGAAAGAAAAAGGCGAAGCGTACCAACAGCCTGGACAGTATGAAGAGATTCATATGCCGAAAAATAGCGGTGCCGGTATTGTTATCGCCGCCTTCGCAACGGTATTTGGCTTCGCCATGATCTGGCATATCTGGTGGCTGGCGATAGTGGGTTTCGCAGGCATGATCATCAGCTGGATTGTAAAAAGCTTTGATGAAGATGTGGATTACTACGTGCCGGTCCCGGAAGTCGAAAAACTGGAAAACCAGCATTTCGATGAGATTACTAAGGCAGGGCTGAAAAATGGCAACTGATACTTTAACGCACGCGACTGCCCACGCGCACGAACACGGGCACCATGACGCAGGCCAGAACAAAATCTTCGGATTTTGGGTCTACCTGATGAGCGACTGCATTCTGTTCTCTATTCTGTTTGCTACCTATGCCGTTCTGGTGAACGGCACCGCTGGCGGCCCGACAGGTAAGGACATTTTCGAACTGCCGTTCGTTCTGGTTGAAACCTTCCTGCTGTTATTTAGCTCCATTACCTACGGCATGGCGGCGATCGCCATGCACAAGAACAACAAGAGCCAGGTTATCTCCTGGCTGGCGTTGACCTTCTTGTTTGGCGCCGGATTTATCGGGATGGAACTCTATGAATTCCATCACCTGATTGTTAACGGTATGGGCCCGGATCGCAGCGGCTTCCTGTCTGCGTTCTTCGCGCTGGTCGGCACGCACGGTCTGCACGTCACTTCCGGTTTGATCTGGATGGCGGTGCTGATGGTGCAAGTTGCCCGTCGCGGTCTGACCAGCACTAACCGTACCCGCATCATGTGTCTGAGCCTGTTCTGGCACTTCCTGGATGTGATTTGGATTTGCGTATTCACTGTTGTTTATCTGATGGGGGCGATGTAATGAGTCATTCTACCGAGAGCGGCGGCGCATCCCACGGCAGCGTAAAAACGTACATGACCGGCTTTATCCTGTCGGTCATCCTGACGGTTATTCCATTCTGGATGGTGATGACCGGCGCTGCCTCTCCGGCCGTTATTCTGGGATCTATCCTGGCAATGGCAGTGGTGCAGATTTTGGTGCATCTGGTGTGTTTCCTGCACATGAACACCAAATCTGATGAAGGCTGGAACATGACGGCCTTCATCTTTACCGTGCTGATCATCGCCATCCTGGTTGTGGGCTCCATCTGGATTATGTGGAACCTCAACTACAACATGATGATGCACTAAGAGCGGCGAGTATGATGTTTAAGCAATACCTGCAAGTAACGAAACCAGGCATCATCTTTGGCAACCTGATCTCGGTGATCGGGGGATTTCTGCTGGCTTCAAAGGGCAGCATTGACTATCCCCTGTTCATCTATACGCTGGTCGGGGTGTCACTGGTTGTGGCGTCGGGTTGTGTATTTAACAACTACATCGACAGGGATATCGACAGGAAGATGGAAAGGACCAAGAATCGGGTGCTGGTCAAAGGCCTGATTTCTCCTGGCGTCTCGCTGGTATACGCCACCCTGCTGGGTATTGCTGGCTTTATGCTGTTGTGGTTTGGCGCCAATCCTCTGGCCTGCTGGCTGGGGGTGATGGGCTTCGTGGTCTACGTTGGCGTGTACAGCTTGTACATGAAGCGTCACTCCGTCTACGGAACGCTGATTGGTTCTCTCTCCGGCGCAGCGCCGCCGGTGATTGGCTACTGCGCCGTAACGGGCGACTTTGACAGCGGCGCGGCGATTCTGTTGGCTATTTTCAGCCTCTGGCAGATGCCGCACTCTTACGCCATCGCCATTTTCCGCTTTAAGGACTATCAGGCGGCCAATATCCCGGTTCTGCCGGTGGTAAAAGGAATCTCAGTCGCTAAAAACCACATCACGCTGTACATCATTGCGTTTGCCGTTGCAACGCTAATGCTCACGTTGGGCGGTTATGCCGGTTACAAATACCTGGTGGTCGCCGCGGCGGTCAGCGTTTGGTGGCTCGGCATGGCGCTACGCGGTTACAAAGTGGAAGATGATAAGGTCTGGGCGCGCAAGCTGTTCGGCTTCTCTATCATTGCGATTACCGCGCTGAGTATCATGATGTCCGTTGATTTTATGGTGCCGAATTCGCAGAATCTGCTGACTTACGTCTGGTAAGACTTTTGATGGCGTATCGCTTGATACGCCATTATTTTCGCTCGCAGTTACAGAAAAATGCCTGCCTTAAGCATATCCATCTCTTTACCGTTAACCATTCCCGTCACAGCAGTCACGCTATAGCTATCAACATCGCAAAATTCCGGCTGATAGACAGGTTGTAATGTCGATTCACGGAGCGTATCAGACTTATACCCTTGTAAATTGCGGTTCTGCGTATTTAGCCCAAAAGGCTCAAATGCGATAACCTGCTGTGACATCGCCCCGGCCTTATTTTTCAGCGCCAGTGAGACGCGTAAATTCTCTATACTGCTGATTCTGTCCGTTTTGACGACAAACTCCAGCTCGCATGCATAGCCGCTGCCCTGGCTCGCACCGAAAACACGATCACGATTGAAGGTTAACTTCGGCAAATTCTTTTCACGCATTGCAACAGCCTCAGCGCGGGCCTGTCGGTCTTTTTCGCAGGTCACCTGAAAATGGGGATCGTCTGCAAAACTTGTTCGCCCCTGAGCAAACAACTCCGCTGCCTTCCGGCAGTCTGTGTCGACAAACTGACCGTTGGTATACATCCAGGCAAGATAGTTTAAAGCGCGAGACTTGCCCATCTTCGCCGCCCGTTCAAAGAATTCAAACGCCCGAGCGTAATCAAGCGGAACCTGCGTCCCGGAGTAATAGATCTCACCAAGATTTATGAGCGCATCGACATTACCCTGCGCAGCCGCCAACTCGTACCACTGCACCCCCTTCTGCAGATCGCGCTTAATCCCTCGTTTTCCATTCAAGTAGAAGTAACCGAGTATATTCTGCGCATCAGCCTGGCCCAATTCAGCAGCCTTGCGGAACCATTGCAACGAACGCGCCTCTTTATCGTCGACCTCAACAAAACCAGAGTCATAGAGGCTACCAACGATAAAGTTAAGTTCAGGGTCTCTCTCCTGCGCCCACAGCTCCGCAAGGTGCAGGATATCCGCCTTTGAATAACCCAGGCGCGTGATGAGCGCGGCCATCACGCTCCCGCCGCTGGCATACTGGCGTAATGTTTCAATAAACCGGGAACGCTGAGTAATATCGCTTTCCGCGGCTTGCTTTGCCGTATCTATTTCGTCGGCTATCAGGCGCGTCACCGTCTGCGCATCAGTATCGATGTCTGCTTTACTGGTTTTATCCGCAAGCTCTTTTGCCAAAACGTCATTCTGCATCACCCCCAGGCCATGCAGATAAAAATAACGAGCGTTGTAGCAGCCATAGGGTTCTTCAACATGACAAGCCTGCTCATAATACTTGATAGCCTGTATCGTATCTTTCGGCACGGCAACGCCGTACTCATAAATAAACCCCAGTTCTGCCAGCGCTTGGGCATTATTATCTTTGGCTAACGCTTTTAGCTCATTTAGCGCCTGAACATCTTTCTGCGCAATACGGCTATACAACGCGTTAATATCATCACCTGCCTGACATACCGATGCGAAAGAAAGCCCAAGCAGAAACAAAATATTCCATTTCCGTTTTATCATTTTTCATTCCCTTATTCTTTATCTAAAAAGCGCACACTGTCAGCTTTCAGCAAATCGACATTCTTACCGTTAATCGTTGCCGTAGCGGATTTCAGCGTAAAATGGATATCGCCGATACCGTGACAAAAATCTTGCGTATACAGCGGGAGATCGTATGGGGTAACGAGAGGATCAACATCATGATTTTGCATATCTATCCCCAGTGTATTCAAACCGAATGGCGGAATCATTAACGTTTCCTCAGTTGCCATTCCATCATCATTTTTCAGCTCAAGCGTAATATGCAAATTCGCCATGTTACGGATTTTATCTGTGCCAATCTGAAAAATTAGTGCGCATTCTTTCGGCTTAGCCGTTATCCCGCGAGAGAAAATACTTTCTTTTTTTAGGGTTACTTTGGGTAAAGCATCCGCGTTGTTTTTTCGACTCTGAATATCCGCTTCGCATTTACTCAAAAATATTTTTTCCTCAACTTTCTTACCTACATATCGAGATGCTTTCTTGTAATACGACCAGGCTTTATCACAATCAGGTGCAGTACCTAAACCGTTATAATACATCCAACTCAACGGCATCGTTGAGCGCGAATTAGTACCATCATTTTCAACCTGCGTAAATAATGCCAGCGCTTTAGCGTAATCAGTGCGCCCTGTTGCACCAGAATAATAGATTTTACCTAACGCAATCTGTGCATCGCTGTCCCCCTGCTCAGACGCCTGCCCATACCATTTTTGCGCTTCCTGAATGTCTGGCTTAATCCCCCACTCATCGCCCTCTCCCCCCGAATAAATACCCCCCAAGAGAGATTGGGCCTCAACGACGCCTTTTTCCGCGGCGGCGCGAAACCATTTCAACGAGGCCGGCCTGGCTTTATAAGGCTCATCCACATAATGACCAGAGAAATCATTAAGGGTGAGTCGCCCCAGTTGATAATCCATTTGCGGGTCGCCATCCTGCGACCATAACGTAGCCAGCCGAAATGTTTTTTCCTGGTTAAATCCAATACGGCTAAAAAAAAGCGCATCGCTCTCGGGTCTATTATTTAGAGCATGAATTAGTATACTAATAAATGCCGCCCGCTGCGATTTATCCGTATCGGCTAATACTTTTGCCGTGAAAATTTCTTGCGAAAACTTATCAATATATTCTTGCTCAATCAATAAATTATCCAGATTCATTTTCTTAGCATACTTATTGGCCTGAGCGCTATCTTTCGCCACTCCGTCGCCATACTGATAAGCATACTTCACATTATAACAGCCGTAGTTACCGCCAAGCTCACAGGCCTGCTTGTAATACTGCAACGCCCGTTCGCGATTCATCGGTACACTAAGGCCGTATTCATGGATAAACCCCAGTTCATCCAGAACCGAAGCTCTTTTTTCCACAGGCAAAGCATCAAGATCCTTCTGGGTAAGCGCAGCGTATTTTACATCATCTTTACTGTTGTTCTCTGATGCATTCACCTGGTTAGCAAATAAAACACCCGCTAAAATACATAATGATAAGAATTTAATTTTCACAACTAATTCACTCCTTGAATAATATAATAAATAAGACTGATGACGAACCTTCTGCCTGATAAACGCGCGCCATCACGCAGAAAGTTTGCTATCAGTCTCGGCGTTGTTGAATAAATCAAATTTTCAGGAGATGGACGGTTCTGATCATTGCCATCGTTTCAGAATCGGCTTCCTATGGCAAAGCAAAATTTTAAAGTCACCCACCGGCCAGCCACACTCAGGCAGCGCGGTTCGCTGACAGTCTGGCTTGACGAGTTCTGCTATTGCGACATGGAGCAACAGCGCGCACAGCCTGAAGGCCGTGGCTAACCGCTACACTATACTGAGATGGCTCAGATAGCCACTACAGCTCAAGGAGATCGGAATATGAATGAGCACAAGGCTATGCTGACTCTCCCGATCGCCCCTATCGTGTTAACAATTTATCTCTTTTTTAGCTCAACTGTTTCAAAAACATAATATTTGCTAATTAACCCTCTATTTACCCGGCACACTCCCCGCACTACACTACTCCCAGCTTTTATACAGAGGTGGCAATGAACGATTATAAAATGACGCCAGGGGAGCTGCGCGCCACATGGGGTTTAGGGACCGTCTTTTCGTTGCGTATGCTGGGCATGTTTATGGTTCTACCAGTACTGACCACATACGGTATGGCGCTACAGGGCGCCAGCGAAGCATTAATCGGCATTGCGATCGGTATTTACGGGCTGGCGCAGGCTATCTTTCAAATTCCCTTTGGGCTGTTGTCCGACCGCATTGGCCGTAAACCGCTGATTGTCGGCGGACTGGCGGTATTTGTCGCGGGTAGCGTCATTGCCGCGCTCTCCCACTCTATCTGGGGCATTATTCTGGGGCGAGCGCTACAGGGGTCCGGCGCTATTGCCGCCGCCGTCATGGCGCTCCTGTCTGATCTGACCCGAGAGCAAAACCGCACCAAAGCGATGGCGTTTATCGGCGTCAGCTTTGGTATCACCTTCGCGATTGCGATGGTATTAGGGCCGATTGTTACCCATAGTCTGGGATTGAACGCGTTGTTCTGGATGATCGCCGCCCTCGCCAC
The DNA here is from genome assembly GCF_013350575.1 of Salmonella sp. SG203. Lineage (NCBI taxonomy): Bacteria > Pseudomonadati > Pseudomonadota > Gammaproteobacteria > Enterobacterales > Enterobacteriaceae > Salmonella > Salmonella sp. SG203. Next base: position 25,946 of record NZ_SNMT01000009.1, read on the forward strand.
CCTGGGCATTCTTCTGACGATCTGGGTGGTTCCCAACAGTACCAACCATGTGCTGAATCGCGAATCCGGGATGGTCAAAGGCAGCTTCAGTAAAGTGCTGGCGGAGCCGAGGCTGCTCAAGCTCAATTTCGGCATTATGTGTCTGCATATTTTATTGATGTCCACCTTTGTCGCCCTGCCCGGCCAGCTTGCCGATGCCGGTTTCCCTGCCGCCGAACACTGGAAGGTGTATCTGGCAACCATGGTGATCGCCTTTGCCGCCGTCGTGCCTTTTATCATCTATGCTGAAGTCAAACGGCGGATGAAGCAGGTATTCCTGTTTTGCGTGGGGCTCATTATCGTCGCAGAAATCGTGTTGTGGGGAGCGGGCCAGCATTTCTGGGAGCTGGTGATTGGCGTACAACTCTTTTTCCTCGCCTTTAATCTGATGGAGGCGCTGCTGCCTTCGCTTATTAGCAAAGAGTCGCCCGCGGGGTATAAAGGAACGGCGATGGGCGTCTATTCTACCAGTCAGTTTCTTGGCGTGGCGCTTGGCGGCTCGCTGGGCGGCTGGATAGACGGCATGTTTGATGGGCAAACCGTTTTCCTTGCCGGGGCCGTACTGGCGATGATATGGCTGGCAGTGGCAAGTACCATGAAAGAGCCGCCCTATGTCAGCAGCCTGCGCGTGGAAATTCCAGCGGATATCGTTGCTGACGACAGGCTAAAACAGCGACTGTTGGCAATGAAAGGCGTAAGCGAAGCGCTGATCGTGGCGGAAGAGCATTCCGCTTACGTCAAAATCGACAGCAAAGTGACCAATCGCTTTGAAGTTGAACAGCTTATCAGCAAATGATGATACTGCATTGCCGGATGGCGGCGAGGCTCTATCCGGCATAACAACTTAATCGCGGAAGTTTTTGAACTGGAACGGCTGGCCCAAATCGCCGCCGCGAACCAGCGCCATTACCGATTGCAGATCGTCACGTGATTTGCCCGTCACGCGAATCTCTTCCCCCTGAATTTGCGCCTGCACCTTCAGTTTGCTGTCTTTAATCAGCTTGACGATTTTCTTCTGCACGGCGCTTTCAATGCCCTGCTTCAGCTTCGCTTCCACATACCAGGTTTTACCGCTATGCACGAACTCGTCCGGTACATCCAGCGAAGCGCCTTCAATACCGCGTTTAAGCAGCTTGGCGCGCAGAATATCGAGCAACTGATTGACCTGGAAATCGGACTCGCTCAGCACCTTGATGGTTTTATTGGCATCGTTCAGTTCAATAGTCGCCTCTACGCCACGAAAGTCAAAACGAGACTCAACCTCGCGAACCGCGTTATCCACGCCGTTACGCGCTTCCTGCAGATCAACTTCAGAAACAATATCGAAAGATGGCATCTTTTCTTCTCCCTTCATTTTCGTTGCGTTGCATAATACCTGCAACGAGGCTTAACGAGAAGCTTAGCTGATGACGCTATAATTAGCGCCATAACACCTGGCGCTGTTGCAGGTGAGGAGGAACAATGAAAATTACTGTACTGGGATGCGGAGCCTTAGGACAACTTTGGCTTTCGGCACTGTGCAAACATGGACATGACGTACAGGGCTGGCTACGAGTGCCACAACCTTATTGCAGCGTAAATCTGATCGATACCGATGGTTCCTTTTTCAACGAATCACTGACGGCAAACGATCCGGATTTTTTGGCGAAGAGCGAACTGTTGTTAGTCACGCTGAAAGCGTGGCAGGTTTCCGACGCAGTACGAACCCTGGCGTCAACCCTACCGGTGACGTCGCCTATCCTGCTCATTCATAATGGAATGGGAACCATAGAAGAGCTGCAAAATATCCAACAGCCGATGTTGATGGGGACTATCACCCATGCTGCGCGCCGCGACGGTAATATCATTATTCATGTCGCTAACGGTACTACGCATATTGGCCCGGCGCGCGAGCAAGACGGCGATTACAGTTATCTCGCCGATATCCTGCAGGGGGTACTGCCCGATGTCGCCTGGCATAACAATATCCGCGCAGAGATGTGGCGCAAACTGGCGGTCAACTGTGTTATCAACCCGCTCACCGCGCTTTGGAACTGCCCGAACGGCGAGCTGCGCCATCATCCTGATGAAATCAACGCGATTTGCGAAGAGGTCGCCGCCGTGATTGAACGTGAAGGCTACCACACATCGGCAGACGATTTACGCTATTATGTTGAGCAAGTGATTGACAGTACGGCAGAAAACATCTCATCCATGTTGCAGGACGTGCGTGCCATGCGCCATACCGAAATTGACTACATCACCGGTTATTTACTCAAGCGCGCCCGCGTGCACGGTCTCGCCGTTCCGGAAAATAGCCGCCTGTTTGAAATGGTAAAGCGAAAGGAGAGTGAGTATGAGCGCTCAGGCACTGGTATGCCTCGCCCCTGGTAGTGAAGAGACCGAAGCGGTCACCACTATCGATCTGCTGGTTCGCGGCGGAATCCACGTCACTACCGCCAGCGTCGCCAGCGATGGCAACCTGACGATTGTTTGCTCGCGCGGCGTGAAGCTGCTGGCGGATGCGCCGCTGGTTGAAGTTGCCGACGGCGATTATGACATCATCGTGTTGCCCGGCGGAATTAAAGGCGCCGAGTGCTTTCGCGACAGCCCGCTGCTGGTCGAAACCGTAAAACAGTTTCACCGCTCCGGGCGCATTGTCGCAGCCATTTGCGCCGCAGCCGCTACAGTGCTCGTGCCGCACGATATCTTCCCTATCGGCAATATGACCGGTTTTCCGGCGCTGAAAGATAAGATCCCCGCCGAACAGTGGCAGGATAAGCGTGTGGTGTGGGATGCGCGGGTAAAATTATTAACCAGCCAGGGACCGGGTACCGCTATCGATTTTGGCTTGAAAATCATCGACCTGTTGGTTGGTCGTGAAAAAGCGCATGAAGTGGCTTCGCAACTGGTGATGGCGGCGGGGATTTATAACTACTACGAATAAGAATGATTGCCGGATGGCGGCGTAAACACCTTATCCGGCCTACAAAACGGTACAGTCTGTAGGCCGGATAAGCGGCAGCGCCATCCGGCAGTTATTTTACGGGCGTTCGCCCTGCGCCAGACGCGCATTAATATGCGCAATCACCTCAGGTAAATCCGCCAGTGAATCCACCACGTAATGCGCCCCGGCGGCGTACAGCTTGCTGGCCGCGTGCTCGCGGCGGACCGCAACGTCCTCTTTCGACATTGTCTGATAGGCGTCCCATGTTGCGCCGAATTCGTTACCCGATACCGCCAGCCCCACCGTCCACATCCCCGCGTTAAGCCCCTCGCTAATGCCCGGCGCGGCATCATCTACCTTCACACAGTGCGCGACCGCATCAATGCCCAGCGCAATCACGTTTTGCAGCGCCATCCACGGCCCCGGACGACCACCCGCGGCCAGGTCGTCCGTTGCCACCCAATGATCCGGACAATAACCATGCCCGGCGGCGGCGGGAACCAGGCGCTCCATCACCGCTCGTGGGTAACCGGAGCAGGAGCCTATCTTGATACCCTCGGCTCGTAGCGTCGCGATCGTGTCGATAACTCCGGCAACAGGAGAAGAAAAATCGACAACTTTAGCAATCTGTAACGGCATGAAAGCGGCATAGATGGCATCAATATCTGCTGCGCTCATGGAGCGGCCAAACTTTGCCTGCCAGCGCGCGTCAACAGTAGGTAATTTTCCCAGCGCTTCAATGTGTTGCCATTTACCCAGCCCCATTGGCACGCGTGCTTCGGCGAGGGTGATCTCCACATCAAATGCCTGACGGAACGCCTCGACGAAAATTTGCGTCGGCGCGAAGGAGCCAAAATCGACGGTGGTGCCCGCCCAGTCGAGAATAACAGCGTGAATACGGTTCATCATGGTTCCTTATTTCGTCCAGTACATGGCGGTACGAATGGCGGTCAGCAGGGCAGTGATATCGGCGGCATATACTTCGCCAATGTTGCCGATGCGGAAGCAGTCACTTTGCGACACCTTGCCTGGATAGATAACAAAGCCCTGCTCTTTGAGGCGGCGATAAAATTCGCTAAAGCGATACTGCGGATCTTCCGGTGAATAAAAGGCGGTGATAATGGGCGAGTGAAGTTCGTCATCCAGCAGCGTGTTAAAGCCCAGCGCCCGCATTCCGGCCACCAGGCTGCGCTGATTTTGCTGATAGCGTTGATGACGTGCCGCCACGCCACCTTCTTTCGCCAGCTCTTTCAGCGCCTGTGCAAACGCCAGGACGGTATGTGTGGGCGAAGTAAAACGCCATTTGCCGTGATTATCCTCCATGCAGCGCCACTGGGCGTAGAGATCTAACGACAGCGAGCGGGAACGCCCTTTGCACGCGGCCAGTTTTTGCTCGCGGGCAATCACAAAGGCAAAACCCGGCACGCCCTGGATGCATTTATTAGCGGAGCTGATCAGATAGTCGATGTGTAATGCTGCAATATCCATGGGGATGCCGCCGAAGCTGCTCATGGCGTCAACGATGTAGGTTTTGCCATAGCGATGCGCCAGAGCGCCCACCTCATCAATGGGGTTGAGCATCCCGGTGGTCGTTTCGCTATGCACCATGGCGATATGGCTGATCGTCGGGTCGGCGTTGAGGATCGCGTCGATCGCCTGCACGTCCGGGCGCGCAACTTCGCCGCAGTCGTAAGCGTGATGGGCGATACCCATAAGGCCGGCCATCTCGACCATTCGTGCGCCGTATGCACCGTTGCTGACGATCAGCACCTTATCCTGCGGCCCCAATGCGCTGCCCAGTACGGCTTCCACAGCATAGCTACCGCTGCCTTGCAGTAGTACGGAGGTGTAGCCTTCGGAGGCCGTTGCCAGTGCGGTCAGCTGCTGGCGGATCTGTTCCACCACGCCGATATTGTAATCATCATCCCAGGTACAGCTATCGAACAACATCGCTTCTTTCACGGTGCGAGAGGTGGTGAGTGGGCCAGGAGTCAGCAGCAGATAGTTACGCGAAGTCATGTTATTTACCTTTGGTCTATACCAGATTGCATTTATCATGACGATCTTTGCCGCGACGGGTCAAAGAGAAAATCGCGCTGCAACAAAAAATTCATCTCTGCTTGTATAATGGCGGCAGGCAAAACGGAAGCGAGTAAGCATGAAATCTATCCCGGGCGATATCCCGCAGTACCTGTTGATCAAGGCGCAGCTTCAGGCGCGTATTCAGAGCGGTGCGTTGAAAAGCGGTGATAAACTGCCGTCTGAACGCGAACTGTGCGCGATCTTCAACACCACGCGCATTACTATTCGTGAAAGCCTGGCGCAGCTGGAGTCCAGTGGGCTTATCTGGCGCGCCGATCGTCGCGGTTGGTTCGTTACGCCGGAACGCCTGTGGCTGGATCCGACCCAGAACACCAACTTCCATAAGCTTTGCCGCGAGCAGGGGCGGGAGCCAAAAACCGCGCTACTGAGCGGCGTGTTAACCACCGTGCCTGTCGAGGTCATGGAGCCCCTCCAGCTCCAGCCGTTTGATCAAATCTATCTGCTGACCCGTCTGCGTTACGCCGATGGCCGCGCCGTGTGCTACTGCGAAAACCATTGTTTGCCCGCCCGCGTGCCTGAGCTGCTGCAGTACGATCTCAACGGCAGCCTGACCGAGGTATACGAGTCGCACTACAACCTCGTCTATACCAGCATGCATCTGTCGTTCTACCCCACCGCCATGCCTGCGCAGGCCGCACAGGCGCTGGGCGTTATGGAAGGGCGCCCGGCGCTGTTACTGCGCCGTCTGAACTACGATCAACACGGGCGAGTGCTGGATCTGGATATCGAATACTGGCGTCACGACAGCCTGCGCATTGAGGTAGATACCCACTAGCGGGTGCGCCGGATGTTGGCTGCGGGACTTATCCGGCCTGTCAATCGTATCGTCTCACGGCTATCCGGATAAGCGCAGCATCATCCGGCGTGGACTGATTTATTTCTCTTTCATCGTTTTGTCATATAAGCCGTTTAGCGTAAAAAGCAAACCTGGTATAGGCCAGAAAATGCAACGTACGCTATGAGGCTATTACGATGAAACTTTCCCGACTTGCTCTGCTGTCTGTCTTCGCTCTCGCCAGCGCCCCGTCATGGGCGGAATCAGTGGTCACGGTGTACTCCATCGACGGGCTGCACGATGGCGATAACAGCTGGTACCAGGTGCAGTTTGACGCATTCACCAAAGCGACCGGCATTACCGTACGCTATGTTGAAGGCGGTGGTGGCGTGGTAGTGGAACGTCTGGCAAAAGAGCGCACGAATCCACAGGCCGACGTGCTGGTAACCGCGCCGCCATTCATTCAGCGCGCCGCCGCCGAAAAGCTGCTGGCGAACTTTAACACCGACGCCGCCTCGGCTATCCCCGATGCCAACAACCTTTATTCGCCGCTGGTAAAGAACTATCTGAGCTTTATCTACAACAGCAAGCTGCTGAAAACTGCCCCGGCGAGCTGGCAGGATCTGCTTGACGGTAAATTCAAAAATAAACTCCAGTATTCCACGCCAGGTCAGGCCGCTGACGGCACGGCGGTGATGCTGCAGGCTTTCCACAGCTTCGGCAGTAAAGATGCCGGTTTTGCGTATCTCGGCAAGCTGCAGGCCAATAACGTCGGGCCATCTGCCTCTACCGGCAAGCTAACCGCGCTGGTTAATAAAGGTGAAATCTACGTCGCTAACGGCGACCTGCAAATGAACCTCGCGCAGATGGAACGTAACCCGAACGTGAAAATCTTCTGGCCGGCCAACGACAAAGGCGAGCGCAGCGCGCTGGCCATCCCTTATGTCATTGGCCTGGTCCAGGGGGCGCCGCAGAGTGAAAATGGTAAAAAGCTGATTAACTTCCTGCTGAGTAAAGAAGCGCAGACTCGCGTCAGCGAACTCTCCTGGGGAATGCCGGTACGCAGCGACGTGACGCCGAGCGACGAACATTACAAGACCGCCACTGCCGCGTTAGAAGGCGTGCAGAGCTGGCAGCCAAATTGGGATGACGTAGCCGTTTCGCTGTCGGCAGATATTAGCCGTTGGCACAAAGTGACCGAAAGCGAGTAAGCCTGATGCTGATGAAAACGACTGCCGTTCACGTCCCTGCATCGCAGGGGACATCGGGGATAGTCCTCGACTCGCTGCGCGTTGCGTATCACGGCAACGTGGTGCTTAAACCGCTCTCTTTGACGATTGAACCTGGCGAAGTGCTGGCGCTGATTGGCCCATCAGGATCTGGAAAAACGACGGTGCTGCGTGCGGTTGCGGGCTTTGTGCAACCTGCAGGCGGTCGTATTCTGATTGGCGATACGGACGTCACCCATCTGCCACCCTATAAACGCGGGTTGGCGATGGTGGTGCAGAACTACGCCTTGTTCCCGCATCTGAAAGTGGAAGACAACGTCGCTTTTGGCCTGCGTGCGCAGAAGCAGCCAAAGGCGCTAATTAATGAGCGTGTAACGCAGGCGCTGAAAACGGTTGGCATGAGTGATTACGCCGCCCGTTATCCGCATCAACTTTCCGGCGGCCAGCAGCAACGCGTGGCCATCGCCCGCGCGATTGCCGTGCGCCCGCGCGTGCTGTTGCTGGATGAACCACTGTCAGCGCTGGACGCACAGATTCGTCATAATATGGTGGAAGAAATCGCCCGTCTTCACCGTGAGCTGCCGGAACTCACTATTCTCTACGTCACCCACGATCAAACGGAAGCGCTCACCCTGGCCGATAAAATCGGCATTATGAAGGATGGTTCGCTGATTGCTCACGGCGAAACCCGCGCGCTGTATCAGCATCCGCCCAATCGTTTTGCCGCCGAATTCTTAGGCCGCGCCAATATTCTCTCCGCCATCGCGCTGGGGATAACGGAGGCTCCGGGGCTGGTGGACGTCAGCTGCGGCGGTGCGGTGATTCGCGCGTTCAGCCGGGGCAGCCACCACGGTTACAACAAACTGCTGTGCATTCGTCCTCAGCACCTCAGCCTGACGCCGCGTTCGGCCTACAGCAACCGCTTCAACGCCACACTGCAATCGGTGCACTGGCAGGGCGATTTAACCCATCTGCTGTGTGACATTGCTGGCGAAACGGTGCGGATGGTGTTGACGCATGTCAATCCGCTGCCGCGCGTGGGCGACAAGCTGGCGCTGTGGTTCGAACCGGATGATGCGGTCCTGATTGAGGTATAACCATGTCACTCATTTTACCTCTGGAAAAACCGGCGCTTAACCTACGCCCGCTGCTGTGGCTGCTGCTCCCGTTGCTGGTGCTGGCGACGCTGTTTTTCTGGCCTCTGTCGCTCATCGTTGAACAGGCGCTACGCGGTGCCAATGGCGACATCGGGCTCGAGACCTTCCGCCAGGTGGTCGACTCGAAACGCTTTGTCGGCGCGTTGCTGAACACGTTGCAAATCGCCTTTTTCGCCACCGCCGGTTGCCTGCTGCTGGGCAGCGTGATGTCGCTGATTCTGGTGTTTATTCCTTTCCCCGGAAGCGAGTTGATTGGTCGGGTCGTCGATACTTTTATTGCGCTGCCGACCTTCCTGATTACGCTGGCGTTCACCTTTATTTATGGGTCAGCGGGTCTGCTCAACGGTACGCTGATGAGCCTGTTTGCCTTTGAGCTACCGCCGGTGGATTTTCTCTACTCGATGCAGGGCGTCATTCTGGCGGAGATCACGGTGTTCACTCCGCTGGTGATGCGGCCACTGATGGCCGCGCTGCGGCAAATTGATAAAAGCCAGCTAGAGGCAGCCAGCATTCTGGGGGCGCACCCGTTACGGGTGATTGGGCAGGTGATTTTCCCGGCGGCGCTACCGGCGCTGATGGCTGGTGGCAGCCTGTGCCTGCTGTTAACCACTAACGAGTTTGGCATCGTACTGTTTATTGGCGCGAAAGGGGTTAACACCCTGCCGATGATGGTTTACAGCAAAGCGATTCTGGAGTCCGACTATACGGTCGCCTGCATGATTGCGTTGATTAACATTGTCTTGTCGCTGGGGCTGTTCTCCCTCTATCGCCTGGCGGCATCGCGTACCGGCGTAAGGAGCCAGCCATGCTAATTTGGTCACCTAAAGGACGCGCAGCGGCGGGCGTTGTGGCTAGCGTACTGTTTATCGTGTTCTTTTTCCTGCCGCTGGCGGTGATTCTGATGTCCAGCCTTAGCCAGCAGTGGAACGGTATTCTGCCGAGTGGCTTCACGCTGAACCACTTTGTTAACGCTCTGCACGGTGCGGCATGGGATGCCCTACTTGCCAGCCTCACGATTGGCTTTTGCGCCAGCCTGTTTGCGCTGCTTTGCGGCGTTTGGGCGGCGCTGGCGCTGCGTCAATATGGGGTGAAAACGCAGAAATGGTTAAGTATGGTGTTCTATCTGCCGAGTGCGATTCCGTCAGTGTCCGTAGGCCTGGGCATTCTGGTTGCTTTCAGCCAGGGGCCATTGCAAATGAACGGCACCCTATGGATTGTGCTGACAGCGCACTTTGTGCTGATTTCCGCCTTTACCTTCAGTAACGTGTCGACCGGACTGGCGCGAATTTCCGCCGATATTGAAAACGTCGCGTCGAGTCTGGGGGCATCGCCCTGGTATCGTCTGCGTCACGTGACGTTGCCGTTATTGATGCCGTGGATGATGTCAGCGCTGGCGCTGAGTTTATCGCTCTCCATGGGGGAGTTGGGCGCGACGATGATGATTTATCCGCCGGGCTGGACGACGCTGCCGGTGGCTATCTTTAGCCTGACCGACCGTGGAAATATCGCCGACGGCGCGGCGCTGACCATTGTGCTGGTGGCCATGACGCTGCTGCTGATGATGAAGCTGGAGCGCATTGCAAAACGGTTGGGGCAGAAATAAAACGGTAGGCCGGGTAGGACATAGCCGCCACCCGGCAAAGGAATTACGGGCGATACACCTTCACATTGGCAAACCCCTGCTCGCGCAGATAGAGCGCCTGCAGGCGACTCATTACGCCGCGTTCGCACCATAGCAGCCAGGTTTTGCTCTGATCGAGATCGCCAAATTTAGTGCTCAGCTTGTAGAAAGGCAGCGAAACCACGTCCACACCTTCCACTTTCAGCGGCTTGTCATCCTGTTCATCCACAGAACGGATATCCAGAATCACGTCGTTCGGGCCGAAACCGCTCACGGTTTCTACTTCCACCACCTCCTGCTGGGTCTGCTGGGCGATTTCACGAATATCGACGTTGTTCGCTTCTTCTACCACCTTATCGAGAATACTGAAGTCGAAGTTTTCTTCTTCGGCTTCAATTTTCGCTTTAATGGCTTTCACCGTCGGACTTTTTGAAATCACGCCACAGTATTCAGGCATCGTACGGGCAAAATCTTCCGTACCAATCTGGCGCGCCAGGTTGATAATGTGCTCTTTATCGTAAGAGATCAGCGGGCGCAGGATCAGCGTGTCAGACACGTTATCGATCAAGCGCAAGTTGGTTAGCGTCTGGCTGGACACCTGGCCCAGCGCTTCGCCGGTCACCAGCGCCTGTACGCCGTAGCGTTCCGCCACTTTCGACGCCGCGCGTACCATCATACGTTTGAGCACCACGCCCATCTGGCCGTCGTCAACTTTCTCCAGAATCTCGCCGACCACCGGTTCGAAGTTAATCGCCACAAAACGCACGCGATGGGAGCTGCCAAAGCGGTTCCACAGGTAATGCGCCACCTGGCGAACGCCGATTTCATGCGCCGCGCCGCCAAGGTTAAAGAAGCAGTAGTGTACGCGGCAGCCGCGACGCATCAGCATATAGCTGGAGACGCCGGAGTCAAAACCGCCGGAGATCAGCGACAGCACGTCTTCCTGGGTGCCAATCGGGAAACCGCCAATACCTTCATAACGCCCTTTGATCAGCAGCAGGCGATCATCTTCCACTTCCAGATGCACCGTCACATCCGGGTTAGTGAGCTTCACGCGCGCCGATTCAATATGCTGATTTAATCCGCCGCCAACATAGCGCTCCACTTCAATGGAGCTAAACTCATGCTTACCGCGACGTTTTACCCGCACGCAGAAGGTTTTGCCTTCAAGCTGTTCGCGATACTGCGCCAACGCTTTCTCGAAAATGTCGTGCATATCGGTGAACGGCACATCTTCGACTTCAAGAATATGGTGAATCCCCGGAATGCGGGTCAGCGCGTCGCGAATCGCCAGACGCTGGTTTTCATCTTTGGCGCGAACTTCAATGTTATCCCAGTGACGGACAACCGCGAGGGTCTCATCGTAGTGCTTTAAAACGTTACGGATGTTCCCGGTTAAAATTTTTATAAAGCGCAAACGCACAGATTGGCTTTTGATAGTGATTTCCGGGAACAATTTAATGATAAACTTCATGGCGGCAATGGTTCTTTAGCAAGCAATCTAAGGCTTGTCGTGGAGAAATAGTACAGCAGCCCATACCTACGGCTGCATCCAGGCGCGGAAGTATATCACTATCACGGACATCTTGCGCATTTCCCCTTACCATTGCGCGTTATTTGCTTATCAGTGTGAGTCCGTTACCATAGACTTGTGCTGCCATTACAGAGAGTCAAACAGTCATCATGCCGAAGAAAAATGAGGCGCCCGCCAGCTTTGAAACTGCGCTGAGCGAGCTGGAACATATTGTTACCCGCCTGGAAAGCGGCGATTTGCCGCTGGAAGACGCGCTGAATGAATTCGAGCGCGGCGTACAACTGGCGCGTCAGGGGCAGGCAAAACTGCAGCAGGCGGAACAGCGCGTGCAAATTTTGCTGTCTGATAATGAAGAGGCTTCACCTGAGCCTTTTATCGCGGATAATGAGTAAATGGACTTTACGCAGCAGCTACAGGCTTGCGTAACGCAAGCGAATCAGGCGCTGAGCCGTTTTATCGCGCCACTGCCCTTTCAGAACACTCCCGTGGTCGAAGCCATGCAGTATGGCGCATTATTAGGCGGTAAACGCCTGCGGCCATTTCTGGTTTACGCCACCGGTCAAATGTTTGGCGTCAGTACGGCAACGCTGGATGCGCCAGCTGCGGCGGTCGAATGCATTCATGCCTATTCGCTGATCCATGACGACCTGCCAGCAATGGACGATGACGATTTGCGTCGCGGCCTGCCAACTTGCCATATTAAATTTGGCGAAGCCAACGCAATCCTGGCGGGAGACGCGTTGCAGACGCTGGCGTTTGCCATTATCAGCGACGCGCCGATGCCGGAAGTCGCCGATCGCGATCGTATCGCGATGATCGCCGAACTGGCGAACGCCAGCGGTATCGCCGGTATGTGCGGCGGTCAGGCATTGGATCTGGCGGCAGAAGGCCAGCGGATCACTCTGGACGCGCTGGAACGCATTCATCGCCATAAGACCGGCGCGCTCATTCGCGCCGCCGTTAGACTTGGCGCGTTGAGCGCGGGCGATAAAGGACGGAATACTCTGCCGATACTTGACCGCTATGCAGAGAGTATCGGCCTTGCCTTCCAGGTTCAGGATGACATTCTGGATGTGGTGGGCGATACTGCAACGTTAGGTAAACGTCAGGGCGCAGACCAGCAGCTTGGCAAAAGTACCTACCCTGCACTTCTGGGTCTTGAGCAAGCCCGGAATAAAGCCCGGGACCTGATAGAGGACGCCCGTCAGTCGTTACATCAGCTGGCCGCGCAATCACTGGACACCTCGGCACTGGAAGCGCTAGCGAACTACATAATCCAGCGTGATAAATAAACCCCATATCCAATGAGCTTGCGATGAGTTTTGATATAGCCAAATACCCTACCCTGGCATTGGTCGACTCCACCCAGGAGTTACGACTGTTACCGAAAGAGAGTCTGCCGAAACTCTGCGACGAGCTACGCCGCTACTTACTCGACAGCGTAAGCCGTTCCAGCGGGCACTTCGCTTCCGGGCTGGGCACGGTAGAACTTACCGTGGCGCTGCATTATGTCTACAACACCCCGTTTGACCAGCTAATCTGGGATGTTGGTCACCAGGCTTATCCACATAAAATCCTTACCGGTCGTCGCGACAAAATCGGCACCATTCGCCAGAAAGGCGGTCTGCATCCGTTCCCGTGGCGCGGAGAAAGCGAATACGATGTGCTGAGCGTTGGGCATTCCTCCACCTCCATCAGCGCCGGTATCGGTATTGCCGTGGCGGCGGAGAAAGAAGGCAAAGATCGCCGCACCGTCTGTGTGATTGGCGACGGCGCCATCACCGCCGGTATGGCGTTTGAAGCAATGAATCACGCAGGCGATATCCGACCCGACATGCTGGTCATTCTGAACGACAATGAAATGTCGATTTCGGAAAACGTCGGCGCGCTCAACAACCATCTGGCGCAGCTACTTTCCGGTAAACTTTACTCTTCTCTGCGCGAAGGCGGAAAAAAGGTCTTCTCCGGCGTACCGCCAATTAAAGAACTGCTCAAGCGTACCGAAGAACATATTAAAGGCATGGTTGTGCCGGGCACACTGTTCGAAGAGCTGGGCTTTAACTACATCGGGCCGGTCGATGGTCACGATGTCATGGGGCTTATCAGCACATTGAAGAACATGCGCGACCTGAAAGGCCCGCAGTTCCTGCATATCATGACCAAGAAAGGCCGCGGCTATGAGCCCGCGGAAAAAGATCCGATCACTTTCCATGCGGTGCCTAAATTTGATCCTTCCAGCGGATGTTTGCCGAAAAGCAGCGGCGGTCTGCCAGGCTATTCAAAAATCTTCGGTGACTGGCTGTGTGAAACTGCCGCCAAAGACAGCAAGCTGATGGCGATCACCCCGGCAATGCGCGAAGGTTCCGGCATGGTGGAATTTTCACGTAAATTCCCGGATCGCTATTTTGACGTCGCTATCGCCGAGCAGCATGCCGTCACCTTCGCCGCAGGTCTGGCGATTGGCGGCTATAAGCCCGTCGTGGCGATCTACTCTACTTTCCTGCAACGCGCCTACGATCAGGTCATCCATGACGTCGCTATCCAGAAACTGCCGGTCATGTTCGCCATCGATCGCGCCGGTATCGTTGGCGCGGATGGGCAAACACACCAGGGCGCGTTCGATCTCTCCTATCTGCGCTGCATCCCGGATATGGTGATCATGACGCCAAGCGACGAAAACGAATGTCGCCAGATGTTATTTACCGGGTATCACTATAACGACGGCCCGACGGCAGTACGTTATCCACGCGGTAATGCGCAGGGCGTGGCGCTAACCCCGCTGGAAAAACTGCCTATTGGTAAAGGCCTTGTGAAGCGTCATGGCGAAAAACTGGCGATTCTGAACTTTGGCACCTTAATGCCTGAGGCGGCGAAAGTCGCCGAAGCGCTGAACGCCACGCTGGTCGACATGCGCTTTGTTAAGCCGCTGGACGACACGTTAATTCTGGAGATGGCCGCGCAGCATGACGCGCTGGTGACGCTGGAAGAAAACGCCATTATGGGCGGCGCTGGCAGCGGCGTAAACGAAGTGCTAATGGCCCATCGTAAACCTGTACCTGTGCTGAATATCGGTCTTCCGGATTTCTTTATCCCGCAAGGAACGCAGGAAGAAGCCCGCGCGGAACTGGGGCTTGACGCCGCAGGCATTGAAGCCAAAATCAAGGCCTGGCTGGCATAATCCCCTCTTTGCTCCTGCTATGCTTGAAGAGTGACGGGTATAACAGGAGCGGAGTCATGCAATACAACACGTTAGGAAATACAGATCTTCGGGTATCCCGCCTTTGTCTGGGCTGTATGACATTCGGCGAGCCGAGTCGCGGCAATCACGCCTGGACGCTTCCCGAAGAGAGCAGCCGTCCCATCATCAAGCGCGCCCTTGAGGGCGGCATTAACTTTTTTGATACCGCCAACAGCTACTCCGACGGCAGCAGCGAAGAGATTGTCGGCCGCGCGCTGCGTGATTTCGCCCGGCGCGACGAGGTGGTGGTAGCGACGAAAGTCTTCCATCGCGTCGGCGATCTGCCGGAAGGATTGTCCCGCGCGCAAATCCTGCGCTCTATTGACGATAGCCTCACCCGTCTGGGAATGGAGTATGTCGATATCCTGCAAATCCACCGCTGGGATTACACCACGCCGATAGAAGAGACTCTGGAAGCGCTAAACGACGTGGTGAAGGCGGGTAAAGCCCGCTATATCGGCGCTTCCTCAATGCACGCCTCACAATTTGCCCAAGCGCTGGCGCTACAAAAACAACACGGCTGGGCGCCGTTTGTCACCATGCAGGATCACTATAACCTGATCTACCGCGAGGAAGAGCGTGAGATGCTACCGCTGTGCTGGCAGGAAGGCGTCGCCGTGATTCCGTGGAGTCCGCTGGCGCGCGGGCGCTTAACTCGCCCCTGGGGAGAAACCACGGCCCGGCTGGTCTCGGATGACGTGGGTAAAAATTTATACGATGAAAGCGATAAAAATGATGCGCAAATAGCGGAACGGCTGGCTGGCGTCAGCGAGGCGCTTGGCGCAACGCGAGCGCAGGTTGCGCTGGCCTGGCTACTCAGTAAACGAGGCGTCGCCGCGCCGATTATCGGCACTTCGCGTGAAGAGCAGTTAGATGAGTTGCTGAATGCCGTTGATTTAACGCTCAAACCGGAGCAGATTGCTGAACTCGAAACGCCGTACAAACAGCATCCGGTGGTGGGATTTAAATAATCTGCCATTGCCCGATGGCGCGGCACTTATCGGGCCTGCGAAATCGACATATTGTTCGGGGGTAGGCCGGATAAGGCGTTTACGCCGCCATCCGGCAAACCCTTTAAATAATACCGAGCGGCCAGTGATGACCGATAAAATACAGTATGCCGGCGGATATCACGCCGGCGACGATATCATCGATCATAATCCCCATGCCGCCGTGCACGTTGCGATCAAACCAACGGATCGGCCAGGGTTTCCACATATCCAGAATGCGGAAAATAACGAACCCGGCAGCCACCCACTGCCAGTCCGTCGTCGGCAACGCCATTAGCGTTATCCACATACCGATAAATTCATCCCAGACAATACTGCCGTGGTCGTGTACGCCCATATCTTTCGCCGTCTGATGGCAAAGATAAACGCCAATGCAGATCCCAAACATCACGACCAGCGAATAAAGCTGCCACGGCAGAAACGTCATCAAATACCAGAAGGGGATCGCCGCCAGCGAGCCCATCGTGCCCGGCACCACAGGGCTCAGCCCGCTGCCAAAGCCGGTAGCGAGCAGGTGCCACGGATTGCGCAAATTCAGGCGGCTTTTCGCAACATCTTTATGGCGTGGCAAAATGGTCATATCCTTTCCAGTCAAAAGTGACAGGTTCTCCGTCACGCACAAAGGCGATCCCTTCGATATCCGCCGTCATTTGCCCGATACAGGTAAACGGCACGCCCAGATGACCAAGCGCGACATCCAGCGCGCCACGGTTCAGCTCCGGGACGGTAAAGCACAGTTCATAATCTTCGCCGCCGGATAACATCCAGCGAAGCTTTTGTTCGGGATCATTGGCATGTCCCCACAGTTCTTCGGAGTCAGGCAGCGCCTCCAAATCGATTCGCGCGCCGCAGTTGCTGGCTTGCAGAATGTGACCAAGATCGGAGATCAAACCGTCGGAAAGATCGATCGCCGAACTGGCGAGATCGCGTAGCGCCTGTCCTTGTAAAATACGCGGCGTCGGGCGCAGATGGCGTTTGACCAGATAGTCGGCATCCCCCCAGCTTCCCACGCGAAAATCACCCCGTAGAATCGCCAGCCCGGCAGCGCTATCGCCCAACGTGCCAGTAACATAAATCCAGTCGCCCGGTTTTGCGCCAGAACGTTTCAGCGCCCGACCGGCTGGCACAAGGCCATGAATACCGAGCGTCATCGACAGCGGGCCGCGCGTGGTATCGCCGCCAATGAGCTGCATGTCGTAGTAATCCAGTTGTTCAAACAGGCTGTCGCTGAACGCGGCAAGCCACGCCTCATCGACGTCAGGAAGCGTGAGCGCCAGCGTTAACCATGCCGGATCGGCGCCCATCGCCGCCAGATCGCTTAAATTCACCGCCAGCGCTTTATACGCTAGATCGGCAGGATCGATATTGGGTAAGAAATGGATGCCCGCCACCAGCGTATCGGTACTGATCGCCAGGGTCTGCTTTTCAGGAATATTCAGGAGCGCGCAATCGTCGCCAATACCGGTTTCAACATCAAGACGAGAGCTTCTTACACGGTCAAAATAACGGGCAATCAGGGAAAACTCGCCACATGCCATACGTTATGCCTCAGCAGAAAAAAAGAAAAGGCCGGAGACGGCGGGTATCCATCGCCCGCTATCTTTCCGGCCTGTGAATCACTTTTTGTTGGGACGAATCACCGGAGCTGCTTTATCCAGTACGCCGTTGACGAATTTGTGGCTGTCTTCAGCGCCAAAGGTTTTCGCCAGTTCAATCGCTTCGTTGATGGCCACTTTATAAGGCACATCGCTGCGTTTTGACAGCTCAAACAACGCAATACGCAGCACGGCTTTTTCAACCTGTCCCAGCTCTTCAAGCAGGCGGGACAGATACGGTTTCATTAAACCATCCAGGTACGCGCTGTTAGTCGCCACCCCGGATAGCAGTTCACGGAAATAGAGAACGTCGACGTCTTTTACGTCCTGTTCCGCCAGGAACTGGTATTCAACATCAGCGATGTCGTTCTGGGACAACTGCCAGGAGTAAAGCGCCTGGACGGCACACTCACGGGCGCGGCGACGAGCAGCAGGTTTCACGGAATTCCCCTTACAAAAAATCAGGCCTTAATGGCTTTCAATACATTAATCATTTCAAGCGCGGTCAGCGCAGCTTCTGCGCCTTTATTACCGGCTTTTGTACCAGCACGTTCGATGGCTTGTTCAATACTCTCGGTGGTCAGAACACCAAAGGCTACCGGCACGCCGCTGTCCTGGGCAACGCTTGCCAGGCCATTGCTGGCGCCGCCTGCCACATATTCAAAGTGCGCAGTCCCCCCGCGAATCACGGTTCCCAGCGCAACCACGGCGTCGTATTTACCGCTTTTCGCCAGCGCTTCGGTCGCCAGCGGCAGTTCATAGGCGCCAGGCACCCACACTACGGTAATATTATCATCTTTTACCTGACCAATACGCGTCAGGGCATCAACCGCGCCATCCAGCAGGCTGTCGTTGATAAACTGATTGAAACGCGCAATAGTGATGGCGACACGAGCGTCAGGGGCTGCAACGTTAGCTTTAATAATGTTCATATTCTCTCTTCCAGGGTTCATTTGGCCCCGCAGGGGGGCGGATTTTATCATAATAATTTGAGCGCTGCTCCCCTTTCGACGGGAGAACTCATGCGCTCACCATATGCAGGCAAACATCCGGGCCGACATGACGTATTTCGCTGAAGGTAAATTGCGGCGCGTCGGCGAGCTTCTCAAGCCCCGGCAATTCGCATAATCCCCGCGCCTGGGTTCCCAACAATTTAGGCGCGACATAGACAATCAGTTCATCCACCAGCCCGGCTTGCAGCAACGCGCCCGCCAGTCCCGGTCCGGCTTCAACCCATATGCTATTAATCTGCTGCCTGCCTAACTGCATCATCAGCACAACCAGATCCAAATGTCCGTTGTGCGCCGGCACGCTGATAGTACGAACCGCATCGGGCCACGCGCGGCTATCTTCCTGGGTACGCGCGATCCACGTTTCGCCAGGCTGCTGCACAATACGATGCGCAGGCGTTACCCGGTTTTGGCTGTCGATAACAATTCGCACCGGCTGGCGCAGATTTTCCTGCGGGTAAGACGCCTGCGTAGAGGCGTCTAACTCCGCCCAACGCACCGTCAAGGCCGGATCGTCAGCCAATACCGTCGCGCTACTGGTTAAGATAGCGTGGCTTTGCGCACGCAAGCGCTGAACGTCACGCCGGGCCTGCGGCGAGGTGATCCACTGGCTTTCGCCGCTGGCCATCGCCGTCCGTCCATCCACGGAGGTGCCCAGTTTAAGCTGAAGATAAGGGAATCCGGTACGCATCCGCTTGAGGAAGCCTTTATTGAGCGCCTCCGCTTCACTCATCATTAACCCGTGGCTGACCGCAATACCCGCCTGTTGCAGGCGATACAGCCCGCGCCCGGCGACCTGTGGGTTCGGGTCCTGCATCGCGGCGACCACGCGCGCGACGCCGGCCGCAATCAGCGCATCGCAACATGGCGGCGTTCGCCCATGATGGCTACAAGGTTCAAGCGTGACATAGGCGGTTGCGCCTTTGGCTTTTGCGCCCGCCATCCGCAGCGCATGGACCTCGGCGTGCGGCTCTCCGGCGCGATGGTGATAACCTTCGCCGACGATGTCGCCATTGTTAACAATGACACAGCCGACATTAGGGTTCGGGTGAGTGGTGAAACGTCCACGCTGCGCCAGTTTGAGCGCTCGCGCCATGTAAAACTCATCCTGCATGGCTTAGTCCTGTAGGCGAGCGATTTCTTCGCCAAAGTCTTTGATATCTTCGAAACTGCGATAGACGGAGGCAAAGCGAATATACGCGACTTTATCGAGTTTTTTCAGCTGCTCCATGACCAGGTTGCCAATCATCTTGCTGGGAACTTCACGCTCCCCAGTGGCACGTAATTGTGACTTAATATGGTTCAATGCCATTTCAACATCATCTGCGCTGACGGGTCTTTTTTCCAGCGCTCTCAACATGCCGCTACGCAGCTTATCCTCATTAAAGGGTTCGCGCACATCGTTGCTTTTTATCACGCGCGGCATGACCAGTTCAGCCACTTCAAAGGTCGTAAAGCGTTCATTACACACCAGGCACTGCCGACGGCGGCGCACGGACGAGCCCTCGCCTACAAGACGAGAGTCAATGACTTTGGTATCTACGGCGAAACAAAATGGGCAATGCATACGGCGTCCTGACCAGATGATTTAGGAAATGCTATTTTACCCTGAACTGGCGCGACAACAAAGGCGGAGCGCTTTTGAGATAAAGGATCGGTGCCTTTGTGCGTATAGCGCACTACCATTACGCTATCGAACCATGAAGGAAATGATCGACATGACAAGACGTTACCTAAGAATTCTCCTGGTGGGAAGTCTCTTGAGCCTGACCGCCTGCGCGCCGCAGAGCGAAGTTCGCCAGATGCATCAAAGCATTAGCACCCTGAATAAAGAGATGACCCAACTGAATCAGGAAACGGTAAAAATTACCCAACAAAATAAGCTGAATGCGGAGTCAACCCGCGGCGTCTATTTGTTGCCTGGCGCCAATACGCCTGCCCGGCTGGAGAGCCAGATCGGTACGCTACGTATGACATTGCTGGAAATTACGCCTGTCGCAGACGGCGCTCACGCAACGTTACACATTCAGGGCGAGTCCCGCGATCCGCTGCCGGCATTCAGCGCTACCGTAGAGTACGGGCAACTTCAGGGCACTACGGAGAACTATCAGGAGGTGAATGCACAGAGCCTTCTGGTAAATGCCCCTGCCAGCTTGCTGGCGCCCAGTGATGTCAATATTTCGTTACCGTTGAAGGGGATCACACCGGCGCAGTTAGGCTTCATTCGCATCCATGATATTCAGCCTGTTAATCAATAAACGTTCTGGCGGGGCGTTTTGTGCGCTCCGCAACATCCCCCGCGCGACTTTTGTTGCCCTACTGACATTTCCGTCATTTATGACATGGATTGGTAATATTCATGAAAGATAGTACTGTCGCCGCGTCTAAAATGCGCAAACGTGAACGCAATCGATTACGTAAATGATAGATATGTGAAACAAGACATATTTTTGTGAGCAATGATTTTTATAATAGGCTCCGCAGAAACACGAAATATTTAGAAACGCAAATTGCGTTCTTTTCACTCCCGTAAGGGATTTCAAACAGTGGCATACATATGAAAAAAACTTTACTCGCAGTCAGCGCAGCGCTGGCGCTCACCTCATCTTTTACTGCTAACGCAGCAGAAAATGATCAGCCGCAGTATTTGTCCGACTGGTGGCACCAGAGCGTAAACGTGGTAGGCAGCTACCATACCCGTTTCTCGCCGAAATTGAACAACGACGTCTATCTGGAATATGAAGCATTTGCCAAAAAAGACTGGTTTGATTTCTACGGCTATATCGATATTCCCAAAACCTTTGATTGGGGTAACGGCAACGATAAAGGTATCTGGTCCGACGGTTCTCCGCTGTTCATGGAAATCGAACCGCGTTTCTCAATTGATAAGCTGACCGGCGCAGACCTGAGCTTCGGCCCGTTTAAAGAGTGGTATTTCGCCAACAACTACATCTACGATATGGGCGATAACAAAGCCAGCCGCCAGAGCACGTGGTATATGGGTCTGGGGACCGATATCGACACCGGCCTGCCGATGGGCCTGTCGCTGAACGTGTATGCGAAATATCAGTGGCAAAACTACGGCGCGTCCAATGAAAACGAATGGGACGGCTACCGTTTCAAAGTGAAATACTTCGTCCCCATCACCGATCTGTGGGGCGGTAAACTGAGCTATATCGGCTTTACCAACTTTGACTGGGGATCTGATTTAGGCGACGATCCGAACCGTACCAGCAACTCCATCGCTTCCAGCCATATCCTGGCGCTGAACTACGATCACTGGCACTACTCGGTCGTTGCGCGTTACTTCCATAACGGCGGACAGTGGCAGAATGGCGCAAAACTGAACTGGGGCGACGGCGATTTCAGCGCGAAATCTACCGGCTGGGGCGGCTACCTGGTCGTGGGTTACAACTTCTAAACCTGCAAAAAAGGCCAGAGGTCGTCCTCTGGCCCGTTTCGGGCGCATGCTGCCATGCGGCGGCGAGTCGCGCCCACTTCACATTACTTCCGGCGATGCCACCAGCCTAAAAACAGACCTGTCGCAATCCCGACCAGCGTTGGTGCCGCCAGATCGTGCCAGATAGTAATGCTCAACTCTGTGAGCGTCATATTGCCGCCTTTGTTGCAATGGCAACGGTTCGCGGCTATCCTCAACTTGTCTAGGGTCAAGTTAGCCCCCGTAATGTTGCCGGTGAATACCGAACAATGTGCGGGGGTTTTCTCTTTCCAGCGACAAGGCCACCGGGGATCAAGCCCCCGCAACATTGCGCCTCACCGGGTTGCCCCGGCTTACCGCTGATTCTACTCTGCTCGCCAGTATCGGCAGGACTTAAAAACAAAAAAATCCCAACCTTGCGATCGGGATTCCAGTGACAATGTATGCGTTACAGGACGTTTGGGGCTGGCGACAAACTCCGGGGCTGAAAAAATGCCAGATTGCATCCGACCTACGAAAACCAATAATTCATTTATATTGCGGATTCCGTTGGGTGGAGCGAAGCGTAACCTAACATTCAACAGCACCAACAGCTTTGTCAGCAGTCTGCTTATTTCTTTTTGTTCATCATCGCTTTCAGATCGGCAAACGGGTTATAAGTCGCCTCGCCGACATCTTTTTGCGCATCTTCCCCGGCAATGACCGTCGAACCGTACTGATCGGCTTCGGTATATTTAGAATGCTCATGATCGTGGCAGTAGAGGCACAATAGCTCCCAGTTGCTGCCGTCTTCCGGGTTATTGGTGTGGTCATGATCGATATGATGCACCGTCAGCTCACGCAGATTTGAATACACAAACTCACGGGAACAACGTCCGCACACCCACGGAAACAGCTTCAGCGCTTTTTCACGATAGCCGCTTTCCAGGCGCGCATAGTTTTTGGGGATGATAGCCATGATAGTTCCTCATGCAATCGAGTTTATTCTGGATAATAAAAAGCCGCAGCACCCTGCGATGTTGCGGCTTTTTTCAGTCATGTTAACGCCAGCTTACGGCAGAATGGACGGCTGATCCGCCCCTTCTTTTTCGACTTTCTGCTGCAGCATATGCTCGCGCTTCATACCGAGTTTCAGCGCCAGCGCCGATGCGACATAGATAGAAGATGCCGTACCAATAGAGACACCGATCAGCATCGTCAGCGAGAAGCCTTCCAGTACCGGACCGCCGAAGAGGTACAGCATCAGAATTACCACTAACGTCGTACCGGAGGTAATCAACGTACGGTGTAGCGTCTGGGTCAGCGACACGTTAAAGATTTCGTAAGGCGTCCCGCGACGGATTTTGCGGAAGTTTTCACGAATACGGTCGGAGACCACGATACTGTCGTTCAGCGAGTAACCGATCACCGACATCAACGATGCCACAATGGTCAGGTCAATCTCGATATGGAAAAGCGACAGTATCCCCAGCGTAATGATCACGTCGTGCGCCAGCGCGATGACCACCCCTGCCGCCAGTCGCCACTCAAAGCGGAAACCGACATAAACGAGGATAGAGATCAACGCCACCAGCAGCGCCATAGCGCCGGTTTGCGCCAGATCGGCGCCCACGCTTGGCCCCACGAATTCAATACGCTTCACGGCCGCGTTCTGGTTGGTGGCTTCATTAATGATCGTCACCACTTTGCTACCCAGTACCTGACCGCCGGTTTCACCTTCGGTTGGCGGCATACGCACCATAATGTCGTGACTGCTGCCAAAGTTCTGCAACTGCGGCTCTTCATAGCCCGCTTTTTGCAGCGCTTCGCGCATCACGTCCATTTCAGCCGGTTTTTCCAGCGTGATTTCAATTACCGTACCACCGGTGAAATCCAGCCCCCAGTTAAACCCGCGTACACCCATAATGACAATGGCCGCGATCAGCAACAGCCCGGAGATGCCGAATGCCCAGAAGTCCCAGCGCATAAAGTCATAGACTTTACGGCCGTGGTTTAGTTGTTCAACAGTGTATTCCTGTGCCACATCGCACTCCTCAGATTGACAGCTTAGTGACGCGCTTGCCGCCATATAGCAGGTTTACGATAGCACGCGTACCGATAATCGCGGTAAACATCGACGTCGCCACACCGATACCGGTCGTAATCGCGAACCCTTTAATTGCCCCGGTACCGACAGCATACAGAATGATGACTTTAATCAGCGTCGTGATGTTCGCATCGAAGATGGAACTGAACGCGCCGGCATAGCCTTCGTTTATCGCCTGCTGTACCGTGCGGCCATTACTCAACTCTTCTTTGATACGTTCGTTAATCAGAACGTTGGCGTCGACCGCCACCGCAAGGGTTAACACGATACCCGCAATCCCCGGCATACTGAGCGTTGCCCCCGGCAACAGCGACATGATACCGACAATCAACACCAGGTTAGCCACTAACGCGCTGGTCG
Organism: Salmonella sp. SG203; assembly: GCF_013350575.1. Classification (NCBI taxonomy): domain Bacteria; kingdom Pseudomonadati; phylum Pseudomonadota; class Gammaproteobacteria; order Enterobacterales; family Enterobacteriaceae; genus Salmonella; species Salmonella sp. SG203. The sequence goes on from NZ_SNMT01000009.1 coordinate 50,068, forward strand.
CAATCAGACCAAACTTCTTATAGAAGAAGATCATGAACAGGATGGAGACCACCAGACCGGCCAGACAGGCTTCCAGGCCCTGCTTGATGTTCTGCATACCCAGAGTCGGGCCAATGGTGCGCTCTTCAACGATCTGAATCGGCGCAATCAGGGCGCCCGCACGCAGCAGCAACGAGAGCTGACGCGCTTCGTTCGGGTTGCTGATACCGGTAATACGGAAGCTGTTACCCAGCCGAGACTGGATGTTGGCAATGTTAATCACCTCTTCCTGTTTCACCAGTACGGCGCGACCGTTAGCGTCTTTCTTACCGCTGTCTTTATACTCCACAAACAGGGTTGCCATCGGTTTGCCGATATTGTCCTTAGTGAAGTTAGACATGATATTGCCGCCTGCGCTATCCAGCGAGATGTTAACCTGCGGTTGGTTATATTCATCCTGGCTGGACGTCGAGTCGGTGATATGGTCGCCGGTGAGGATCACGCGTTTGTACAATACCACCGGCTGACCTTCGCGGGTCTGTTTCACTTCGGAATCGCCCGGTACGCGCCCGGCGGCAGCGGCGGCCTGGTCAACGTTGGTATTCACCAGACGGAATTCCAGCGTCGCGGTCGCGCCGAGAATTTCTTTCGCGCGAGCGGTATCCTGGATACCCGGCAGCTCAACCACAATACGGTCTGCGCCCTGGCGTTGTACGACAGGCTCCGCGACGCCCAGTTGGTTAACACGGTTACGCAGAATATTAATGTTCTGCTGAACGGCGTATTCGCGCGCTTCGCTCAGGCGCGCATCGGTCATTACCGCGCGAAGTTGATTACCGCTCTGGCTGGAAATCACCAGGTCACGATGACGCGGCGTCAGATAGGCGATCGCCTCATCACGCGCTTTGCTGTCACGGAACGTGATGCTCAGCCCATAATTATTTTCTTTACGAACGGTGGTATAAGGAATGCCTTTTTCACGCAGATCGCTGCGCAGGCTATCGATATTTTGTTCCTGGAGTTTACCTAACGCGGTATCCATATCCACTTCCATCAGGAAGTGAACGCCGCCGCGCAGATCAAGACCGAGCTTCATCGGATCGGCGTGAATAGCCGCCAACCAGCGCGGCGTAGCCGGCGCAAGGTTAAGCGCCACGACATATTTATCCCCCAGCACGCTCATCAGCGCTTCACGGGCGCGTAGCTGGGTATCGGTGGTGTCGAAGCGCGCAAGAATAGCGCCCTCTTCCAGTGCCACAGACTTAGCGGGAATTTTTTCTTCTTGTAACGTTTTCTGGACCTGGATCAGCGTTTGCTCACTGGCGGCGACGCCGCGCACGCCAGTGATTTGAACAGCCGGATCCTCACCATACAGGTTGGGAAGTGCGTAAAGCAGGCCGACGATAATCACGACGACCAGCATGATGTACTTCCACAAAGGATAACGGTTTAACACGGCAGTTCCCTTTGGGAAAACGAAATATTACAGCGCCTTCATGGTGCCTTTCGGCAGAACGGCAGCTACGAAGTCACGTTTGATAACCACTTCCGTGGTGTCATTCAGCGCGATGGCAATGTAGCCGGCTTCCGCTACTTTGGTCACTCGACCGACCAGACCGCCATTCGTCAGAACTTCATCACCTTTCGCAATGGAGTCCATCAGCTTTTTGTGCTCTTTGGTGCGCTTCTGCTGCGGGCGCAGGATCATGAAATAGAAAATCAGACCAAACACCACCAGCATTAAAATCAGAGACATCGGGCTGCCCTGCGCTGGAGCACCTGTTGCCGCTACCGCATCAGAAATAAAAAAGCTCATTCAAATTCCCTCATTATTAAAATTAATCAACGTTCAAAGGTGGAACGGGTCGCCCCTGACGTTGGTAAAACTCGGTTACGAAGCTCTCTAATTTACCCTCTTCAATAGCCTTGCGTAAACCCGCCATCAAACGCTGGTAGTAACGCAAGTTATGAATGGTATTGAGACGCGCACCTAATATTTCGTTGCAACGGTCGAGATGATGCAAGTAAGCGCGTGAATAATTGCGACAGGTGTAGCAATCGCACTCGGCGTCAAGCGGGCTGGTGTCGCTTTTATGCTTTGCATTACGAATCTTCACCACGCCGTCGGTCACAAACAGATGACCATTACGGGCATTTCGCGTTGGCATGACACAGTCAAACATATCAATACCGCGACGCACCCCTTCCACCAGATCTTCCGGTTTACCCACGCCCATCAGGTAACGCGGTTTGTCAGCCGGGATCTGCGGGCAAACGTGCTCCAGAATGCGGTGCATATCTGCTTTCGGCTCACCGACAGCCAAACCGCCGACAGCGTAGCCATCAAAGCCAATCTCTACCAGACCTTTCACCGAGATATCGCGTAAATCTTCGTAAACGCTGCCCTGAATGATGCCAAAAAGCGCATTCTTATTGCCAAGGCTATCAAAACGGTCGCGGCTACGCTTCGCCCAACGCAACGACATCTCCATCGAGCGTTTCGCATAGTCCCAGTCTGCCGGGTACGGCGTACATTCATCAAAGATCATCACGATATCGGAACCGAGATCGTACTGGATCTCCATCGACTTTTCCGGATCGAGGAAAATCGGATCGCCGTTGATCGGGTTACGGAAGTGCACGCCTTGCTCGGTAATCTTACGAATATCGCCGAGGCTGAAGACCTGGAAGCCGCCGGAATCGGTGAGAATCGGCCCTTTCCACTGCATAAAATCGTGCAGGTCACCATGCAGCTTCATGATTTCCTGACCCGGGCGCAGCCACAGGTGGAAAGTGTTGCCGAGAATAATCTGCGCGCCGGTCGCTTCCACTTCTTCCGGCGTCATGCCTTTCACGGTACCGTAAGTACCCACAGGCATAAAAGCAGGCGTTTCCACTACGCCACGATCAAACACCAGACGACCGCGACGCGCGCGACCATCGGTGGTATCTAACTCAAATTTCATTATCACTCCTGCGTCAGAAAAACAGTCCGACGTTTAACGATTCGCTACGGAATGATTCCATAGCTAATAAATTCCCGAAGGCGTCATCGGCGCAGCCAGTTTGGGGTCGACCAGCGCACAACCACCGGAGCGTACACGCAGTACGTGAGGATGGCGAGCACTGCCCGGCGTCAAAATGGCAAGTGAGATAGCCTTCTTACGGACGCTCAGAAATAGCCTGCGGATTGTACGTGATAAACATCGCGTCCCCGTAGCTAAAAAAGCGATATTTTTGTTCTACCGCAGTCTTATAGGCATTCATGGTGTGTTGATAACCGGCAAATGCGGAAACCAGCATAATCAACGTCGATTCCGGCAGATGGAAGTTGGTGATCAGCGCATCAATCACTTTGTATTGATAACCTGGATAAATAAATATTTGCGTATCGCCGAAGAACGGCTCTATCAAATCGCTTTTTGCCGCCTGCGCCGCGCTTTCCAGTGAGCGTACCGAGGTGGTGCCGACCGCAATCACCCGGTTGCCGCGCGCTTTCGCCGCCAGCACCGCGTCGACCACCTCTTGCGGCACCTCAGCATATTCGGAGTGCATGATGTGATCTTCAATGGTATCGACACGCACCGGCTGGAAAGTGCCCGCGCCGACGTGTAGCGTAACAAACGCCATTTCGACACCTTTCTCACGAAGCGCCGCCAGCAGCGGCTCGTCAAAGTGCAGCCCGGCGGTCGGCGCGGCGACGGCGCCCGGTTTTTCACTGTAGACCGTCTGGTACAGTTCGCGATCGGCGTCCTCGTCCGGACGGTCGATGTACGGCGGCAACGGCATATGGCCGATGGCGTTGAGAATATCCAGCACCGGACGCGGGTCATTAAACTCAACTTCAAACAGAGCGCCGTGACGCGCGGTCATGGTCGCGTGGATACTTTCGTCGTCGCCCAGTAGCAGTTCCGTGCCCGGTTTTGGCGCTTTAGAAGCGCGAATATGCGCCAGGATGCGTTTATCATCGAGCATACGTTCGACCAGCACTTCTATCTTGCCGCCGCTGGCTTTACGGCCAAAGAGCCGCGCCGGGATCACGCGGGTATTATTGAAGACCAGCAAATCGCCAGGGTTGAGCTTATCGAGCAGATCGGTGAAAGTACCGTGCGTCAGCGCGCCCGTCGGCCCCTCTAATGACAGCAAACGGCAGCGACTGCGTTCCGGCTGTGGGTAGTGGGCAATCAGGGATTCGGGTAGTTCAAAGGAAAAATCGGTAACGCGCATGACTCTGACTCAGACTAAAATAAGAGGCGGGTAGTCTAGTGCCGGGGCGTTCCCGCTGCAACCGTTACCCGCTTTTTGGACAGAGAATCAATAATGAATTTTCTTGCTCACCTGCATCTGGCGCACCTTGCCGACAGCTCGCTTTCCGGTAATCTTCTGGCCGATTTTGTCCGCGGTAACCCGGCAACGCATTATCCTCCTGACGTGGTAGAGGGTATTTATATGCATCGGCGTATTGACGTCATGACCGACAACCTGCCGGAAGTTCGTGAGGCGCGAGAGTGGTTCCGCCATGAAACGCGGCGCGTGGCGCCCATTACGCTGGACGTCATGTGGGATCATTTTTTATCGCGTCACTGGACGCAAATCTCTCCTGATTTTCCACTTCAGGCGTTTGTCGGCTACGCCCATGCGCAGGTCGCGACGATTCTGCCCGACTCCCCGCCGCGCTTTGTCAACCTGAATGATTATCTTTGGTCAGAAAAATGGTTAGAGCGGTATCGCGATATGGATTTCATTCAAAACGTGCTGAATGGCATGGCGAATCGCCGTCCCCGGCTGGATGCCTTGCGTGATTCCTGGTACGATCTGGACGCGCACTACGACGCGTTAGAAGAGCGCTTCTGGCATTTTTATCCGCGTATGATGGCACAGGCCGCCCGCAAAGCGCTGTGACGGCCTGATAGCGAGGGCGTGCGTCAGATCCGCCGTTGGCAGAAAGATCGTTCGCTGTCATAAAAGGGTCATCATTACGATTTATAATGACCCGATCGATAGGCAAAAGCTGTCTCATTGATTGTCAAGACCGCATTGTTTTGTCGCTTCGCCCTCCCTATACTGCCCGCGTTGCGTTCTAAAACCCTTAATATTGCAGGAGAATTATTATGGTACTGGTTACTCGTCAGGCCCCGGATTTCACCGCTGCGGCGGTACTGGGTAGCGGTGAGATTGTTGATAAATTCAACTTCAAACAACACACCAATGGTAAAACGACCGTTCTGTTCTTCTGGCCGATGGACTTCACTTTTGTTTGCCCGTCTGAGCTGATCGCCTTTGATAAACGTTATGAAGAATTCCAGAAGCGCGGCGTTGAAGTGGTCGGCGTTTCTTTCGACTCTGAGTTCGTTCACAACGCATGGCGTAACACCCCTGTCGATAAAGGCGGCATTGGCCCGGTGAAATACGCAATGGTCGCCGACGTGAAGCGTGAAATTCAGAAAGCTTACGGTATCGAACACCCGGACGAAGGCGTTGCGCTGCGCGGCTCTTTCCTGATTGACGCTAACGGTATTGTTCGCCACCAGGTCGTAAACGATCTGCCGCTGGGTCGTAATATCGACGAAATGCTGCGTATGGTCGACGCGCTGCAGTTCCACGAAGAGCACGGTGATGTCTGCCCGGCGCAGTGGGAAAAAGGCAAAGAAGGCATGAACGCCTCTCCGGACGGCGTGGCTAAATACCTGGCTGAGAACATTTCCAGCCTGTAAGTCAGTGCATTGATAAAAGGCTCGCGAATGCGAGCCTTTTTTATGCGTAAGGTGTTACGAACCACCTCGCCTCAACGATTCATCCATACCGTCGCGGAAATCGCGGGTAAACTAAGTCTTCCCTCGCGGATATCACCGCTTCCCGTTTTACATTGCCATCCGGCCACGTTCAGCAACGGCAACGCTTCCAGCGCCACTTCACAGGCCTCGCCCCGGTTAATCGCCACCAGCGCCCGCTGCTGCTGATAAACTCGCACGAATACCACTACGTCACCTTCGGCATACAGCGCCTGGCATCCGCCACGACGCAGCGCCAGACTGCTCTGGCGCAGTTTCGCCATACGCTGGTACAGCGCCAGCAAGTTGCCGTCCTGCTTGCGTTCATCCCACGGGAACGGTTTGCGGCACATGGGGTCATTTGCGCCGTCCACGCCGACTTCATCGCCGTAATAAATACATGGCACGCCGGGCCAGGTAAACAGCCAGACCACCGCCAGCGGCAGGCGCGCCGCGTCTTTACCCAGCAGAGTTTTAAAGCGCGCAGTATCATGGCTGTCGAGTTGATTAAACATGCGCAGTTGTTGCTGATGTGACAGCCCGGCGCGGTAGTTATCCATCCACGCGATACAGGTCCGGGCATCAATATGCTGTGGTTCGTAAGCGATATCAGTATTGGCGAGAAATCCCCATAGCGGGAAGGTGAAGCCGCGATAATTCATGGCGGCATCTTCCGCATCGGCCTGTAGCCACTGCCGCGCATCGCCGAAATGTTCCCCCACAATATAGGCTTCAGGCTGCGCCTCTTTTGCCGCCCGGGTAATGCCGGCGACGTGCTGCAAATTGTGGCGCGCCCCGCCCGCCTCGCCCAGCATATGTACGACATCCAGCCGCCAGCCGTCCATATTCCACGGTGCCTTTAGCCAGTGACGAACGATACTGTCCTCACCGCGATAGATCTCATCCACCAGCGTTTCTGATTGATAATCGAGTTTCGGCAGGCTCGGATAACCCAGCCAGTCCAGCGCCACGCCTTGTGGTGAAAAGGAGTACCAGTCGCGCCACGGCGAGTCCGGGTGATGGCACGCGCCGCCAGTGCTGCGGTTATGCCTGTCAAACCACACATGCGAGTCGCCGCTATGATTAAACACGCCATCCAGCACCAGCCTCATGCCCTGCGCCTGGGTTTCACGCCGCAGGCGTAGCAGCGCCCGATCGCCGCCAAATTGCGGATCGACATGGCGATAATCTTCCGTGTCGTACTTATGGACGCTCGGCGCGGTAAATACCGGATTCAGATATAGCGCTGTGACGCCCAGTTTTTTCAGATACGGCAGCTTCTCACAAATGCCATTCAGACAGCCGCCGTAAAAGGTGGAACCGCCCGCCTGGGGGGTGAGCGGTTCATCCCACTCTTTACGCACGATGTCGTGACCGGCAGCATGGTGGTAATACACCTTATCCTGCCCGGCTTCACGAGACTGGCTGCGGGCAAAACGATCCGGGAAGATCTGATAAAAAATTTGATCGGCGACCCACTGCGGTCCGCTGTCTGGAACATCAACGGCAAATTGTTCCAGCCGCGCCGGTGGGAAGCGGTTAAAACCCTGCGGCGTGAACCAAAGCTGGCGGTCATGCCAAAGCAATTTAAAGCTGTAACGGCGACGGGGTTGCCCTAACGCGATATTGAGCGTCGCTCGCCACGCCGTCACGCCCGGCTGCGGCTGGCGGCGCTGTTTGCGCATCGCCAGTGAGATTTCTTCATTATCGAATTCTGAGCGCAACGTCACGCGAGACGGCGGATTTTCTCCGCTCAGCCACAGCGTAATGGTTAATTTATCGTTATGTTGCTTCACAAATGGGGCAACCGGTAAGTGCCAGGCATTCAACATCTCGTATCCCCTCTACTGAAAATGGGGCCACCTTGCCATAGAGATTTAAAGGATAACTCATCATCCAGGGGTTTATTAGGGGAGGAGACTCCAGGAGGAGAAACGGCTCCGCTTATCCGGCCTACTGTTGCCTACAGACCGGATAAGGCAGAGAAAAACGACTACGCCTGCGCCAATTGACGGTCGCGACGGCGTTTAAACATCCAGCCAATCAACAGCAGAACTATCCAGGCGAAGCCCACATACAGTGAGATGCGGGTATCCGGATGGTAGCCGATAAGCGCAATAATGAAGACCAGGAAAATCAGACCCGCTATCGTCGTGACGACACCGCCCGGCACCTTAAATTTCAGCGCTTTTACCTCTTCCGGCGGTAAACGACGACGGAAGGCGATTTGCGACAGCAGGATCATAATCCATACCCATACCGTCGCAAACGTCGCCAGCGAAGCAATCACCAGGAAGACGTTTTCCGGCATGATGTAGTTCAGGTAAACCGCAAACAGCAGCGCAATCGTCATCACCAGCACAGTGACCCACGGAATACCACGGCGTGACGTTTTGGCAAAGATTTTCGGCGCGCTCCCCTGCTCCGCCATACCATGCAGCATACGGCCTACGCCAAACACATCGGAATTGATAGCGGAAAGCGAGGCGGTCAATACCACAAAGTTCAGAATGCTGGCGGCAAAGGTAATCCCCATATGCTGGAACGTCAGCACAAATGGGCTGCCGTTTGTGCCGACCTGATTCCACGGATAGATAGACATAATGACGAACAGCGTGCCGACATAAAATACCAGGATACGCATCGGTACTGAGTTAATGGCGCGCGGAATGGATTTCTCCGGGTCTTTCGCTTCCCCGGCGGTGATACCGATAATCTCAATCCCGCCGTAAGCGAACATCACCATTTGCAGCGACATGATCATTCCCAACCAGCCATTGCTGAAGAAGCCGCCGTTGCTCCACAGGTTATGAATGCCGGTCGGCTGCCCGCCGTTGCCAATTCCCCACACAATGATGCCGATACCCGCGACAATCATGATAATAATGGTGGCGACTTTGAAGAAGGAGAACCAAAACTCCAGCTCGCCGAACACCTTGACGCTCATCAGGTTGATGGCGCAAATGATCAGCACCACGCTAAGCACCCAAATCCAGTGCGGCACGGCGGGGAACCAGACTCCCATGTAAATGCCGAACGCGGTCACGTCGGCAATGGCGACGATCAGGATCTCAAAACAGTAGGTCCAGCCGGTAATGTAGCCCGCAAGCGGGCCGAGGTTTTCCTGCGCATAGCGCGAAAATGAGCTGGCGGCAGGGTTGTGAACGGACATTTCCCCCAATGCGCGCATAATGATATATGCCGCGACCCCGCCAATAATATAGGCCAACAGCACGCTCGGCCCCGCCATTTTGATGGCGTCCGCCGAGCCGTAAAACAGGCCGGTGCCGATTGCCGAACCTAATGCCATAAAGCGAATGTGCCGGGTGCTCAGCCCACGCTTTAGCTTATTATTGCTTTCCATCAATTTCTGACCTATCAACACAATAAAAAACCACGGGGCGTTAAGCCCCGTGGTGTACACATATGTCAGCGATTTTAGTGAGCGCTGGAGGTCACCTGCCGACCCGCCGCGCGATCCCAGATAATCGCCAGGATCACCATCACCACCGTTGGCATCAACCACGCCAGTCCCTGTTCCGCCAGCGGCAAACGCTGACTCCAGGCTGGCAGCATATCGCCAAAGGCAGATGCTTTGATGCCGTCAAGGATACCAAAAAGCAGACTGATAAACATGGCCGGCGCGATGATACGGGTGGAATTATGCCACCATGAGCGGGTAAAACTTAATACAACCAGTGCGATACACGGCGGATAGATAGCCGTCAGCACCGGAATGGAGATTTGAATCAGATGGCTCAGTCCGAGGTTTGACACCACCATAGAGAAGCCGCCGAGAATAAAGACCAGCGTGCGGTAAGACAGCGGAATATACTGCGCGAAAAACTCAGCGCAGGCGCAGGTCAGCCCCACCGCCGTCACCAGACACGCGATAAAGATCAGCGCCGCCAGCAGGAAGCTTCCCGCGCCGCCAAAGGTATGCTGAACGTAGGCATGAAGAATCGCCGCGCCGTTCGCTGACTGATCGACCAGCGTCGCGCTATCAGAACCTAAGCGGAACAAGGCAAGGTAAAGCAGCGTCAGCCCCACGCCCGCCATCAGGCCGGCCCAGACCGTGTAACGCGTCAACAGGCGCGCTTCGGTAACGCCGCGAGAACGCGCCGCGTTCACAATAACGATACCAAACACCATCGCGCCCAGCGTATCCCCATCGTCAGATAGCCGTTCACAAATCCGTTAGAAAAGGCCGCATTCTGATAAGCGTCCAGGGCGTTGCTGATTGGACCGGCAGGCCAAACGATAGCCGCGACGGAAAGGATGACCAGCGCAATAATTTTCAACGGCGCCAGGAAATTCCCCACCGTATCCAGCAGCTTACCCGGATAGAGGGAAACCAGAATAACAATAGCGAAATAGACCACGCTGTAAATCAGCAACGGCATTGCAGAATCGCCGGTCAACGGAGCGATACCGACCTCAAACGACACCGTCGCGGTACGCGGCGTCGCAAATAACGGCCCGACGGCCAGATAGCAAACGGTCGCCAGCAGGAGTCCCGCCACTTTACCAATCGGCGTACTGAGGCTGTCTACGCCGCCGCCGACTTTCGCCAGCGCCACAACAGTAAGAACCGGTAGCCCTACGGCGGTAATCAGAAAGCCAATAGCGGCTGTCCAGACGTGTTCACCCGCCTGCAAACCGACCATAGGAGGAAAGATAATATTGCCTGCGCCAACGAACAGCGCAAATGTCATAAAGCCCAGGGCGATGATATCGCGCGATTTTAACTGATGGGTCATAAAGTCTTACTGCCTGTGGATGGTGATGTTGTAAACATTAAAATTTTTGCCTTTCCCGGAGGATTATAAAGCGGCGTTTTTTATCAATTTCAGCGGGAAAAGCTCCCGGACCGATGCGGCGAAGAATTGTTTTTCGATTTACCGCGCAAATGCAGTCGTAATGACAGCACCTGAAGCGCAATTTAAACGCTTATAACGTTTTAAAGCAAGGTGGGATCTAAAAACCAGATGAATATAGCGATATGAAATTTGCAACCAGAATAAAACACCATTCTCATGAAAAAGTTATGGCTAATCATGCGAACAAAAAATCACCAAACGTTGAATGTTTCAACGAGCCCGTCTTAACTGCAAAGAAAATAAGCCAGCATCCGCTGGCTTATGGAAAGTTATACTTACGAAAGGCAATTAATCGCTATTTTTGGCAATTAAACGTTCCGGCAGCACAAAGCTAAATCGCGTTCCTTTGCCAGGCGAACTGTCGATTTCAAGGCGGCTTTCATGGTGATTCAACGCATGTTTCACAATCGCCAATCCCAGGCCGCTGCCGCCCGTTTGCCGCGAACGCGCTTTATCGACACGGTAGAAGCGTTCGGTCAGACGAGGAATATGCTCGGCAGCAATCCCCGGACCGTTATCTTGAATGCAAAATTCAGCGCCATGCGCGGCACGTCGCCAGCTCACCGTAATATGCGTTCCCGCCGGCGTATGGTTTACCGCGTTATACACCAGGTTTGAGATCGCGCTACGTAGCTGCTCTTCATTGCCCAGAACGCTAAGACTATCGTCGACCTCAAACGTAAAGGTGTGTTTCTGCTGGCTGAGCGTCTGCACTTCACGCTCCACGACCCGCAGCATCATTGGTACATCCACTTTTTCATTTAATAACAGCGCCGGGGCCGCCTCAATTTTAGACAGCGTAAGCAGTTGTTTTACCAGCCCTTCCATACGATACGTTTGCTCGCGCATCGTATGCAGCGCTTTCTCTCGCGTCGCCCCTTCCAGCGCCTGTTCCTGCATCATTTCCAGATAGCCTTGCAATACCGTCAGGGGCGTACGCAACTCATGGCTAACGTTGGCGAAAAAGTTACGTCTGGCGCCTTCAAGCTGATGCATTTGCGTTACATCGCGCGCCACCATCAGGAGTTGTTTATCGGTATAAGGCATGACGCGGATCTCCAGATGCCGTCCGGTATTGAGCACCAAATGAAGCGGACGGGTGAAATCACGCGTTTTTAAATACTGGGTAAACTCCGGATAACGCAGTAGATTGAGAATATTCTGCCCGTTGTCATCCGGCCAGCGTAGCCCCAATATCTGTTGCGCCAAACCGTTACACCAAAAAATGCCGCCCTCTTCTGTGGTCAGTACCACGGCATCAGGCAGCGACTCCGCGCCGCTGCGAAAACGTTTAATCAGGTTCCCCAGCTCGCGGCGACGCTTCTTATTTCGCAACTGCATCTGGTGTAAACCGTATAACAGCGGTTCCCAACTTCCCCGTCCCGGCGGCGGCGTCATACTTCTGTCGACCCAAAGCCACCAGGAGAGGCGTAATAAATTCCAGAAATGCCAGACAAGCAGTCCCGTCACCGCCGCCAGTAAAAACCACGGCAGATAACCAAAAAAAGCGCTAAGGATAAGCGCGGGGATGCAACAGAGCACCAGCTCCAGCACCAGCCTTTTCCATGACAGCCGTTCCAGCACGCGTCATACTCCCTCAAGAATGGAAAGCCTTCTCCGCCAGAAACCTGTGTTCTACTGGCGGAAAAGGCATTAAAAGCGGGTCGAAAAACGATACCCTGTCCCGCGTACCGTTTGCACCATCCGGTCGTGGCCGCTGTGCTCCAGCGCCTTACGCAAACGGCGAATATGCACGTCGACCGTCCGGTCTTCAACGTACACATTGGTGCCCCAGACATGATTGAGTAGCTGTTCGCGGCTGTAAACCCGTTCCGGGTGCGTCATAAAGAAATGGAGTAATTTAAATTCGGTCGGCCCCATATCCAGCGGGCTGTCGCCGGTCATCACGCGGTGAGAGCCGGGATCAAGGCTCAGTCCCTGCATCTCGATCACCTCTTCGACCGCCATCGGCGAGATACGCCGCATAACGGCTTTAATGCGCGCCACCAACTCCTTGGGGGAAAACGGCTTGGTAATGTAATCGTCAGCGCCGGTTTCCAGCCCGCGCACACGATCTTCTTCCTCACCTCTCGCGGTCAGCATAACCACAGGAATATCCCGGGTCATGGCCTCACGTTTGAGATGTTTAATAAACTGTAACCCTGACCCGCCGGGCAACATCCAGTCAAGAAGGATGAGATCCGGCCAGGGTTCATTAAGTTTATTCACCGCACTGTCATAATCTTCGGCTTCTACGGGCTGAAAGCCATTTTGTTCGAGCACGAAGCACACCATTTCACGGATCGGCGCCTCATCTTCTACGACCAGAATACGTCTCGCCATAATTTGCCCTGTTAGTCGTTAGTTATCAATGCCGCGCCATTATGCGTCAGATTTATGACAGATTTATGAAAAAAAAAGGCGGCATTGACAGCATGTTGATGATTTATGACACCGGTGAAACCGTGCATTACCGTGTACCGGCGGTAAATTGCGCCCAAAAATGGAGGGGATGACGTGTATAATCCCGTTCACGCTTTTTTTGCATGGAACAATTATGCGCATCCTCCACACCTCTGACTGGCATCTGGGACAAAATTTCTACAGTAAAAGCCGCGCCGCGGAGCATCAGGCTTTTCTGGACTGGCTGCTGGAGACCGCGCAGGCCCATCAGGTGGATGCCATTATTGTCGCTGGCGATATTTTTGATACCGGTTCGCCGCCAAGCTATGCCCGAGAACTTTATAACCGTTTCGTCGTTAATTTACAGCAAACGGGCTGTCATCTGGTGGTGCTGGCCGGTAATCATGATTCCGTCGCCACGCTAAACGAGTCGCGCGACATTCTGGCGTTTCTCAATACAACCGTGATCGCCAGCGCGGGCTATGCGCCGCGGCTACTTCATCGTCGCGACGGGTCTCCGGGCGCCGTACTGTGCCCCATTCCCTTTTTGCGCCCGCGCGACATTATTACCAGTCAGGCGGGGTTATCCGGCAGCGAGAAACAGCAGCAACTTCTTCATGCGATTGCCGATTATTATCAACAGCAATATCGGGAAGCATGCCAGCTACGCGGCGAACGAAAGCTGCCGGTTATCGCGACGGGGCATTTAACCACCGTCGGCGCCAGCAAAAGCGATGCGGTTCGCGACATTTATATCGGTACGCTGGATGCCTTTCCGGCGCAGCATTTCCCCCCAGCGGATTATATCGCATTGGGACACATTCACCGCGCGCAATGTGTCGGCGGCACAGAGCATATCCGCTATTGCGGCTCGCCCATCGCCCTCAGCTTTGATGAGTGCGGCAAAAGCAAATGCGTGCATCTGGTGACCTTCGACCAGGGGAAATGGCAAAGCACCGAAAGTCTGGCTGTCCCCGTGACTCAACCGTTGGCGGTTTTAAAAGGCGACCTGGCATCAATTACCGAACAGCTTGAGCAGTGGCGCGGCGTGGAGCAATCGCCCCCCGTCTGGCTGGATATTGAAATCACCACCGATGATTATCTGCACGATATCCAACGCAGAATACAGACGCTAACGGAGTCGCTACCCGTAGAGGTATTACTGGTGCGCCGTAGCCGCGAACAGCGCGAACGCTCGCTGGCGAACGAGCGGCGGGAAACATTAAGCGAGCTTAGCGTGGAAGAGGTTTTTGCGCGGCGTCTGGCGCTGGAAGCGTTAGATCCCCCGCAGCGCGAGCGCCTGAATCAGCTCTTTTCCAGCACGCTCTACGCGTTGAATGAGGAGCATGAGGCATGAAAATTCTCAGTTTGCGTCTGAAAAACCTGAACTCGCTGAAAGGAGAATGGAAGGTCGATTTTACCGCCGAACCGTTTGCCAGTAACGGGTTATTCGCCATTACCGGCCCGACCGGCGCGGGAAAAACCACCTTGCTTGACGCCATCTGCCTGGCGCTGTACCACGAAACGCCGCGCCTGAATACGGTATCGCAGTCGCAAAACGATTTGATGACGCGCGATACGGCGGAATGTCTGGCCGAAGTGGAGTTTGAGGTAAAAGGCGAAGCCTGGCGCGCGTTCTGGAGCCAGAACCGAGCCCGAAATCAGCCTGACGGCAATCTCCAGGCCCCACGCGTAGAGCTGGCGCGGTGTTCAGACGGAAAGATCTTTGCCGATAAGGTAAAGGATAAACTGGAGATGATCGCCACGTTGACCGGGCTGGACTACGGGCGCTTCACCCGTTCGATGTTGTTATCACAGGGGCAGTTCGCCGCCTTTCTTAACGCCAAAGCGAAAGAGCGCGCAGAGCTTCTGGAGGAGCTCACCGGCACTGAGATTTACGGGCAGATCTCCGCACAGGTATTTGAAAAACATAAATCAGCCCGTCTCGAACTGGAAAAGTTACAAGCGCAGGCCAGCGGCGTCGCCCTATTGGCGGACGAACAGTTACAGCAACTGGAAGCCAGTTTGCAGGCGCTTACTGACGAAGAGAAACGCCTGCTGGCCGACCAGCAGGTACAGCAGCAGCACCTTCACTGGCTGACCCGAAAAAACGAGCTCCACACTGAATTACACGCCCGGCAGCAGGCGCTGTACGCAGCGCAAGAGGCGCGAGAAAAAGCGCAGCCGCAGCTCGCGGCGCTGACTCTGGCGCAACCTGCTCGCCAGTTGCGTCCGCATTGGGAGCGCATTCAGGAACAAACCCGCGCCGTTGAGCGTGTTCGCCAGCACAGTGATGAAGTGAATGCTCGCTTACAAAGCGCGTATCGCCTGCGCCAGCGTATCCGCGCCTGCGCGCATCGACAATTCACGCAACTGAACGCCACAGGGCAGCGGTTGAAGACATGGCTGGCGGAACACGACGGCATCCGCGTCTGGCGCAGCGAACTGGCGGGGTGGCGAGCATTATTAACACAACAATCCCACGACCGGGCGCAACTGAGCCAATGGCAACAGCAGTTGCTGAGCGATATGCGTCAGCGTGATGCGCTACCGCCGCTCACGCTCGACCTCACGCCACAGGCGCTGGCGGAAGCCAGGGCATTGCATACCCGGCAGCGTCCGCTACGCCATCGTCTCGCCACGCTTCAGGGGCAAATTCTCCCGAAACAAAAGCGTCAGGCGCAGCTACAGGCAGCTATCGCGCGTCATCATCAGGAGCAGACGCAATACACCCAACGTCTGGCAGATAAGCGCCTGAGTTATAAGACTAAAGCGCAGGAGCTTGCGGACGTTCGCACTATTTGCGAGCAGGAGGCGCGCATCAAAGATCTGGAAAGCCAGCGGGCGCACTTACAGTCCGGCCAGCCGTGTCCGCTTTGCGGCTCGACGACGCACCCCGCCATCGCCGCCTATCAGGCGCTGGAACTGAGCGCGAATCAAACCCGCCGCGACGCGCTGGAAAAAGAGGTCAAAACGCTGGCGGAAGAAGGCGCTGCGCTGCGAGGACAGTTAGATGCCTTAACGCAACAATTACAGCGGGATGAAAGCGAGGCGCAGTCGTTGTTGCAGGAGGAGCAAGCGCTTACTGAGGAATGGCAAACGCTGTGCGCTACGCTGGGCGTTCAGCTCCAGCCGCAAGAAGACCTCGCTGGCTGGCTGACCGCCGCGGAAGAGCATGAGCAACAGTTGGATCAGCTCAGCCAGCGTCATGCTCTACAAACGCAAATCGCGGCGCATACTGAACAGGTAGCGCGCTTTACCGCGCAGATTGCACAGCGTCAGGCGTCGCTGACGGCTGATTTGGCGCAGTATACGCTTTCCCTTCCTGCGCCAGAAGACGAGGCTTCCTGGCTGAATGAGCGCGCCGACGAAGCGAAAATATGGCAACAGCGTCAGACAGAGTTCGCGGATTTGCAAACGCAGATCGACAGGCTTGCCCCGTTGCTGGAGACGCTACCGCAAACGGATACCGCGGATTCCGACGACGACGTGCCGCTGGATAACTGGCGGCAGACGCATGATGAGTGCGTGTCATTACAAAGCCAGTTGCAAACCCTGCAGGAACAGACGACGCAGGAACAGCAGCGCGCCGCCGAGGCGATAGCGCACTTTGATGCGGCGTTAAAAAATAGCCCGTTTGACAGCCAGGCAACGTTCCTGGCGGCGTTGCTGGATGAAGAGACCGTGACCCGTCTGGAAAAACAACAACAAACGCTGGAAAGTCAGCTACAACAAGCGAAGGCGTTAAGCGCGCAGTCCGCGCAGGCGCTGGCTGACCATCAGCAACAGCCGCCCGCCGGTCTGGCCCCAACGTGTACGGCGGAGCAGCTCGCGCAGCGGCTGGCGCAGTTGGCGCAACAACTGCGCGAGAACACGACACGCCAGGGGGAAATCCGCCAGCAAATTAAACAGGATGCAGATAATCGGCAGCGCCAACGCGCGCTGATGGCGGAAATGAAACAAGCCTCTCAGCAAGTGGAAGACTGGGGCTATCTCAATGCGCTGATCGGCTCTAAAGAAGGTGATAAGTTCCGCAAATTCGCCCAGGGACTGACGCTGGATAATCTGGTCTGGCTGGCGAATCATCAGCTCACCCGCCTGCATGGCCGCTATTTATTGCAGCGCAAAGCCAGCGACGCGCTGGAACTGGAGGTTGTCGATACCTGGCAGGCCGACGCCGTGCGCGATACGCGAACGTTATCAGGCGGCGAAAGTTTCCTGGTCAGCCTGGCGCTGGCGCTGGCGTTATCAGATTTGGTCAGCCATAAAACGCGCATTGATTCTTTGTTCCTCGACGAAGGCTTCGGCACGCTTGATAGCGAAACGCTGGACGCCGCGCTGGATGCGCTCGACGCGCTGAATGCCAGCGGGAAGACCATCGGTGTGATTAGCCACGTGGAAGCCATGAAAGAACGTATCCCCGTGCAGATAAAAGTGAAAAAAATCAATGGGCTTGGTTATAGCAAACTGGACAAAGCGTTTGCCGTGGAGTAACGCGAGTGTCATCCTGCGCACAGCATACCGTCATGACATAGCATAATAATGAATACACAAAGACGAATAAGGAATGGTATTACCTCGCGCTTATCCGCAAGCTATACGTTGATTGACTGTGACAATTCACAGCCACAGCGCGCGACATGCGTCTTCATTTTCGGCAGGTGGTATGAAAAAAGTTATTTTTTCTTTGGCGCTGGGTACGTTCGGACTGGGGATGGCCGAGTTTGGCATTATGGGCGTGCTGACGGAGCTGGCACGCGATGTCGGGATAACGATTCCCGCCGCCGGGCATATGATCTCGTTTTACGCCTTCGGCGTCGTGCTGGGCGCGCCTGTTATGGCGCTCTTTTCCAGCCGCTTTTCGCTTAAACATATACTGCTGTTTCTGGTCACGCTGTGCGTGATGGGCAATGCCATATTTACCTTTTCCTCGTCATATCTGATGCTCGCCGTCGGCAGACTGGTTTCCGGCTTTCCGCACGGCGCCTTTTTTGGCGTCGGCGCCATTGTCCTGTCAAAGATTATCCGCCCCGGGAAGGTCACCGCCGCCGTCGCGGGTATGGTTTCAGGGATGACGGTGGCGAATCTGGTGGGCATTCCGTTCGGCACTTACCTGAGCCAGGAATTTAGCTGGCGCTACACCTTTTTATTGATCGCGGTTTTCAACATCGCCGTGCTCACCGCGATTTTCTTCTGGGTGCCGGATATTCGCGACAAAGCCCAAGGCAGCCTGCGCGAGCAGTTCCACTTCTTGCGTAGCCCCGCGCCGTGGCTCATTTTCGCCGCCACGATGTTCGGCAATGCGGGCGTTTTTGCCTGGTTCAGCTATATCAAGCCATTTATGATGTACATCTCCGGTTTTTCGGAGACGAGCATGACGTTTATTATGATGCTGGTCGGGCTGGGGATGGTGTTAGGCAATCTGTTAAGCGGCAAACTCTCCGGCAGATATACGCCGCTGCGCATCGCGGTAGTAACTGACCTCGTTATCGTGCTCTCTCTCATGGCGCTCTTTTTCTTCAGCGGATACAAAACGGCATCGCTGACTTTCGCGTTTATCTGCTGCGCTGGTCTGTTTGCGCTCTCTGCGCCGCTGCAAATCCTGCTGTTGCAAAACGCCAAAGGCGGCGAACTGCTGGGCGCGGCGGGAGGGCAAATCGCGTTTAATCTCGGTAGCGCGATTGGCGCCTGGTGCGGCGGCCTGATGCTGACGCTAGGTTTTGCGTACCACTACGTGGCGCTTCCCGCCGCCCTGCTCTCGTTTTCCGCCATGTCGTCGTTGCTGGTATACGGACGTCTAAAACACAAGCAGCCATCGGTCACGCCGGTTGCCGGATGACGCCATCCGGCTAGAAACGTTACGCCAGCGGCCACAGCCAGGCCGCGCCGCGCACGCCGCTCGAATCGCCATGCCGCGCCTTACGTACCGGCGTCTCGCACTCGCCGCCAAAAACAAACGATTTCATCAGCGACGGAACCGTTTTGTACAGGCGCTCAACATTGCTCATACCGCCGCCCAGCACAATGACATCCGGATCCAGAATATTCACGACATGAGATAATGCCTTCGCCAGCCGTAGCTCATAACGGCTTATCGCCAGTTCCGCCACGGCGTCCTGCGCGTCGACCAGACGAATAATCTCATCGCCTTTTAGCGTTTTACCGCTCAAACGCTGGTAATCCGTGGCGAATCCCGTACCGGAAATAAAGGTTTCGATACAGCCTTGTTTACCGCAATAACAGGGAATTTCTTCGCGGTAACGCAACTCATCGTCATCCATCCACGGCAACGGATTGTGGCCCCATTCGCCTGCCGTACCGTTGCCGCCGATGTGCGCCCGGCCATTTAGCGCTACGCCCGCGCCGCACCCGGTACCGATAATCACCGCAAATACCGTTTGCGCCCCCGCCGCCGCGCCATCTACCGCCTCTGATACCGCCAGGCAATTGGCATCGTTGGCTAACCGCACTTCACGCTTCAGACGACGGCTCACATCGCTATCGAACGGCTGGCCGTTAAGCCACGTAGAGTTAGCGTTTTTTACCACGCCGGTGTAAGGCGAGAGAGAACCGGGAATGCCAATGCCAACGCTACCGGTCTGGCCGGTCGCCTGTTCCGCCATGTCGACCAGCGTAGCGATGGTTTCTATCGTTTGCTGATAATCCTCCCGCGGCGTAGGCAGACGATGGCGAAACCGCTGCTCTCCTGCATCATCAAGCGCAATGACTTCCGTTTTTGTGCCGCCTAAATCGATACCAATACGCACATACCGCTCCTCATTTTTTGGGAATATCAACAGGGTAGAATTCACCGTTCTGATTGGCAATGCAAGCCTGCCGACAATTCGTTACTATACCGCCTGGATTTAACGACAAGGCCGTGGAAATTATCATGCTGTGGTTCAAAAATTTAATGGTTTACCGTCTTAGCCGCGATATCACATTACGCGCCGAAGAGATGGAGAAACAGCTCGCCTCAATGACGTTTACCCCATGCGGTAGCCAGGATATGGCCAAAATGGGCTGGGTTCCGCCGATGGGCTCTCACAGCGATGCGTTAACGCACACCGCCAATGGCCAAATTATTATTTGCGCGCGCAAAGAAGAGAAAATCCTGCCATCGCCAGTGATCAAACAGGCTCTGGAGGCGAAAATCCAGAAACTGGAAGCCGATCAGGGACGCAAGCTGAAGAAGACGGAAAAAGATTCCCTGAAGGATGAAGTGTTGCATTCGTTGCTGCCGCGCGCGTTTAGCCGCTTCAGTCAGACAATGATGTGGATTGATACCGTTAACGGCCTGATTATGGTTGACTGCGCCAGCGCGAAAAAAGCGGAAGATACTTTGGCGCTACTGCGTAAAAGTCTTGGCTCGCTGCCAGTCGTCCCGCTGGCGCTGGAAAATCCGATTGAGCTGACGCTCACCGAGTGGGTGCGCTCCGGTACGGTCGCTCAGGGTTTCCAGTTGCTGGACGAAGCCGAATTGAAAGCGATGCTGGAAGATGGCGGCGTGATCCGCGCGAAAAAGCAGGATCTGGTCAGCGACGAGATCGCCGTTCATATTGAAGCGGGTAAAGTGGTCACGAAGCTGGCGCTCGACTGGCAGCAGCGTATTCAATTCGTCATGTGCGACGACGGCTCCATTAAGCGTCTGAAATTCTGCGATGAGCTGCGCGATCAGAACGAAGATATCGACCGGGAAGATTTTGCCCAACGTTTTGATGCGGACTTTATCCTGATGACCGGCGAGCTGGCGGCGCTGATTCAAAGCCTGGTGGAAGGATTAGGCGGCGAAGCGCAGCGCTAACCAGAGGGTCCCTCTCCGCCGGAGAGGGGACTCACCGTTACAAATAGCGGCACAGATACGAGGTGGGCTCAGCGACCTGTAGATGAAACTCGCTGTGGCCAGGCACGTTAAACACCTCACCGGCTGTATACACTTTCCATTCGACAGTTCCCGGCAACAGTACCTTCAACGCGCCGCTCACAACCGTCATCTCTTCGGGTTCGGCGGTGCCAAAGGTATACTCCCCTTCCGCCATCACACCAACGCTGGCCCGGCCGGTGCTACTGCTGGTAAATCCAATAGACTTCACTTTCCCGGAAAAGTATTCATTGCTTTGTAGCATAATCAGGCCCCGTCTCATTATTAAATTAACACTCAATATAGAGTCCTGACGTTCGGCCTGTCACGTAAAATTAGACAAGCAGTTCTGAAGCTAACCGCGCAATCAAAACATTAGAGAGTAAAACCGGCACATCCAGCGCCTGCTGTAAAATATCCCGATGACGCTGATGAAAACCCAGACAATCCAGCATAATGACGTCCGCGCCTTGATCCAGTAGCGCCTGCCCGGCATCAATTAACTGTTGCTCAGAACCGTGAACCGGATTCGCCAGCGAATACACCGGCGGCATTTGCAATACCTGCCATTTTTTCTCCTGGGCCGCCAGAAGTTCTGCAACAGGCACAATCACGCCCACCTGATGCCCATCCACAATAGAGGCGACAAGCGGTGGAATAATACGCAGCGGTTCAAGCAAAATAGAATTACGGGCTGCCATACTTTTAATCGCCGCGGTGCTCATCAGTATAATGACGTCATAACCCTGGTTATCCAGCACCTCGACAACGCTCTGTAAATCTCGCTCCACCTTCTGGCGGGAAACATGGGCTATCTGGTTATCATTCAGCAACGTCAAAAGCGGATCGTCGCCAGGCTCTACAGCGTAATCCGCCATAACGTCTTCCCGGCTCATTTTTCCCAGCAGGCTATGATGGGTGATGTGTTGTTCGTCGATGTATTCCGTCAGAAGCGGTAACACTTCGCTCATTGGCACAACGCCGATTGTGAGGATTGCCAACGACGCACTCATTTTTATTCCACCTTATTACTTCGTCGTAATTCCCGGGCAAATATTCACACGCTCACCGCGCTACCTGCCCTACAAATCTCAGAAAGCGTAGCAGCAGATGAGCAACGTATTGTGTAAAGATTCCAAATAACTCCAATATTGTATTGTTATCGCTTAATTTACGGTTTTAGTTGCCAGTATAAATGTTTCAAGAATGTGATGGAGATACAATTTAGGGGTACTCAGAATCCCTTCCGAGTGGTTCATGCGTCTATGATTTATCCGGATCTTCGTAACGTTTTTTCGCATCCATCGCTTCTTCTGCGGTCGGATGCTCGCTGATGAGCGAATCAGGTTTCGGATGGTCAGCCCGTAGCTGATACCACGTCACCGTCTGGCCCGGCGTGCCTTTTTCAATGGTGACGATATAAGCTTCCCGCGGATAAGGTGGTCTGGTTGGCATAGCGTTTCCTTTATTCTGGGTGAGCGTTAAGTATAGACATCTCCCTGTAACCGTTGCGTCGACGGCGGCAGCGCCGCAATAATTTCAGAAACGACCTGGGCCGGCGCTTTCGTCGCGTCAATAATGTAATGCGCCGTTTCGCGATACAACGCGTCACGCTGCTCAAGCACTTCCCGAACCTCTTCGCTCAACGGCTTGCCGGTGAGGGTCGGGCGCAGATCCGCTTCAGGTTCAGCCTCAAGCCGGTTAACCAGCGTGGATACCGGCGCGCACAGATAAATCACTACGCCAACACGGTGCATATAACGTCGGTTATACTCCGTGAGAATAATACCGCCTCCTGTCGCCACGACAGTCGAAGGCGCGCTTACCGCTTCCAGAGCCGCGGTTTCCCGGGCGCGGAACCCTCCCCAGCCTTCTTTTTCAACGATATCAGCGACGCTCATCTGCACGTGCGATTGCAGCCAGCGGTCGGTATCTGCAAACCGAAAACCGGTTGCCTGCGCCAGCGCCATACCGATGGTGGTTTTCCCACAGCCCCGCGGGCCAACAAGATAAAGAGGTTGCATCATAGCAGGCGTTCCCCCAGGAACTGCGCATACGCAGGATTTGATATCAGCAATGTTATAATCATATCATCTAACTAGTACAACACATAAATGTAAATAATAATTTACACAAAGGTACTAAAGTCACAATATTAGTACTATAGCAAGAATCAGAAATGAATAAACTGTAAATTTTTCATTACAGGATTTATTTTTTACGCTGGCTTTCCAGCCACCACTTATCCAGCTCGGCGGCAAAATGCTGACGATCGCGCGGCGAGAGAGTGTTTGGCCCCCCCGTTTGTACGCCGCTGGCGCGTAGCGTGTCCATAAAGTCACGCATCGTCAGACGTTCGCGAATCGTGGCGTCGCTATAGCGTTCTCCCCGGGGATTAAGAGCCGCAGCGCCTTTTTCCAGCACTTCAGCCGCCAGCGGAATGTCTGCGGTAATCACCAGATCGCCCGCTTCGCATTGACGCACGATTTCGTTATCCGCCACGTCAAACCCGGCGGCCACGCGGAGCGTGCGGATAAAACGCGAAGGCGGCACGCGCAAGGCCTGATTGGCAACCAGAATAAGCGGTAACTGCATCCGCTCGGCGGCGCGGTACAAAATTTCTTTAATGACATTCGGACACGCATCCGCATCCACCCAGATGGTCATAATGTCTCCCGTACGGTATACAATCTTTTATTGTCTCGCGCTTTTGTCTTTCATCAAAGTGATGTTTCTCCTTCTGCCCGTTTTCAATCCGCGTTAAGCTAACCATTCCCCATAACACACAAACATAGGGAGTGACGAGATGGAGAAGAAAATCGGTTTTATTGGCTGCGGTAATATGGGCAAGGCTATTCTTGGCGGACTGATTGCCAGCGGTCAGGTACTTCCCGGCCAGATCTGGGTCTACACCCCCTCCCCCGATAAAGTTGCCGCCCTGCATGATCAGTACGGCATTAATGCGGCGCAAAGCGCGCAGGAGGTCGCTCAGGTCGCGGATATCGTTTTCGGCGCGGTAAAACCGGGCATTATGGTGAAAGTGCTCAGTGAAATCTCCTCCAGCCTGAACAAAGACTCGCTGGTGGTCTCTATCGCCGCAGGCGTAACGCTTGATCAGCTTGCGCGCGCGCTGGGACACGACCGTAAAATCATTCGCGCTATGCCGAATACGCCCTCGCTGGTTAACGCAGGAATGACCTCCGTCACGCCCAACGCGCTGGTCACACCGGAAGATACGGCTGATGTCCTGAATATTTTCCGCTGCTTTGGCGAGGCGGAGGTGATTGCTGAGCCGATGATCCATCCGGTGGTTGGCGTGAGCGGATCTTCGCCGGCCTATGTCTTTATGTTTATCGAGGCGATGGCGGACGCTGCCGTTCTGGGCGGTATGCCTCGCGCTCAGGCTTATAAATTCGCCGCGCAGGCCGTCATGGGGTCGGCGAAAATGGTACTCGAAACCGGAAAGCATCCCGGCGAACTGAAAGATATGGTGTGCTCGCCTGGCGGAACGACGATTGAAGCCGTACGCGTTCTGGAAGAACGTGGCTTCCGCGCTGCGGTAATAGAAGCGATGACGAAGTGTATGGAAAAATCAGAGGCGCTCAGTAAATCCTGAAGCCCGGCTGGACGTCATGCCGCCACTTCGGTGCGGTTACGTCCGGCATTCTTTGCTTTGTAAAGCGCCATATCCGCAGACTTTAGCCATTCCCGATAATGACCGATTTGTGGCGTTAACGGCGCCACGCCCACGCTGATACGTAACATGGCCTGCGGCGCGCCCGGCAAGCGTAAGGTATTTAGCCGTTCATGCACTCGCGACATGGCGGTAATCGCGCTGTCTGCCGGCGTTCCGCACATAATCACCGCAAATTCGTCGCCGCCAAAGCGCCCGATAATATCACTCCCGCGTAGCGTTATCTGTAATTGACGCGTCAGGGCGATAATAGCCTCATCCCCAACATCATGTCCCCAGGTGTCGTTAATGCTCTTAAAATGATCGATATCGATAATCAACAATGTCGCCTCCCGATGGTGGCGTCGGCTGTGATCGAATTCATTACGTAATAAAATTTCCCAGTGGCGTCGGTTATAGACGCCGGTCATGCCATCCCGCGAGCTCATCGCCTGCAAGCGTCGCTTATGTTCCGCTAATTTAATGGCCGTTTGATAACTTACCCAGGCGAACAGAAGCGGATACAACATAATGACGGGCAAAGAGAGCGTGACTTCCAGCGACGAGCTTCGCATCGCGACGGGTAGCCCGGTAAGCTGCAACGTCACCAGACATGACGCCAGCAAAAGGCCCATTCCGACAGTGAATAGCCGCCGCCCGCCAGCGCCCATCAGATTCATGCTCATCATCATAAACAGCGCGGCGGCAGGCAACATATTGACGCCCATCAACGCGATCCACATGCCGGAGAGGATCGCATCCACTTTCAGGTTGTAAATTTCCTGGCGTAGCGGATCAAGGGCTTTCGCCGCCCACTGCCACGCCAGATGCGGCCAGACAAAAGACCAGCCGACCAGCAATAACCACCAGCCGCCAAAGACAGGTTGCGACACTAACACGGCGGCCACCGGTAAAAACATCCCCCCTAACCCCACCGCGCGCGGTAGCCTGATGCGCCGGGCGAAGCGCAATCCGGAGCGCTGACGATCATCAGAAGGGTCAGGCGGCGCTACCGCCTGCTCAACCGCTTTTCGGTAAAAATTTTCATCATTCATTATTTTTGGGAACATTTAGAAACAATTTTCCCAAATTATAGAAACAGAGCGCATGGAGGGAGTATGAAATTTCGGGTGAGTGTTTTTCAGGGCTCACCCGATAGCACTACGCCGCTTTTTTCAGGCAGGCGCTCATAAACTTGCTACGGTCATCGCCTTTCAGTGATTGTTCCGTCGCCTGAACATTGCATTCACGCATTTTCTGCTGTTGCGGCGTCAGGCTTTTCTCGCCAGGGGCTGACTGGCTGTTTTTCAGGCAGTCGCTAAGGTAGGTTTTACGCGCATCGCCTTTCAACGCTTGCGCTGTCGCCTGCTGATTACAGGTCGTCATGCGCTGCTGTTGCGGCGTTAACGGTTTCTCGGTTGCGCCGACGGTCGTTAAAAAGACCAGGCCAAAAAGTAAAGTCACCAGTAATGTTATTTTCATAGCACCATCCTTTTGTCAGTGTACGCATTACACGTTGTCCCTTTGGGAAATATCCCAGGGACTTTATATAAGTCTGGCTGTTACTGGCAAAAATACCACCCGGCAGTAAAAGTATTACTTACCGTTAGCAATATATGTTTTATTGATTGACAAACCGTAGGCTAATGTGCAACTCGATTATCCACAGTCACGCAGGATGCAGAAGAACAACGCATAACGTTACACTGTTATTACCATAGCCGCTTCGTTTTTATTTTCTTCTGGTTAATACAGAGCAAAATAAAAACGAAGCGGCCAGGGCTATTTTATAAAAGTAACGTTATAACAACTGTGTTGTTTTAAATACGATTAGTGCCGGGGGTGTCTCAGCAACTTTTTTACATATTGGCGCAGCAATTCCGTATCGTGATCAGGAACGCTGGCATCCGGCTTTACGCCTTCAAGTGCCCCCTCTACCTGACGTATCAACATCTCCTGCTCGTTTTGCGCCATGTTACGTAACATTGCTGTGACGATAATCTCTAACGCTTCTACCTGAGCAACCAGTTCTTTCGACTCTTCTTCTTTTTGGGCTAGCTTAAGCAACAACTCTGCTATGAGATTTTTCATGACCATATTTCCTTATTAGTTCCAGGGTGACGTTATCACTATGAAGAACCACTGCCTAGAGGCTGAAAGTACTATTTTTATGATACAGGAAGAACTTTACACAAATAATTATCACTGTCGCCGCAGCGAAACGTTTCTCAGGCCGTAAACGAGACGATAATAAACCATCAAAAAACAATAATCACGCTATATCATAATTTAAGGTTATGCCATCTATAGAAAAACTTCACGGATAAAGAATATATCTTTTAATTTAAACCATATCGTAACGGCAGAAGCGCCGTTACGATGCACCGCTATTGGCCTTTCGCTTTTTGCGCGTTACGCCGACGACGTAACGCCAGGGTCAGTTGCCCGATATTGATCAACACGATCGCCGCCGTAGCGATAAAAACCCAGCGGAAACCGGCCATCGCCGATACCGTCGCGCCCATCAACGGCCCAACCACGTTGCCCAGGTACATAAATGACTGGTTGTAGCCAAAAATACGTCCGGTAATTTGATCGCTGGAGTATTTCACCAATAACGTTTGTACGGCGGGTAACATCGCGCCATCGGCAAAGCCTAACAAGAAACGTAACAGCCCCAGCTGGAACGGCGTGGTGACCCAGGACATCGCGAAGAAAAGCAGCACTGCGCAGATAAGCGTGGCCATCAGAATTCTTTCCGTGCCGATTCTGTCGCCAAGTTTTCCCAGGCGAGGCGCGGAGATAAGCGCAGAGATACCGGGCACCGAGGCGATTAACCCGCTAAGAAAGGCGATGTTATTACTGTCCGGCATCATTGATTTGATAAACAGCGCCAGGATTGGACTGATGGAACCATTACAGAGTTGAATGACCATCGTGGTAAAAAACAAACTGATCACCAGCGCAGGATAAGGTAACGACGCAAAAACGGCTTTACCGCTCAGGCGTTCGCTTTTCCTGATGACCGGACGCACGCCTTCTTTAATTAAAAATAGCGTGACCAGAAAGCTCACCACCAACAGCATGGCAGTAATCAGAAATACCGCCCGCAGCCCGATATGATCCGCGACAAAGCCGCCCATTAACGGCCCGCCGATAACGCCGCTGATCTGCGCGGTAGAAAGCGTACTGAGCGCCCAGCCGCTACGTTCGCGCGGTACCTGAGAGGCTACCAGCGCCATAGCATTGGGGATATAACCTGACGTTAACCCCATGATTCCGCGCAGCAGGAAAAGTTGCCAGACATGGGTCGCGAATGCCTGCAGTAGAATAGCTATCGCCATCCCGAGCGACGCGCGCAATAGCATCAGTTTACGCCCTTTGCGATCGGCGAGACTGCCCCACATCGGCGACACAATGGCGGAAATAAGAAACGTGATGCTAAACGTTAACCCGGACCACATTGATAACGCTTCATGGGAAGAGACGCCAAGCTGGGAAATATAAAGGGGTAAGAATGGCAGGATTTGGCTGATTGCCAGCCCGGTAAAAAAACATCCAAACCAAACGGAAATTAGATTAACTTTCCAGGATTCCATAAGACTCGTAACGGTAAGTAGCTGAAAATACGCGCTAGCTTAGCAAGTTCTCTTTTTCCTGGTGGTTCCAGAGGTGCGATACGTCACACTTTGCTATTTTGTCTCCCCGTTCATCATTTTTGTGAAACATGTCACATTATATAGCCGCGCAAGGCAGACGTTTATGCTTTAACGACACACGCCGTAGCCCCGCATTCCAAGATGAAAATGGTTAGCATGCGCAGCGTTATAGTCAGGCCCGAGCCCATTGCCATAATAATGGCAACTGGCGTTTAACATAGCGCGTAACCAGGGCCCCGTCTCCTGACGCCCCCAGCCGCGCAGGACAGTGATTTTTCGGCCATCCGATAGCTGAAACCCGCTGACATCCAGCGCTTCTGCGCTGGCATGTTCACTGCGACGCGCATCCGGGCGGTGATAAATATTACGGCAGGCATAGCTGCCCAGATGTTCGATACGGGTCAGGCGGCGCTTCATCCACGTTTCTGTTAAAGGTTTTGCCTGCTGTTCGACAAACAGCGCGGAGCGCAGCGCCAACGGGCAGGAGGCTAAAAAACTGCTGCTCAGTTTTACCTGGCCAAAATCTCTGACGCGCACAACATGGGATAAGGGACATTCACCAGCGCTATCCGCAACAGGTTGTGATGAAATTAATCCCTGTTGATTGGCCGCCGTCAAAAGCTCCCGGCACTGCGACGGCGTCAGGCGCTGTAGTTTGAAGGTAGTGATCCAGCCTGGCGGATCGGCAAGTTGTAGCGGAGCAAAAGGATTATAATAAGAGGGAAGATAACGATATCCCAGCCCGCCAATGCCGCCCAACAGCACAATAATCAGAAAACCCTTACCTCTCACGCGGCCTCCGTTCTCACATCCCATAAACATTATGGCAGAAGCCCGCGAAACCCGCGTTTTGTCGTGGTAATGTATACGCTTTGCATTCGATGGAATGGGTTTTTAAGATGGCGAAATTGCGGGTAGGAATAGTATTTGGCGGTAAGTCGGCGGAACATGAAGTGTCTTTGCAATCAGCGAAAAATATCGTTGATGCGATCGATAAAACCCGCTTCGACGTGGTGCTGTTAGGGATAGATAAGGCAGGACAATGGCATGTTAACGATGCGGAAAATTATTTGCAGAATGCAGACGATCCGGCACATATCGCGCTACGTCCTTCGGCAATCAGTCTGGCCCAGGTGCCTGGCAAACACCAACACCAATTGATTAACGCTCAGAACGGGCAGCCGCTACCGACGGTAGATGTTATTTTTCCTATCGTCCACGGTACGCTGGGCGAAGACGGCTCATTGCAGGGGATGCTGCGCGTCGCAAACTTACCGTTTGTCGGTTCAGACGTGCTGAGCTCCGCAGCCTGCATGGATAAAGACGTCGCCAAACGACTGCTACGCGATGCAGGACTGAATATCGCCCCGTTTATTACACTCACCCGAACGAATCGTCACGCGTTTAGTTTTGCCGAGGTTGAATCCCGTCTGGGACTGCCGCTGTTCGTTAAGCCCGCCAATCAGGGCTCTTCGGTCGGCGTTAGTAAAGTCGCTAACGAAGCGCAATATCAGCAGGCGGTCGCGCTGGCTTTCGAATTCGATCATAAAGTGGTGGTGGAGCAAGGGATCAAAGGGCGCGAGATCGAATGCGCCGTATTAGGTAACGATAACCCACAGGCCAGCACCTGCGGCGAAATCGTACTGAATAGCGAATTTTACGCCTACGATACTAAGTATATTGATGATAACGGCGCACAAGTTGTCGTACCTGCGCAGCTCCCTTCCGGGGTGAATGACAAGATTCGCGCGATTGCGATCCAGGCTTATCAGACGCTGGGATGCGCGGGTATGGCGCGTGTCGATGTCTTCTTAACGGCAGACAATGAGGTCGTGATTAACGAGATTAATACGCTGCCAGGTTTTACCAATATCAGTATGTATCCAAAACTCTGGCAGGCGAGCGGATTGGGCTATACCGATTTGATCAGCCGCCTGATTGAGCTGGCGCTGGAACGCCATACGGCGAATAACGCCTTAAAAACCACGATGTAATAGCGCACGCCCGATAGCGCAACGTTTATCGGGCGTCTTTTACCTCACCATCTTCGCGCCGGCGAATGATGAACCCCGCCAGCCAGAAGCTAATAATCCACGTTACCAGCCCAACACCATAGGTTTGCCATCCTTTCGCCTCAAATCCCAGCAATCCTACGACGCCATTCAAAATAAAGATAAGGCCAATAGAGAAGGCATAGTAGTGCCAGTCACGACGAATTTTTACAGGCAAACGCATAACGACTCCGACGTATTAACAGCAACAAAAACGTATTTTTGCATACTTCTGGCGAGCGAGTCTGTGGGGGATACGGAATTTCTTAAATGTTAATTGATTTTGATAAAAGTGATCGTTTTGTGACAACTAACAAAAATTTACGCGATGGATACATTCCGTATGTGAAATTACCATGATTCTGATATTGACAAACACAATGACCTGTCAGACTTCACAGTAAGCCGATGGCATAACGCCAGATCGTAGCCGATCATCCTGGAGGTCTTTATGGCTGATTTCACTCTCTCAAAATCGCTGTTCAGCGGGAAGCATCGAGAAACCTCCTCTACGCCCGGAAATATTGCTTACGCCATATTTGTACTGTTTTGCTTCTGGGCCGGAGCGCAACTCTTAAACCTGCTGGTTCATGCGCCGGGCATCTATGAGCATCTGATGCAGGTACAGGATACAGGTCGACCGCGGGTAGAGATTGGGCTGGGCGTCGGGACGATTTTTGGCCTGGTGCCCTTCCTCACGGGCTGCCTCATTTTTGCCGTTATCGCCGCGTTTTTACGCTGGCGTCACCGTCACCAATAAACCTTAGCGCGCTGGAGAAAATATCCCAGCGCGAAATTTATCGCCCCATACACCGCGCCCGCCGCTCATCAACTCGTTTAGCAAACCAGGCGGTCGTCAGCTTGCGCGTGATCTTCGGACTTTCCAGTTGAATACCGGGCAACATTTCCCGCGCAAGCGTCTTGCCCGTTTTGGCCTCGGCCAGTTTATAGACTTTCTTGTAGAGCGCCGTTTTTTCAAACGCCAGGCTATCGCCTTTCTCCAGTTGGCTGCGAATTTCACGCTCACTCATTCCCAACTGCCCTGCCAGTTTGCGTACCGCTAACTCTGTTTTGCCCGGTTCCTTGCTGTTATAACGAATCAGATCGCCATCCAGCGCCAGTTTTACCCCACTGGCTTTACTGACGGCATTCTGGAACGCAGCGTTACGGCTGGCGTACCATCCCGCGTTGAAGTCGGCGAAGCGGAAAACAGGCGCGCTGTAGTTCGCCGGGTAATTCAGCAAATGGTAGGTTCCAAACCACAACCCGCCATGGCGCGTAAAGACCTCCTGACGTACCGTACCCGTCATCTTCCACGGATAGCCTTTCGCGTGCTGTTCGGCAAAGGCAATGCTGACCTGCATCGGGCCGCCCGTATGCACCGGGTTATATGAGCCAAATAGCGTCTGCCCCATAGGGACCATATTGATAAAATCGTCAAAAATAGCGCTAAGCTGTTTTTCGGTTTTTACCGTGTCCAGGCGTTCGCTATAGCTCTTGCCGTTGGGGGAGTTAATTTTCAGCGCGGTGTGCACCAGAAACAGCGGAATGTGTAGTCGTTCAGCGCGGCGGTCAATCTCCTGCCAGGCGATTTTACTTAGCCCCGGCACGACAGGATCCGCCTGATAACCGGACTCCTGCTGGGCGACAGCCAGCACCGAACAGATATTTTCTACCGTCGGCGCCAGCCCCTGGCTCTTAAACGTTGTCGCGATATCTTTCGCCCAGGCCTCTCTGTCTTTGACACTGGCCGGCATTTTCTGACGTACTACGCTTGCCACGTCCACAGGCTTCTCGCCCTTGCTCACCGGCTGCCCGGATTGACTACTACAGCCAGCCAATATGGCGACCGCCAGAAAAGGCAGAGGGTAAAGACGGGACGCCGCCGACATAACGTTTCCTTCTGTTAGCTAAAAGAGTGGGTCACTTCCTGAACTGGCTGACCATCCAACTGGCGTTCAAAGCTACGTAAACGTTTATAAATAGACATCAGCTCCACCAGAGTCGTCCAGGAGTTAATCAAATACTGGAACGAACCGCGCACCTGACCAAACACGTTGGTGATTTGCGTCATCAGCCCCAGCGTAATCGTACCGGCAACAATGGAAGGAAACAGCAGGAACAAACCGAAAACGTTATCGACCTGCAAATAGAGAATGCGCGCGATGTTGAAATACATATAGTGAAAGTAGAGACGGAAGTAGTTATGGCGCACCGCGCTAAACAGTTCACGGACGGTGGGCGGCGTGGCGCGGCTGGCGTCATCTTCACCGTAGACCAGCTCCTTACGATAAGCGGCTTCCACTCGCTGATTTTTAAATTCCAGCCCTGGCAATTTGATCCCGACGACCGCCAGCAGGCCCGTCCCCATTAATGACCAGACTATGGCGGCAATGACCAGGCCGTAAGGGATATGTCCTACGATGGGTAAATTCGGCACATGCGCTGACAGGGTGACTAACACCGGCAGAAAGGCGATAAGCGTCATGATGGCATTGATAAAACTCACGCCCATGTTCTCCAGTGTAGAGGCAAAACGCATGGTGTCTTCCTGCACACGCTGGGCAGCCCCTTCGATATGGCGCAGGTACTGCCAGTGCGCCATATAGTGCTCATTCATTGCGGTACGCCAGCGAAATACATAGTGGCTGACAAAGAAGTTGTTCAGCACGCCGATCACCACGGCGATAAGCGCAATACCGAGAAACACCCCCACTTCATGATAAAATTGACCAAGAGTGACCTTGTGCGGCGAGCTGAGCGCCGTTTGAATCAAATCATAGAACGGCGCGTACCAGGCGTTAACCGCGACGCCAACCTCCACCAAAAACCAGGTGACAAAAATAATGAGCGAGGTGCCAAGTATCGACCAGTACTGCCAGCGGTGCGGGCTATAGATGAACCAGAACGTTGCAAATAATCCCACGCAAATCAGGTAATAAGCATAAAAAATCAGATAGTCCAGCGACCAAAAGCGCGCTGCGCTGATAGGCACTTCATCCGATGCCCCTACAAGTCGCGCCACCCAATCTCCTCCTCCCGCCTGCCAGAAAATGACGGCGATCAGCGCCCAAACAAACGCCGACATGAAAAACGGCCCTGGCTTTGGGAAAAAAGATTTAAACATCATGCTCTCCTGCTAACTTCTTCTCTTTATTACGGCTGCTGTAACGGCGGCAATATCACGCCATGCCCACGCAAATGAAAGGGCTAAACCAGGCATTGTGACCTACGTTGTGACGCTTAGTTCGCATTTCTGCTCAACAGAATTGTTTCGACGAGTTTCATACACAGCAGGCACGCTGACGCTATCAGGTTATCACAAGCGCTCTATCACAAAAGTAAACATTCTCCATCACGAAAACCCGCCGTTACGTTTTTTCACCCACTTTTTTCTCTTTAACGTTTTGCAATGTGCCGCCGGGTAGTATAAATACGCATAACCACCGTTATTTCACTTATGGACATCACCGTTGAAACGTAGTCTGCTTTTTACTGCCATGCTGTTTGCGGCATCACTTACTTCTGTCCAGGCGGCTCAGCCGATTGCCGATCCGGTTTTTGCCTCTGATATCGTTGATCGTTATGCCGAGCATATCTTTTATGGTAGCGGCGCCACGGGCATGGCGCTGGTGGTGATCGACGGCAATCAACGCGTGTTTCGTAGTTTCGGTGACACCAGACCGGGCAATAATGTTCGTCCACAGCTTGATTCGGTCATTCGTATCGCTTCTCTCACCAAGCTCATGACCAGTGAAATGTTGGTAAAATTGCTCGATCAGGGAACGGTAAAATTAAACGATCCGCTCAGCAAATATGCGCCTCCCGGCGCGCATGTCCCGACGTATCAAGGCACGCCGATTACGTTGGTCAACTTAGCAACCCATACCAGCGCGCTTCCGCGAGAACAGCCAGGCGGCGCGGCGCATCGTCCGGTATTTGTCTGGCCAACCCGCGAACAACGCTGGAACTGGCTCTCCACAGCAACGTTAAAAGTCGCGCCCGGTTCACAGGCGGCCTATTCCAATCTGGCGTTCGACCTGTTAGCCGACGCGCTGGCGACCGCCTCCGGCAAACCTTATACGCAACTGTTTGAAGAAAAGATTACCCGCCCGCTGGGAATGAAAGACACCACGTTTACCCCTTCTCCCGATCAGTGTAAACGTCTGATGGTGGCAGAGAAAGGCGCAAGCCCCTGTAATAATACGCTGGCTGCCATTGGCAGCGGCGGGGTCTATTCTACGCCAGGAGATATGATGCGCTGGATGCAACAGTATCTGTCGTCAGATTTCTATCACCGTAGCCAACAGGCCGATCGTATGCAAACGTTGATTTATCAGCGCACACAGTTAAAGAAAATCATCGGGATGGACGTACCGGGTAAAGCCGACGCGCTCGGTCTGGGTTGGGTCTATATGGCGCCAAAAGACGGACGTCCAGGCATTATCCAGAAAACAGGAGGCGGCGGCGGTTTTATTACCTATATGGCGATGATCCCACAATATAATATTGGCGCTTTTGTGGTCGTAACCCGTTCCCCCCTCACTCGTTTTACCAATATGAGCGACGGGATTAACGATTTGGTTACTGAGCTAAGCGGCAATAAACCGATTGCTATTCCTGCATCCTGAGTCGTCGCGCCTCGCGCTATATCAGACGAGGCGCAACCTTTTTGTTAATATTCGGAGGGCAAACGGTTAATACTGATCAGTTTGCCTTTATTCATTTCAATGTAATTACCCTTACGCAGGGCCGCGAGAACTTCCGCCACCACCGATCGCGATACGCGCGTTCGTTGATGGATATAATTCATAACACCAATACGTGAGCGAAGTTCTTCATCCCACTCAATCATTGTCATTAACGTCGCACGAATCTGGTCGTAAGAATTATTACCAATGAGCTGCTTGTCACGAAGCTCCAGTACCTGACTTTTCCATACTATCCAACAGAAGGCTTCACGCCACAGTTGGTTCTGCTCAATGATGGCGAGAGTTTGTGATGATGAGAGGCGATAACCGATGCAACCGCTCTCCGCAATTAATTTATATTGTGCCTCTTTTTTCGCCACACCATCGGCTAAGCCGAAAATAAAGGGGGCCTGCACAATACCAATAAGAACTTTATCACCCCGAACTAACGAAACAACCCCCTCTAAAATAACAAAGGTATGGGTATTACTTTCATCAGGTGAACAGATAATCTCTTTATCATTAACAAACTCGAAACGCGTACCATGCTTAGAAAGGCATTTATCGAGTCTGTAGAATTCCTGTAGTGGCTTGCTTAAAGATAACATATGCATTCCTTGCAATAATGCCCGTCAAGTCCTTGACGGGCATTTTTCAGTTTAAATTACCTTTATTTCTCCTGAGAGAAAATGATTACCAGGTATATTTAACACCAACGTTTGCAGACCAGTCTTGATCAACATCACCGCCGCCGAGGTAGTTAGCATCGGTGTAGGCGCTGAAGTTCTTCGTGAAGCTGAACTGAGTACCCAGACCAACACGTACCGCAGAACCTTCTACGCCGTTGTCGATAGAGTCGCCGTTTACGTCAGCATCGTTGTTGGAGTCGTCGTAAACGTAAGCCAGTTTGAAGTACGGGGTCAGCGCCTGATCTTCGCTGTAAGTGAAGGTATAACCTGCATCTACACCGAGTTCATAACGCATGCTGTCGTAAGACTGACCGTCAACTTTCATGTCGTTGCTCAGCTGGTAGTCATCGCCAGACTGGAACAGACCGGATACGCTGCCGTAAGGCGTTACGTAGCCTGCATCACCCAGCTTCAGATCATAACCCAGTTTCAAGCCGAAGCCCCAGGCGTCAGAAGAGGTGTTGCCGTCAACGTAAGTACCGTCGCTCATGTTAGCAGACAAATCGTTGTTGAAGTGAGAGTAGCTCAAGTTACCGTCAACAAAGATGTTGTTTGCGAAACGAGCGGAAGAGTAGATGTAGGCAGACTGGCTGTCCTGATCCACCTGACCGGTACGATCGCTCAGATCGCCTTTCGCGAAGCCTGCTGCCGCACCAACGATCCACTTAGCGTTGTTACCATCAACTTTGGTATCAACACCGACCATGATGCCATTAACATCCTGATCGTAGTTAATGGTGCCGTTGTCGCCGTTGAAGTTACCGCCGAAGTAGCTTACCCATGCGCCGCCGTTATCCGCCAGGCCATGACGAGCGTTGGTCAGACGAGTACCAACGGTGTCTTGTTCCAGGTTCCAGATATTGGTGTTCGCAGAAGGAATGCTCAGCGCCATGTTAGCGTAGTCGGTCAGTTCCATCTGTTCCAGCACGACAGTGTTGCCTTCCTGCTTAGCCTGATAGGTGTAAGCACCCAGGTCAGCTTTGTTTGCTGCAGAGAAGGTAGCGTCGGTGTTTACGTCATTGACACGAATCAGCTCGTTGCCTTTGTAATCCGCAACAGAACCGGCACCAGTAGCGTTGTCGATGCGCACTTTATAGTTACCAGTTGCGGCTACAACGTTGTCAGTGTAGCTATTATCCGCTTCACCGTTAGCACTGTAAGTAGTATCAGCAGTGTTATCACCGTTGTAATAATCACCATTACCATTCACGGTCAAATGACCGTCAGAAGTCATAGCGATGACACCGTAACCATAGGTAGCATTTGATGTATCGGTTGTATTGGTGTGGCCGTTAACCAAATCTGCATCCAGCACATAGTCGCTGTTGTTGATGTTAAATACACCAGCGTTGGTCAGTTCCAGAGTATCCGTACCGAAAGAATCGGCATCAAATTCACCAGCACCGATGCTGAATTCACCGCCGTTTGATACGGTAATAGTGTTAGCATACAGATAAGCAGTTTCGTTTGTCAGATCAACTTTACTGTAACTATCAACCGTCAGGTGATCGGTATCAACTTCACCATAGGAACTGAGGTTCATCGTTGAACCATTGGTCAATGTGATGGTGTCTGCGATTAAAGAAGAACTATCAGCTACGTTAACCTGAGAACCATTATTAACAGTTAGGGTATCGACGTTTGAAGTGTTTACCGTATCCCATTCAGAACCGTTATCCAGCGCTACAGTGAAGATACCGCTCTGGAAGGTCTTGTCATCAGTAACGTTGCCCCATTTATCCAAAGTAGAATTAGGTTCTAAGCTGTTAGTACCATCTTCAAGATCGTACATCTCAGTCGGTGCGATATACTCATAGCTAAAGTATGCGTCACCTACCCACTTACTACCGTTATCCAGTTTGAGGTTCAGTTCATCAACGTTATCGTTGTCGTGACTCCAACCGCCATTCGTATCTTCTACGCCATCATTGTTGGTGTCATAACCGATTGGGCTGAAACCATCGCTGGCGCTGATAACACCATCGCCATTGGAATCAGCGTTCGCGTCGCCAGCATTGTTGAAGTTACTCGTAAACACAACATCACCCATCAACGTTGAACCGTTGGTGAACGTAACATTGTTCTTCATCGAATAGTATGAGTCAGGATCATCTGAGAACGATAAAGCAGTGTCATTCGGATTATGATACCAGGTTCCTGTCGTTGCATCATAAACAGCGTTGCCAGAATAATCGCTTGGCTCTTCAGAGTTTCCGTACCAGCCGCTACCTTCTAACGGAGTAAAGGCACCAGACGTTACGGTTGAATTGTCAACCGTAATGGTATTGTCCCAAGTATGAGCATAAGCACTATCACCGCCAGTAGCATAATCCCCATTATAAGTATTACCTTGGCTTAAAGTGATACCTGCAACACGAGAATTATCAGTAATATTGATATTGCTTTCTACATCTAACGTAACTGCAGTGCCTAGATAAGCATAATCTGCGGTACGCATATCTTCTGATGTTCTTTTACCATCAGCATCCAGATAGCTATCGGTAAAATAAAAATACTCATAATCGTCATCAATGGTGGAATCAGCAATATTCAGATTAAATGTATCACCATCGTTCCATCTATAATCAACATCTGTACCATTTGTCCAACCATAATTGTCATGATCATAAACTTGTTTAGAAGTAATCATGCCGTGAATGGTTGAATTATAGATGTTCAACGTATTTGCGGTGTTATCTGCATAATCGTTGTTCAGGTAATAAGTAGAAATTACCCCATTAACTACATCACCGTTGAAGGTCTGGTCATAAGCACCATCAGTTGTGTTGTTGTAAATGTAACCATTATAGGTAATGTAATTCAGATTATCTGCATTTTCCCAGTCACTCCAGCTAAATGCAGTGTCTGCGTCGTCATGATACCCAAAAGTGTTATAAGTAGTAGCATTCGCCTGAGAAGTGATTGCCAGAGTGCAAGCCAATGCTAATTGTGAGACTACAAGTTTCTTTTTCCAGGAGTGCATTTGTCATCCCTCCTCAGGGACGTAATATAGTTGATCCATCAATTATCAATGCATAAAAACATAGAGATGTTTAGCAAGGAGGATTATGCGGCGTCATTGCTAAAAGGTTCAATTATTCTTTATCCTCAGTCCGGATTCGGACATGAATTAAAAAGGCGTAATAAAAGGAAAGTTGATAATTAAAAAGCGTTCTTTTTCATGACCTTGCAAGAAAATAAAAAAACAAAATACATATAAGATAAATATGAATTAAAGAAAAACAAAATAAATATGAATAATGTCAAAATCCACATTTACTTAAATGATGATGAAATAAAACTAAAAACAACGTAAAACTAATTCTTATTTAAAATGATATAGTGCCTGAGGTATTAATCTTCGGTATATAAAAGAAGCGCCATGTTCCGCCGCCGCCGGGGCTGCGCCTGCTACGTTAAGGACCGTTTTCGTAAAACATCTGCCTGCAGATTCAGGTATACTGGGCCTTCGATTCCACAAACATCAGGCAGACCATGACAGACCTTATCCATCGCCCTCGCCGCCTGCGCAAATCCGCTGCGCTGCGCGCTATGTTTGAAGAGACAACACTTAGCCTGAACGACCTGGTGTTGCCGATCTTTGTTGAAGAAGAACTCGACGATTACAAAGCTATTGATGCCATGCCCGGCGTAATGCGTATCCCGGAAAAGCAGCTGGCGCGAGAGATTGAACGTATCGCAAATGCTGGTATTCGTTCCGTTATGACCTTCGGCATTTCTCACCATACTGATGACACCGGCAGCGATACCTGGAAAGAAGACGGCCTGGTGGCAAGAATGTCCCGCATCTGTAAGCAAACCGTGCCGGAGATGATCGTTATGTCCGACACCTGCTTCTGCGAATACACCTCGCACGGCCACTGCGGCGTATTGTGCGAACACGGTGTGGATAACGATGCGACGCTGGCCAACCTCGGCAAGCAGGCCGTTATCGCGGCGGCGGCTGGAGCAGATTTTATTGCGCCCTCCGCGGCCATGGATGGACAAGTCCAGGCTATCCGCCAGGCGCTGGATGCCGCCGGTTTTACCGATACGGCAATAATGTCCTACTCCACCAAGTTCGCCTCTTCTTTCTACGGCCCCTTCCGTGAAGCAGCGGGTACCGCGTTAAAAGGCGACCGCAAGACGTATCAAATGAATCCGATGAACCGCCGTGAAGCGATTCGCGAATCACTGCTCGACGAAGCCCAGGGCGCGGATTGCTTAATGGTGAAACCGGCCGGCGCGTATCTGGACGTGCTGCGTGAAATCCGCGAACGCACAGAGTTGCCGCTTGGCGCTTACCAGGTGAGCGGTGAATACGCCATGATTAAATTTGCTGCTATGGCTGGCGCCATTGATGAAGAAAAGGTCGTGCTGGAAAGTCTGGGCTCGATTAAACGCGCCGGCGCCGATTTGATTTTCAGTTACTTCGCGCTGGATCTGGCTGAGAAAAATATTCTGCGTTAATTCTGTTACAGGGCGGCGCGCTGCCGCCGCCCTTTCCCGACGTTCCCCCCCACTATTCAGTCGCTGAGCCTGACCCGTTGCCGAACGCGGCTTATCCGGCTTACGGCTATTCCTCGATCGCCTGGCGAATTTGCTGCAACGACGCAGGATCGTCAATGGTTGTCAGATCGCCCGGATCGCGGCCTTCGCAGATCGCCTGGATCGTGCGGCGAAGCATCTTTCCGGAACGCGTTTTGGGAAGCTGCGAAACAAACCAGACATGCGCCGGACGACCAAAGTGACCGATCTGGTTGTCCACCAGCGCCATAATCGCGTTTTCCTCGTCGCGCGCCGCCTCGCGATCCGCCAGCGTATCGCTCTGCTTCGGAATGACAAACGCCACCGCTACCTGCCCTTTCAGAGCGTCTTTTATCCCCACTACCGCCACTTCCGCTACGTTCGGGTAGCTGGAGATACTTTCTTCTATTTCTCGCGTCCCCAGCCGATGACCCGCAATATTAATCACATCATCGGTACGGCCCAGAATAAAGTAATACCCCTCGGCGTCGCGGATTCCCCAGTCGAAAGTGGCATAAACCTGACGGTTAAACAGCGACCAGTAAGTCTTCACAAAACGCGCATCGTCGCCCCAAATAGTCTGAATACAGCCCGGCGGCAGCGGCCCTTCGATCACCAGCATCCCCTTTTCATTTATGCCGCAAGGTTCGCCGGTGACTTCATTGAGTAGCTGGACGTTATAACCGTACATCGGCACGCCGGGACTTCCCAGACGCGACGGCCTGTCGTCCAGCGCGCGGGCCAGCGCCATGATCGGCCAGCCGGACTCCGTCTGCCAATAATTGTCGATGACCGGTACGCCCAGCGTCTCCGTCACCCAACTGGCCGTCGGCTCGTCCAGCGGCTCACCGGCCAGATAAAGCGCCTCCAGCGAGGAGAGATCGTGATTGCGGATTTGCGCCGTCGGGAATTTTTTCAGCACGCGAATCGCGGTCGGGGCGGAAAACATCCGGTTAACCTGGTATTTCTCGACAATTTTCCACCAGACCCCGCAGTCCGGGTACGTCGGCAGTCCTTCGTAAACAATAGTCGCCATGCCTGCCAGCAGCGGCGCGTAAACGATATAGGAGTGGCCGACGACCCAGCCGATATCCGATGCGCAAAAGAATACGCCGCCCGCCTTGCCGCCAAAAATGGTGTCCATCGAGGTTGCCAGCGCCACCGCATAACCGCCGACGTCGCGCTGGACGCCTTTCGGTTTGCCGGTAGTGCCGGAGGTGTAAAGAATGCACGAGGTTTCATTGGATTCCAGCCACGCCACCGGCACGCTCGCGCCGAGATGCTGCTGGCGCAACGTGGCAAAATCCAGATCGCGCCCATCCACCCACGCCATTTTCGCCAGCCCTCTGTCCACCAGCAGAACGTGTTTCGGCTGATGCTGCGCCTGCGCAATAGCGTCATCAAGCAGCTTTTTATACGGCAGGATTTTACCGCCCCGCGCTCCGGCATCCGCCGACACAATCAGCGCCGGTCTGGCATCGTCAATGCGCGCCGCCACGCTGTGCGAGGCAAAACCGCCAAAGACCACCGAATGGATCGCGCCAATGCGCGCGCAGGCCAGCAGGGTTATCTGCGCTTCGGCAATCATCGGCATATAGACCAATACGCGATCGCCACGCTGCACGCCCAGCGACAGCAACATGGCGGCCACAATGTTGACTTCATCATGCAACTGGCTGAAGGTAAATGTGCGCTCTTCATCGGTCTCTGATGAGACGGCAATCAGTGCCAGCGCCTCCGGCTGTTTATCCCGCCAGCGGTCAACGGCGTTATGACATAAGTTAGTGGTGCCGCCGCAAAACCAGCGGGCAAACGGTGGACGGCTATGATCCAGCGTCTGCGTAAACGGCTGTCGCCAGTCGATACGCCGGGCCTGCTCGGCCCAGAACGCCTCCGGTTCGTTAATGGAACGCTGATAAAATTCGCTAAAAGACATCACGCTCTCCTGTTGAACTTACGCCTTACTGCTGGCTGGCTCAGATGACATATAAATCGAGGTATTCGTTAACCGGCATCTGCTCCAGGCGGGCTCTGTCCAGGGAGACATCCAGAATGCGTTGCTGCTGGCGAGTCGGGAACTGACGCGCCAGGTTAATTTTAAATTTTTCGATAAGCTTCGGAATACCGTCGGCGCGGCGACGCGCATGACCAATCGGATACTCCACGACAACCTCGCCAAAGCGTGAGCCATCAGTAAACTCCACGGTGATCGCATTGCCGATAGCTCGTTTTTCCGGGTCGTGATAGTCGGCGGTAAAAGCCGGGTCCTCATAACACACGATCTTCTCGCGCAGGGCGTCAATACGCTTGTCCTGCGCCACCTCGTCTTCATAATCCGCCGCGGTTAACCGTCCGAACAGCAGCGGCACGGCGACCATATACTGGATACAGTGATCGCGGTCCGCCGGGTTATTGAGCGGGCCTTTTTTATCGATAATGCGGAGACAGGCTTCGTGGGTGCGGATGGTCACTTTCTCGATATCCGCTGCCGTTTTACCCGCGGCCTGCATCTGCTCATACAGCGTCATCGCCGCTTCGACGGCGGTTTGCGAGTGGAATTCTGCCGGGAAAGAAATTTTGAATAGCACGTTTTCCATCACGTAGGAGCCGTAAGGACGCTGGAAACGGAATGTTTCACCTTTGAATGAAACGTCGTAGAAGCCCCAGGTTTTGGCGGTGAGCGCCGAGGGATAGCCCATCTCGCCGGTTTTCGCCATCAGCGCCAGACGTACCGCGCGCGAAGTCGCATCGCCCGCCGCCCAGGATTTGCGCGTACCGGTATTCGGCGCATGACGATAAGTGCGC
Organism: Salmonella sp. SG203; assembly: GCF_013350575.1. Lineage (NCBI taxonomy): Bacteria > Pseudomonadati > Pseudomonadota > Gammaproteobacteria > Enterobacterales > Enterobacteriaceae > Salmonella > Salmonella sp. SG203. Next base: position 93,057 of record NZ_SNMT01000009.1, read on the forward strand.
AACGACTGCCCATCCACCCACGCCAGCGATACCGCGTTGAGGATCTCATCGCGCGTCAGCCCCAGCATTTCAGCGACCACCGCGGTCGAGGCCACTTTCACCAGCAGCACATGGTCAAGTCCGACACGGTTGAAGGCGTTTTCCAGCGCGATGCAGCCCTGAATTTCATGGGCTTTGATCATCCCGCTCAATACCTGTTTCATGGTCAGCGGCGCTTTGCCGGCGGCGACGGCGTTGCGTGACAGCCAGTCAGCCGTCGCCAGAATACCGCCGAGGTTATCAGAAGGATGGCCCCACTCGGCGGCAAGCCAGGTATCGTTAAAATCGAGCCAGCGGATCATCGCGCCAATGTTAAAGGCTGCCTGTACCGGATCGAGCTGGAACTGGGTGCCCGGCACGCGTGCGCCGTTGGGCACCACCGTGCCTGGCACGATCGGCCCAAGCAATTTTTTACAGGCCGGGTATTCCAGCGCTTCCAGACCACAGCCAAGCGTGTCGAGCAGGCAATAATGCGCGGTGTCGTACGCCACCTTTGAGGTGATCTCGTAATTCATAACGTAATCAACGATATCGACGATTTCGCGGTCAAATTCCGGGCGGATGTTCAGTTCTTGGGTAGACATAGGGTACGTTTCCTGCGTTTTATTTTTAATAAGAGTGAGTTAGCAACGATCGTCTATCGAGACAAACTGGCGATCGTCCGGGCCGGTATAATTGGCGGAAGGACGAATAATTTTGTTGTCCTGACGCTGTTCAATAATGTGCGCCGCCCAGCCGGTAACGCGGGCGATGACAAACAGCGGGGTGAACATTTCGGTAGGGACGCCCATCATGTTGTAGGAGACCGCCGAAAACCAGTCGAGATTCGGGAACATCTTTTTTGTCTCCCACATCACCGTTTCCAGACGGTCGGCGATGTGGTACATCTTCAGCGAGCCGCCTTCTTCTGAAAGCTGTTTCGCCACCCGTTTGATCACCTGGTGGCGCGGGTCGGCGATGGTGTAAACCGGATGTCCAAAGCCAATCACCACCTCTTTGTTTTCCACGCGTTTACGGATATCCGCCTCTGCCTCGTCCGGTGTTTCATAACGCTGTTGAATTTCCAGCGACACCTCATTCGCTCCGCCGTGTTTCGGGCCGCGCAGCGCGCCAATCGCGCCGATAATCGCGGAGTAGACATCCGAGCCAGTCCCGGCAATCACCCGGCTGGTAAACGTCGAAGCGTTGAACTCATGCTCGGCATACAGCACCAGCGAAATATGCATCGCCTTTTCCCAGCTTTGGGTTGGCTTTTCACCGTGCAGCAGATGCAGGAAATGGCCGCCGATGGAATCATCGTCGGTTTCCGGCTGAATACGTTCGCCGTTGTGGCTGTAGTGATACCAGTAAAGAAGGATAGAGCTGAGCGAGGCCAACAGCTTATCGGCAATATCGCGCGCGCCGGAGACGGTATGTGCCTCTTTTTCCGGCAGGGTGCAGCCCAGCGCGGAAACGCCGGTACGCATCACGTCCATCGGGTGCGAGGCCGCCGGTAACGCTTCCAGAACGGTACGGACATTGGCGGGTAATCCGCGCAGCGCTTTTAATTTGCTTTTATACGCGTTCAGCTCGTCGCGGGTCGGTAATTTTCCGTGGATCAGTAAATGCGCGACTTCTTCAAATTCGCAGTGCTCCGCCAGATCGAGAATGTCGTAACCGCGATAGTGCAGATCGTTACCGCTTTTTCCCACGGTACACAGAGCGGTATTTCCGGCAGGTACGCCGGAAAGCGCGACCGATTTTTTAGGCTTAATGACATGCGTGTTGTTTTGCAGGATCGTCGTGTCTGTCATATTGTCCTCGTCATTATTGTAATGTGTAGGGTATTGAGGCGTGTAGGCCGTACCGTAGGCGGGTTAAACGTAGTGCCATCCGGCATTGCCTGATGGCGGCTTCGCCTTATCAGGCCTACAGGCTACGATTTTTTATTCCTGTACAGCGCGTCCAGCTTCTCTTCGAACTGGTAATAATTGATGCTTTCGTACAGCTCATTACGGGTCTGCATGATGTCGATCACATTCTTTTGCGTCCCTTCCTGGCGCAGCACGGTATAGACTTTTTCTGCGGCGCGGTTCATGGCGCGAAACGCCGACAACGGATAGAGCGCCATCGCCACGTTTGCGCTGCGCAATTCGTCGGTCGTAAACAGCGGCGTCGCGCCAAACTCAGTGATGTTGGCGAGGATCGGCACCTGCGCCACGTCGGCGAACTGGCGGTACATCGACAGTTCGGTGATCGCCTCCGGGAACAGCATGTCTGCCCCCGCGTCCACGTAAGCCTGCGCGCGATCGAGAGCCGCCTCCAGCCCTTCCACCGCCAGCGCATCGGTACGCGCCATGATCACAAAGTTCGGATCGGTGCGCGCATCCACTGCCGCCCGAATTCTGTCTACCATCTCCTCTTTCGAGACGATCGCTTTGTTTGGACGGTGTCCACAGCGCTTAGCGCCAACCTGGTCTTCAATATGCAACGCGGCAGCGCCCGCTTTGGCTATGGACTTTACCGTCCGCGCGACATTAAACGCGGAGGAGCCAAAGCCAATATCCGCATCCACCAACAGCGGCAGCGGGCAAACATCCGTGATGCGCCGGATATCGGTTAACACATCATCCAGCGTAGAAATCCCCAGATCCGGCAGTCCGAGCGAGCCCGCCGCTACGCCGCCGCCAGAAAGATAGATAGCCTGATACCCGGCCCGTTGGGCCAACAGAGCATGGTTGGCATTAATAGCGCCGACAATTTGTAATGGATTCTCTTTAGCGAGCGCGGCGCGAAATGCCTGCCCCGGCGAATGTAAAGACATATCTCGTCCTCATGTTAGTAAATTGTTACTCAGAATGTATTCACCAAAGCAAAGGCTATGCCAGGCAAAGAGGCTGCGAGAAAATTAAATACAATGAGATTTAAAAACAGGTAATTACAGTCATTCCTGTTATGAATAAGCGCGATTAAGGGAAAAGAAAAACGTGTCAGCTAACGTTTCATGAAACGAATCGCCCCGTTTCATTGCAACATTTATGAAACGCGTTTAAAACAAAAAATCGCTCCTTAAAGATGAACCTACTGCGATGACGACTGCCCACAGCGCTCCGCGCGATAATAGCGATAAACCGGTGATCTGGACGGTCTCCGTAACGCGTCTGTTCGAATTGTTTCGGGATATCAGCCTGGAATTCGATCATCTGGCGACCATCACGCCTATTCAACTCGGTTTTGAAAAGGCGGTGACCTACATTCGCAAAAAACTGGCGACCGAGCGCTGCGACGCGATTATCGCGGCGGGTTCGAATGGGGCCTATTTAAAAAGCCGCCTGTCAATACCGGTGATCCTCATCAAGCCCAGCGGATTCGATGTATTACAGGCGCTGGCGAAAGCGGGAAAGCTCACCTCGTCTATCGGTATCGTGACCTATCAGGAGACCATTCCGGCTTTACTTGCCTTTCAGAAAACGTTTCACCTCCGTCTTGAACAGCGAAGCTATGTCACCGAAGAGGACGCGCGCGGGCAAATTAACGAACTTAAGGCCAACGGTATTGAGGCCGTCGTCGGCGCGGGATTAATTACCGATCTGGCGGAAGAGGCAGGAATGACCGCCATCTTTATTTATTCCGCGGCGACCGTTCGTCAGGCTTTCCATGATGCGCTGGATATGACCCGTCTGACACGGCGCCAGCGCGTGGATTACCCATCCGGCAAGGGATTACAAACCCGGTATGAACTGGGCGATATACGCGGCCAGTCGCCGCAAATGGAGCAGCTCCGCCAGACGATTACGCTCTATGCTCGCTCCCGTGCGGCAGTGCTGATTCAGGGGGAAACAGGGACCGGAAAAGAGCTGGCGGCGCAGGCGATTCACCAGACGTTTTTTCACCGCCAGCCTCACCGTCAGAATAAGCCATCCCCTCCCTTTGTCGCCGTCAATTGCGGCGCGATTACCGAGTCATTGCTGGAGGCGGAACTGTTTGGTTATGAAGAGGGCGCGTTTACCGGTTCACGACGAGGAGGCCGGGCGGGGCTGTTTGAAATCGCACACGGCGGCACGCTGTTTCTGGATGAAATCGGCGAAATGCCCTTGCCCTTACAAACCCGACTTTTGCGCGTACTGGAGGAAAAAGCCGTCACTCGCGTCGGCGGACACCAGCCGATCCCGGTGGAGGTCCGGGTGATCAGCGCTACGCATTGCGATCTGGATCGGGAGATAATGCAAGGACGTTTTCGCCCCGATCTCTTTTATCGCCTGAGTATTCTGCGTCTGACGCTTCCTCCTTTGCGCGAGCGGCAGGCTGATATTTTGCCGCTGGCGGAAAGCTTTTTAAAACAGTCGCTGGCGGCGATGGAAATTCCGTTTACCGAATCGATACGTCATGGATTGACACAGTGTCAGCCGCTTTTGCTGGCCTGGCGCTGGCCCGGTAATATTCGCGAACTGCGTAATATGATGGAGCGCCTGGCGCTTTTTTTAAGCGTCGATCCCGCGCCAACGCTGGACAGGCAATTTATGCGGCAGTTATTACCTGAGCTTATGGTGAACACAGCAGAGCTGACGCCTTCAACCGTGGATGCGCACACGTTACAGGATGTACTGGCGCGCTTTAAGGGCGATAAGAGCGCCGCGGCGCGTTATCTGGGGATTAGCCGCACCACTCTGTGGCGTCGTTTAAAAGCTGGTGCCAAAGACCAGTCGGATAATTAAGACAAATGACCGCGTCCTGAATGCCTGATGGCGCTACGTTTATTGCAGGCCGTCATCCGGCAAAACGGATGCCGGTTGCCAGGAATAAATATACCCGCCGGAAACCCAGGCGGGTATTTTTATGATGCAACGCTTTTATTTCTTTTTATAAATATCAGCCGTACCATGAATTTTATTTTCTGTCTGCCCGGACGTCAGCACCACCACATCCGCCCCTTTTTCATCCGCCTTTTTGATTAAATCTTCTCTGGCGTCCAGCGGCGACATTTCCCCGGTGGTGGAAATCGTGCCAATTTTCGTGTATTCGGAGGCGACTTTATCAAAGTCCGTTTTTTTCATGATTTCTGCGGCATAAACGTTTGTCACGACAAACGCTAATGCGCCAAGCATAACCTTGTAGCCAGTTTTCATAGCAAAACCCTCGTTTTATTATTACGCCATCATCGCTTTATCAGAACAAAAAGGCCGTTCGGACTGATTAAATAAGTAGTGTAGATTGCTGGAAAAATCCAGTCAGCCCCCGCTCAGTCGGCGTAACAACGCGGATTAAAACGCCCCTGCTTTGTGATCTCACTCGCAATCATCTGGTTTGACTATTAATAAGATGAACGTTATTTCTTGAGGCTATGGGAAGAGTTGTCTATGGAGCCGTTTCATGCCGTTGTGCTTACCGTCAGTCTGTTTGTGTTAACCTTTTTTAATCCCGGCGCGAATCTGTTTGTGGTGGTGCAAACCAGCCTCGCATCAGGACGCCGGGCGGGGGTCATCACCGGCCTGGGCGTCGCCACGGGAGACGCCTTTTATTCCGGGCTGGGGCTTTTCGGTCTGGCGACGCTCATTACGCAATGCGAAGCGGTATTTTCTCTTATCAAAATTGTCGGCGGCGCCTATTTATTATGGTTCGCCTGGAACAGTATTCGTCACCAGGCGACGCCGCAAATGAGCACGCTCCAGACGCCAATTGCCGCCCCGTGGACAATTTTCTTTCGCCGGGGATTAATGACCGATTTATCCAATCCGCAAACCGTACTGTTTTTTATCAGTATTTTTTCCGTAACGCTTAGCGCAGAAACGCCCACATGGGCAAGGTTAATGGCCTGGGCCGGAATTGTGCTGTCATCCGTTATCTGGCGTATTTTTCTCAGCCAGGCCTTTTCGCTCCCCGCAGTCCGCCGCGCTTATGGACGAATACAGCGCATTGCCAGCCGTGTTATCGGCGCCATTATCGGGATGTTTGCGCTCAGACTTCTCTATGAAGGCGTGACGCACCGCTAATGTTTGTCCGGTAGCCTTTGCTACCGGACGATAAGCGTTATCAAAACGCCCATGACACGCTGCCTACAATGCTACGCTCGGCGCCAAAATAACAATAAGAGAGCGAATTACAGGCAGCGACATAGCGTTTGTCCGTCAGATTATTTACGTTGAGCTGGGCGCTCAAGCCATTTAACCCAATGCTGGATAAATCATACCCAACCACCATGTCGACCAGTGTATAGGACGGCAAGGTGTGGGTATTCAGGCGATCGCTGGTCACGCCGTTGACGTACCGGATGCCGGAGCCCAAAGTCAGCCCCTCTAACAGACCGCTTTTCACATCGTAGCTTAGCCAGGCGCTGGCCTGGTTCCGTGGAGCATAAACCGCGCGCTTCCCCTGCTCTTGCGGGCTACTTTTCTTATAACGGATATCAGTATAGGTATACGCCGCCTGCAAACGGACGCTATCCGACAAATGGCTAATGGCCTCCAGTTCAACCCCTTTAGACTCAATTTCACCAATCGAGCGGTACGGATCGGTAGGTTCTTCTTTGGTCGCGATATTGGTCTGGTTAATACGATACACGGCGGCGCTAAACTGGCTGTTCCCCCCCAGCGGTTCGTATTTTACCCCCGCCTCCCACTGCTTGCCTTTCATCGGTTCCAGCACATTGCCGTTTTCGTCGGCGAAGCTGGTCGGCGTAAACGCGGTAGAATAACTGAGATAGGGGGCGACGCCATTGTCGAACAGATAAAGCAACGCGGCACGGGTGCTGACGTTGTTTTTATCGAGATCGCTGCGTGAATCATGAAGTTTGTCGATGTTAGACACGCTGACCCGATCGTAACGACCGCCCAACGTAAAGCGCCAGCGATCCCATGACATCTGATCCTGTAAATAGTATCCGGTCTGCCGCAGCTTATGTTTTTCACGGCTATACAACGTAATGTAATCCGGCTGAGCGCCATAAACAGGGTTGAAAGCGTCAATCGGCGGAAACGCGCCATAATAGCCAGTAGTATGATTACTGCGATCCTGATAATCGATCCCCACCAGCAGACGATGATTAATCGCCCCGGTATCCACGCTGCCGTCGAGCTGATTATCCAGCGCGATAGCCGACATTTTCTCCCCGGAGCCGGAATAGCCGCGATTCAGCGCCGTTTCATTCAACCAACCTGCGGCATAGACCTGATTCAACGTCACTTTGGTATGCAAATAACGCAATTTTTGCCGTACCGACCAGCCGTTATCGAACAGATGCTCAATGTTATAACCCACCATATTTTCACGGCGATCGTATTTGTCGTAGTCATCTTCACCTTCAAAGAAAGTGTTAGAAATTTTTCTGCCGTTATAAGGTACAACCGTGCCTTGATAAGGCAGTCCGGAGTGGCTACCGCCTTCCGGATCACGGTGCAGATAGGCCATAAGATCAAGACGCGTCCGATCGGTAATTCGCCAGGTCAGGCTCGGCATCAGCGCATAACGTTCCTCTTTCAAGGGGGTAAACTGCGAATCGGCGTAACGTGTCATACCGCTAAGACGCGCCGCCACACGTTCATTGTCATCCAGTGGGCCGGTCACATCAAAAGCCGCCCCGCGCTGGTTGTGATTGCCGGCAAACAGCTTCACTTCTCCCCCGGCATCAAACGCCGGTTTTCGCGACGTCAACGCGACAATGCCGCCTGGCGATGAACGTCCATACAGAACGGACGCCGGGCCGCGTACCACCTCGATATCTTCCAGAAACCAGGGGTCAACCACCAACGAACTGTGCGAATTGGTGTCGCCCATCATTTTTAACCCGTCGAGATAAACGTTATCCAGACTACCGTCCGAAAAACCACGCAATACGATGTAATCAAAGCGGTTAGAGGCGCCTATCTGATTACTGTATACGCCTGGGGTGTAGCTGACCGCCTGACGCACGCTGGTTGCGCCCTGCTCTTCAAACTGCTGGCGGGTAATAATGGATACCGACTGCGGCGTTTCAATATCTGGCGTCGCCAGCTTGGTCGCGCCACTCTGAACGGGCGAGGTGACAATGACGGTATCATTTTTTGTGGTTTCCTGGGCAGAAAGAGGAAAAGTCGCGCCGCCGATAGCTCCGCCTATCAATAGCGCCATACGCGTTGTCGCAAACATGAACATCTCCAAAGGCATCTTTATTGTAAATAAGAATTATTACCTTTTAGAGATAACGGACCACTATGCGTAACGCCAGATTGCCTATGCGCAATGATAAAAAATCACCCAAAGCGGCAGAAAACCGGGTTAGCAGCGGATATTACCGTTCTGGCGGGGCGCGTTACGCACAGTGTCGGGACGCCGTCAGAGACGCGTCACGCAGCTCGCCGGGCGAGCAGCCATAACGCCGACGAAATGCCGTCGCAAAGTTTGTGGCATGTTGATAGCCTGACATCCAGGCGGCCTGCTGCACGCTGTATCCCTCCATCAGATAACGACGCGCGCGCGCCAGGCGGCAATCGCGCAGATAATCAAACACGGTACACCCATAGGCATGGCGAAACTTGCACCGCAGGCTACTTGGACTCATTGCCGCCCGACGCGCCAGTTCGTTCAGCGTGTAGGCTTTTTCCGGCGTCTGCTCCAGTAAACGCCGAATGAGCTCCAGCCGCTGGTATTCACCGGTGACGGGAAGCCCGCGTTTTTGCGTTGCGGGCTGACATAGATTTAGCGCATAGCCCAGCAATTGCAGCATGATGCCTTCCAGCATTAACTGGCGTGACGCCGCATGAGGTCCGGGCTGCTGCGCATAACGTAGCCCCGAAAGCAGAAACTCCGGCACCTGCCAGACCCTCGCCGAGGTTGCGCTATTTTCCCACTCGTCTGCCAGCGAGACAGGCAAACGCTCCCGCCATCCGCCGTCCGGGTACATTCCCAGCGATAAGGTGCGCAATTTACTGTCTGCGCCGTGATGGGCGCGTATCGTCTGCTGCTCACTCAGTTGCGAGCAAAACGCCATCCCCGCGCTCAACAAAAAGGTCTGCTCATTGACAGCCAGCGCGACGTTACCTTCCAGCACCACCAGCATATACAGCGGACTGCTATGACGAGAGGTGGTTTCATAAGGTTGTAACACGTGAACATCCGAGCGTGTAATGCAAATCCCGCCGGGAAGCGCTATCTCTTCGATATCGCCATGAAGTACGGGACTACTCTGCGTATACTGCGGTAACGCAGGGAAGCGGTAATCAATGCCATAACGCTCTCCAAACGCGATGAAGTCGCTGACGGAAAAGATCTTTTTCATCGCCGGGGCGGCGGAAGAGTGACAGGAGATCGGAGACATTATCAATACCGTTTATCTGCGTTATACCAGAGCGTTAGCCACTGTGTAACCATATCACTGCGGCCCGGGAACGACAATAAAGATGAGAATAATTATCAACCGCTATTGAGGGGAGAGATAAGGCGAGCAAAGGTGATCGATAAACGCCGATCTGTCGATAAAAACGCGCTTTCGCGAGAGACGAAAGCGCGTCCGGGGGGTATCAGTCAGGAGCGAAATCCTGCGGAGGTCATGAGCAGTCTGAACAACATTCCGACGCCCGCCAGCAGAAGCACGCTGGCGCACCATATCGCAACCATCCATACGACTCGCCGCGACCATTTTTTCACTTTAACCATCAGTGATATCCCTCTCCATGTCGCACTTTTCCACGGAAGACGTAGTAGCTCCAGAAGGTATAAGCCAGAATAATCGGGATGATTATCAGCGCCCCAACCAGCATAAAGCTTTGACTTTGCGGCGGCGCGGCGGCGGCATACAGCGAAATATCCGGTGGAATAATATTCGGCCAAATACTGATGCCTAACCCGCTGAACCCCAGAAAAATCAGCCCTAGCGTGAGAATAAATGGACGCGCATGGGATTCTGGTTTTTTCACGCTGCGCCATAGCCAGATGCTAAAAGCCAACACCAGCACAGGCACCGGCAGGAAGTAGTATAAATTGGGCAGCGTGAACCAGCGCTCGGCGATGTCGTCGTGGGTGAGCGGCGTCCACACGCTGACGCCTCCCATCACCAACAACAAGACGATCAACAACGGGCGCGACAGCGCGCACATCCGGCTATGCAGCGGATCTTCGCTTTTCATAATCAGCCAGGTAGCGCCCAGCAGCGCGTAGGTGACAACCAGACCGACGCCGCAGAACAGGTTAAACGGCGTCAGCCAGTCAAGCTGCGAACCGCTAAAGGTTCGCCCTTCCACCTGAAAACCGCTCACCACCGCCCCCACCACAACCCCCTGGGCAAAGGTCGCCAGGATTGACCCGACGATAAAGGATTTATCCCAGAACGCGCGATGCGACTCGGTGGCTTTAAAACGGAATTCAAAAGCGACGCCGCGAAAGATAAGACCAAGCAGCATAACCACCAGCGGGATAGTCAGCGCGTCGGTGATGACGGCATAAGCCAACGGGAACGCGCCAAAAAGCCCGGCCCCGCCCAGCACCAGCCAGGTTTCGTTCCCGTCCCATACCGGCGCGACCGAGTTCACCATAACATCGCGATCGTGTTTATCACGAATAAACGGAAACAGGATACCGACGCCCAGATCGAAACCATCCATCACGATATACATCAGCGTGGCGAACACGATAATAGCAAACCAGATAACCGGAAGATCGATGGTCATTCGCGTTTCTCCTGCTCAAGCGATTCTCCCACGGCAGAGATAGGACGCGCGGGTCTGCCATCGGTTTCAGCGGTCGGTGTCTCCGCCGGCTGCGGCCCTTTCTGGATAAGGCGAATCATATAAATATAGCCAACCCCAAAGACCAGGGAATAGACCACAAAGAAGGCCAGCAAACTGATGCTCATCTGCAAGGTACTGTGCGCGGAAACCGCATCACGCGTTCGCAGCAGGCCATAGACCACCCACGGCTGACGTCCTACTTCAGTCGTCACCCATCCGGCAAGGATGGCGATAAGCCCGGACGGCCCCATCCACAGCGCAAAGTGCATAAAGGGCCGCGAATGATACAGGCGGCGTCGGTAGCGTAGCCACAGGCTGGCCAGCCCCAGGAAGATCATCAGTACGCCCATGCCCACCATCAGACGGAAAGACCAGAACACCACGGTAGAGTTGGGGCGATCCTCTTTGGGATAATCTTTTAGCGCAGGCACCTGTTTGTCCAGGCTATGCGTCAGGATCAGACTGCCCAACGCCGGGATCTCAAGCGCATAGCGGGTCCGTTCCGCCTCCATATCCGGCCAGCCTACCAGCGTAAGCGGCGTTGGCTCGCCGGGCGTATTTTCCCAGTGCCCCTCAATCGCGGCGATTTTGACCGGCTGATGCTTCAGGGTGTTAAGGCCATGCATATCGCCAATCAATGCCTGAACGGGCGCCACCACGACCGCCATCCATAACGCCATCGAGAACATACGGCGGATAGCCGGCGTATCGTTACCTTTCAGTAAATGCCAGGCTGCGGACGCGCCGACAAACATCGCGCTACTTAAAAACGCCGCAACGGACATATGCAACAGGCGATACGGGAACGACGGGTTGAAAATCACCGCGAACCAGTCCACCGGGACCACCTGACCGTTATGAATTTCAAATCCCTGCGGGGTATGCATCCAGCTGTTAGACGCCAGAATCCAGAACGTCGACATTAACGTGCCCAACGCCACCATACAGGTAGACAAGAAATGCAGGCCCGGCCCGACTTTGTTCCAGCCAAAAAGCATCACGCCTAAGAATCCCGCTTCCAGGAAGAATGCGGTGAGCACTTCATAGGTTAATAAAGGCCCGGTGATACTGCCGGCGAACTGGGAAAAACCGCTCCAGTTCGTTCCGAACTGGTAAGCCATGACCAGACCGGAGACCACGCCCATCCCGAAGTTGACGGCAAAAATTTTGAGCCAGAACTGATAGAGCGAGCGCCAGACAGGATTACGCGTTTTTAGCCATAAACCTTCCAGTACCACCAGGTAACTGGCTAAGCCAATCGTAATCGCGGGGAAAATAATATGAAAAGAGACGGTAAAGGCAAACTGGAGTCTCGCTAAAAAGAAGGCATCAAACTCCATGTTCCCTCCCGTTTATATATAGTCACTTCGTGTAAAATATTCACTGTTCGCAACCAGGTTGAAACGAAACGGTTATTTTCCCCAAACGTAAAAACGTCGGGGAATATCCAGATAAATTACGATTTTTTTTGCGGCTGGCTGTCAGGCTTATCGCCCGACTCTGGCGCTTCGGAGGGGTCGTCTTTTTCGACAGCGAAACGGTAGTATCTATTTAGCATAACATGTCTCCCTTAGTTACATTCACTTGGCAATATCTACCTGGCCGTTATAAAAATAACGGCAAAACAAAAAAACAGCGTCTTCAAGACTATTTGCAATTTCAGCAAAATACGCTTAGCTGAAAGTTAAGAATAGACGTAAAACGATAACCTTCAAGTCAACGCGGTTTACGGGACGGGGGATTAGTACAGGGAGAATGACCGCAACGCTCGCTGCGCGGCGGCCATTTTATATGGTCTATCAAAAAGATAACCGTTAAGGTCCATTCAAACCCGTTAGTTTGCCTTCCCCTCAATCAAGCCATTGATCGTAGAAAATACCGCCGGCGCGCTGGTCGCTTCCGCAAACTCGACATTAATATTTTGCCGACGCAGCATATCGAAGAATTTACGTTGCGCATCAAGAATAACCTGATCGCCTACGCGCATATTTTCTGCTTTAGTTTCAACCAGTAAATAAACGCTGTCGGCGTCCTGACGCTCAATACGGTACACAAAATCCGGCGTAGTAGAACCCCCCGTATATTTGGGGATCTGAATGGCCCGCTTAGGCAGTTTGCCAAACACCGAAACCTGTTGCGGATAATCGTATTTTAATAGCGGCAATTCTGGATCGACGCTGTCATAACGCAACGGCGGTATTTGATAGAGAGAACGGGGATCGTCTATCGCATTCTCATCCACATTTTTCCCCACAATTTCAGCGCTAATCTCCTCTCTGAACTGCCGTGCCGTGGAATCAAATACCGACGTTGAAGCCTGAAAATCGAGAGGCAGATAATCGTGGCGCTGCGCAAAATGCGCATTAATCCGCGTCTGTAATGCGCGGGTCATATTGTCCAACGAGATCTCGCTTAAATAGCGTGAATCTCCGTGCAACACATCACGCAGCATCGCCATTAACACCGGGTGCAGGACGTTAACCGGCAGACTGGTGCGTAACGCCAGTTGCTTAAGAAAATGGCCATATTTCATGCCCGCCATAAATTCGCTGGCGGCTAATTCGCCTTCCCGCTGCGCCACTTCAAAACGGCCATTATCTTCATTCGATACCAGCCGTTGTTGCACCTGGCTTGGCTTCTGGCGTATATACAGCGCCGGATCGCGCAGCACCTCGGCGGCAATTTGTTCCAGAGAAGCGCCGCTACGCTCGAATTGCAGCATATAACGGCGGGAAAACTGCTCCCAGATACTGCTAAGTTGTTCCCAATTCTCTTTGCGTAGCCTGACTCGCAGCCGGGAGGCGGGCTTATTGTCACGAATGCGATCCGCTCGCACCCGCGCCTGCGTCAGCTCAGGGTAGAACTCCAGTAGCCACGCAAAACCACTTTTGGTTTCCCCGTTAAGCGTGACGCTGGGTTTAAACTCATTACTCCGGTTGATCAGTTTTTTATCATCCAGATCTTCCAGCAAACGAAGCTCCGTAAACGCAGGATCGACTTTTTGCCGCTCGGTGACGATGAGTGTGATCATCGCCTCATCCAGTTTCTGCTCGTTAAGCTGAACTTTGCTGTCGCGATTAATCTCATCAACCAGCATGCTGGCAAACGCTTTTTCATCATAACCAATCAGAAACGACAGTCGGGACGGCCACTCTTCCTGATGAACGCGATGACCGTTTTCATCTACCGGTAGCCGCAGGCCGCGCCCTACTTCCTGAATTTTGCTCGACTCGCTACCGGAAGAACGTAATTTAGCAATGACAAAAACATTCGGGTTATCCCAGCCTTCGCGAAGCGTCCATTTTGAAAACAGAAAGCGGCGCGTTTCCCAGTTGCCGTGATGGTCTGAAAAACTGAGCAACTTCTCTTTATTTTTCAGAATATCATCTACCTCAGCCTGGATCGCCTCATCGCCGCTTCCGCGGTCTTCGCCAAAGTAACCAGCGTGGACGTTTTGGTTATCCGAGTGCAGGCTGGCGAGCGTGGCCTGCAGAAACGACAGATACTCCACTTCTCGCGGCAGGGTCTTGCGCTGATAATCGTCAATCAGTTGCGTCAGTTTCTTTTTTAGCAAACGCTCAAAAGTGACTTTCAACCAGCCTTCGTCATCACGATAGCTTTTAATACTGTCAATAAAGAAAAGGCTTAAGGTCTTAATACGCGGGGCATTATTTTCTGGCTCATTGCTGCGTAAGAAATTTGCCTGCTCGGTATCAAAATGCTTATCAATGGCGTCCTGAATAATCAGTTCCTGGTAGCTCGCGCCAAAGGTTCCTGGCACCAGCGCCATCCCTGCCTCCAGCTCCAGATCGTTCGACAACATTTTACTGCCGGCATATTCGATACTGCCTTCAAATCCTGCATCGACATCGGCGAGATTTTCGCCCACGCCAACCTCGGCAATTTTGCTCCCCCGTCGGAGGATTAATTTCTTTGCCGTGACGCTGTCAACGATATAACGATTGTTGGCCTGTTCTTCGGGGAGATTCGGGTAATAAATATCAATACCTTTCACCAAACCATCGTTAAAACTGTCCACCGCGTTGAGATCAAACTGCGGTTGCCGGCGATAGTAATCTTTACGTACACATTTATTTTTACCCTTACCTTCGACAATATCCGGGAAGGTAGCGCCAAAGCGGACGATCATTTGCGGCTGAATAGCCTGAATCGCTCGATAAAATTTGTTATCTCGCGCAAAACGATGCGGTTCATCAATAATGACCACCGGTCGCGTCATTTGCAGCCCTTTAACAGGCGACGTCAGCCCACCCAGGAGCGTTTGATCGTAATCGTCTCGCGTCATACTGGCGGAATTGAGCATCTGCGCATTGATCAGCAAAACCTGAATCGTATGGCTATCACGACGGCTGGCATCAGTAAAACTTAATAGCTGGGCCGGAAAATTTTTACGCCCCGACTTTACTTTAAAATCACCGGCGTTGATGGTGCAAAGTTCCATCCGCGTATTTTCGTAGAACTGTGAAAAATGCTGTCTGGCGTAATCGCTGGTAATAAAGTTCCGCGCGCCTTCTTTAATGGCTGGCGTCGGCACCACCAGCACAAATTTGAAGAGGCCATACTTCTGATGCAATTCATACATCAACCGGGTATAGACATAGGTTTTACCCGTCCCGGTCTCCATTTTAACGTCAATATTGGCCTTATCGTCGTAACGTTCCTTAATCAGCGGATTAGCATAGTGATTATGATCGGCTTGCGCGTGATCGATACCGGTGAAACTCGCCAGAATCGCCGCTAACGCCTGTTCCTGATGGGGAAGTTCTTCCAGTAAAATATTCATCATCATCCCCTCTTAATAACGCTTCACCAGGTTCACTTTTTGATCAAGCTGTTTTAAGCCGATTTCCAGTTCACGAATGGATTCAAGGTCGAAAGAGTAGCCGTAAATGACAATGGTCTGAACCGGAAGCTGGTGCGTACCAATGTGGTTGAGAAGATCGCGGGTCTGCTCTGTTCCCCATCGTTCATCAATCAGATACAGGCGCGTATTATCAACATACCTGGCGCAATAGCCGGAAAAATCAATGGTCTGTACGTCAATATCCATTTTATAACCATCGGCGACCAGCCATGTCGTTAATAAGGTCTCTTCGCCGCTTGCGCCGCCCGGCACGCCCAATCCTCTGGCGGAAAAAGGATTGATCATGTCGGTAAATCCTGACTCGGTGAAAGCGGCCAGTTGACCGCTGGTATTGATAAAATGGCCGGTAGCAATATCGAAGCTATCCAGATCGTCCAGCGTCTGCTGTGTCGGAGTGGCAAAACGATAATGTTTAAAACCGAGATCGCTATTGGTCGCGGGATTGTTGGCGCGGATCTTCGCCGCAACGCGTGTAATTCGCTCGCGGCTGATTTCATCAATAGTGTTATAACCTGCTTTTTTCGCGATAGTGTTATTGCTTAATGCCTGATCGATAGTACACAGAATAAACGTGCGCTGCCCCCCATCTTCTTCATTCAGCGCCATTACCGCATGGGCCGTAGTGCCGGAACCGGCAAAAAAGTCCAGGACGACGCCGTCTTTATCGATAGCGAGCTTGATGATTTTCTTCAATAATGCGGTCGGTTTCGGCGTATCAAAAACGTTGTCGCCGAAGAGATCCAGAATCTCCTTTTTCCCCTCTTTATTCGACGCTACGTTATCCCAGTAATTGGTCGTTGGCTGCCCCTTACTGTGATGCGCGTACATGACTCGCTGGGGAATACCGCCGTTATCTTTGCCAAAATAGACCAGATTATCGGCCACCAGTTTTTGGTAACTGGCTTCAGGATAAGCCCATAGTCTTTCGTGTACCGTACCGTTCGGCGTGGTAATTTTATAGGTATAGCCGCCGCCGCTCAGCCCTTTTGACACCGTTAACGGCACCGGCCGCCATTTCCCTTCTGGAAACTGTTCGGTCGGTTCTTTATAGGATTTCTGAATATACTCTTTAGAAAGCGGTTCTAAACGTAAAGCGCCCTGACCGGTTTTGGCGTAAACAAGAATGTATTCCCCCTGGATGGAAACGTTATCAGAGTCGTTAGAAATCTCTTTTTTGCGCTTCCACATCACATTGGTGACAAATCCGCCTTCGCCAAAAATCTCATCCATCATTAATTTAAGATTGGCGTACTCATTATCGTCGATAGAGATAAAAATAAATCCGGTATCTTTCAGGAGCTTCCTGGCCAGGAAAAGACGCGGATACATGAAAGATAACCACGCGGAGTGCGTCGATTTACCCTGAATGGATTTTAAACGTGCCAGTTCGGTATCATTAAGACCAAACATATCCTGCAACGCCCGATCGCTATATTCAAAATGATCGGGATAGACAAACCCGTCCGATCCGGTGTTATAAGGGGGATCGATATAGATCATATCGACGGTATCGGCGTAATTATTTTGCAGATGGCGTAACACATCCAGATTATCTCCGGTCAGAAAAAGATTATGGCTGTTTTTATTTTCTGCCAGAGTATTGTGTTCCACGTCAGGAACGATAACGGTAACGGATTTTTCACCCGCCTGTTTTTTTGCGTAATCTTTGCCAATAAAATCAATCTGATAACCGCTAGTCAGCTCATCAATATTACGCGCTTTCAGCGCGCGCTCAAATTTGGCGAGATCAAATCCGCCTTTCGCGATCAGTTCGCCCTGCTCGTTATAGCGATCGGCGGTAAAAAATTCCGGTAATGCACGTTGTAACTCAGACAGAAAGGCGCTATTCGGGGCAACAGACTCGTTGTGTTTTTGGTTATCTTTCAACATGATATCTTCGCTCCGTTGATAATTTTAAGGTGCAGCAATCAATTTCTTATAAAGAAAAAAGTAAGCGATGATTGTAATGGTCACGAACGGCAGATGCCATCATTAACCTTTGTTGTTCGTTGAAAGGGCGTGAAAACTACGGGGGGAAGGCGTGCTCCCGGCGACAGTATGCGCCAGGAGCGTAGTGTTTACGTGCGATGACCGATGGCCGACTCCGGGAGGGCGTCGCTATCTGTACCGGAGATGACGACTCCCCGGGTCTCGCGACCAAATGCCACAAATACACAGATTAAAATAGCCACCGCGCCAGCCACGATCGCCATTGCCAACCCGTAATTTCCACCATGCGTTTCCGCGATGCGGGCCTGTAACGTCGCATTAACCGACGCCAGTAAATTACCGAGTTGGTAAACAAACCCTGGCAGCACGGCGCGCGCGTTCGCCGGAACCAGCTCGTTCAGCCAGGTCGGTACGACACCCCAGGCGCCCTGCACCATAAACTGCATCAGAAACGCGCCCAGGCCAATCGTGAATGATCCGCTGGAAAATGCCCATAGCGGGAGTACCGGAAGCGCAAGAAAGGCGGCGATCATGATCGCTTTTTTACGCCCAATACGTTCCGATAGCGTACCGTAGAAAATACCGCCGAGCATGGCGGCAATGTTATAAAAAATCGCAATGATACTGATCAGATGCGGATCAAAACCATGCTGCATCTTCAGGAAGGTAGGATAGAGATCCTGCGTGCCGTGACTGAAAAAGTTAAAGAACGCCATGACCAGCACCAGATACAGACACAACTTCCACTGCTTGCGCAGAACAGGAAGCAGCGCGGTATTCTCTTTACGCGCTCTGGCCGCCAGCCAGACGGGGGATTCCGGCACTTTAAACCAGATATAAGGCAGCAAGACAACAGGCAGGGCGCCAATCAGGAACATGCCGCGCCAGCCTACCATACTGTAGAAGAGGCCAAAAATAACCGAGGCGAACAGATAGCCGCAGGGATAGCCCGCCTGAAAAATGCCCGACATCAGGCCACGCGAACGATCGGGAATGGTTTCCATCGCCAGTGATGACGCAACGCCCCATATCCCGCCCATCGCCACGCCGTACATGACCCGAAAAATCAGAAATGCCATGAAGGTGGGCGACCAGGCGGAAAGCAGTTCAAACACCGTAAAGAACAGAATATTGAGCATCAGTATCGGTCGACGTCCGTACTTTTCCGCCATTCGACCAAATAGCAGCGCGCCAATGGGACGTACCGCCAGGGTCAGCATAATCGCAATGGAAACGTCCGATACGGAAGCGTGAAACCATTCGGCGAGATCGCTAAGTACAAAGACAAGGATAAAGAAATCAAACGCATCCAGCATCCAACTGGTAAAGCTGGCAAACGCCACATGTCGTTGTGTCGTCGTCCAGTTCAGGGGGGTGTACATAGGTAGTGTCCTGCATCAAAAAATAACATCAAGCTTTGAAGCGGCGAAACGCTGGAGCGCTCCCGTCGTCAAAGCGACGTAACAAGGTAGCGTTGCGCTACTTATTTGTTATCTTTTTGTATATAGCAGGTAAAATGTTAGCAAAAATAGACAAATCATTACATATTATTAACAAAGCTTACTGGCACATGATTTGTCACAGTTTTTATGGGGATTATCTCATGCAAAGGAAAGCGAAGCGTGGCTAGCGTATCGCGACCGGCCTGTCGCCAGACCGATCGCCATTGACGATTACCTTTCGCGCGGCGGGAAACCGGCCTTTTGCAGGGCGGCGGCAATCTGCTCCGCGGATAGCGACGTTTCAACGTCAACCAGACGCGTCGCCGGGTCGGTTCTCACCGTCGCATTAGCATCGAGAGTCAGAATCGTCTTTTTTACCGTACTGGCGCAGCCGCCGCAGGTCATGTCATCAATATGGAACTGCATAGTGAACTCCTTTTGTTTGGGAACTGTTGCCAGTCTGGGCCTTGCCAGTGTTGGAAGGTCAAGCGTAATCTCAGGACTTACAGACGCTTTGCCAGTCCATGGCGACGAGGACGGCGCAATACCGCTCCGGTACGCGCCTCCGGCTCGCTATCGTCAGGTTGTCCAAGCGTATGCAGAATGGGGCAATCTGGCAGCGCGTCGCCGGCGCAGCAGTGAATCAGCGCTTTGAGGGTTTGCGCCATGTGCTGCATGTTCTGGATACGTCTGTCCAGTTCATCAATGTGCGTCTGCGCCAGGCGTTTGACGTCAGCGCTTTGCCGCGACTGGTTATTCCAAAGATTCAGTAAGTCGCTGATTTCAGCAACTGAAAAGCCGAGATCGCGCGCGCGGCGTATAAAATGCAATTGATTAACATCAGCCTGGGTATAGGCCCGATAGCCGGAATCCGTCCGACTTGCCGCGGGAATCAGACCAATCTGTTCATAGTAGCGAATCATTTTGGCCGAGACTTTCGATGCTTTAGCTGCTTTACCGATGTTCATGACGCTCCTCCTCATGTCGTGGATGTGTCGGATGGGGTTGCCATCGGCGCCCGGAAACGGCGCAGCCGCAAAGCGTTGCCCAGCACGAACACGCTCGACATCGCCATCGCCCCTGCGGCGAATACCGGTGACAATAATATGCCCCAGACCGGAAATAGCGCGCCTGCCGCGACAGGAATCAGCGCCGTATTGTAAGCAAAGGCCCAGAACAGATTCTGGTGGATATTGCGGATGGTCGCTTTAGACAGCGCGATAGCATTCGGCACGCCTTGCAGGTTGCCGGACATTAGTACGACGTCGGCGGATTCCACCGCCACATCGGTGCCGGTGCCAATCGCCAGCCCCACGTCGGACTCCGCCAGCGCTGGCGCATCGTTGATGCCATCGCCGACAAACGCCACCTGCCCATACGCCGCTTTCAGGCGCCGTATCGCCTCGACTTTCCCTTCTGGCAATACCTCGGCGACCACGTCATCAATCCCTAACTGTCTGGCGATAGCCTGTGCCGTGCGGGCATTATCGCCAGTGATCATGGCGACCTTAATGCCGAGCTGATGTAAAGCGTTAATTGCGGCGGGCGTACTGGGTTTGATCGGATCGGCCACGGCGATAATCGCCGCCAGTTGACCGTCAATAGCCGCATAGAGCGGCGATTTCCCTTCCTGTCCTAACCGTTCGGCGGTGGTGGCGAAGCCGCTAATATCCACGCCAATTTCGCGCATATAGCGATCGGCCCCCACGTCAACACGCGTACCGTCAACGGTAGCGTATACGCCCATCCCGGTCACCGATTCGAAGCCGCTCATGCCTGGTAGCGCGATCCCTTCCTCTTCTGCCGACACGACAATCGCACGGGCAATCGGATGCTCTGAACGCGATTCTACCGCCGCGACTTTCGCCAGCACCTCACGGCGTTCAAAGCCGCTGGCCACGTCGAGATCGGTCAGTACCGGGCGGCCTTCGGTAAGCGTCCCGGTTTTGTCTACGGCCACCACCTTAGCGTCTTTGAGTAGCTGTAACGCCTCCCCCTTACGGAACAGCACGCCCATTTCCGCCCCACGACCGGTTCCCACCATAATGGAGGTCGGCGTCGCCAGGCCCATCGCGCAAGGACAGGCGATAATCAGAACCGCAACGCCATTGATCAGAGCGAAAGTCAGCGCAGGCGACGGCCCAAACGCCAGCCATACCACAAAGGTCAGCGCAGCAATAAGCATCACCATCGGGACAAACCACAGCGTCACTTTATCCACGACGGCCTGAATCGGCAGTTTTGAACCCTGCGCCTGTTCCACCAGACGAATGATTTGCGCCAGCATGGTCTGTCCGCCGACGGCGGTCGCCCGCAGCGTGAGCGCGCCTTTTTGGTTTACGGTACCGCCCACCACCGCGCTTCCTGCGGATTTCTCTACCGGTATCGGTTCGCCGGTAATCATCGACTCGTCAACGAAGCTGCGGCCTTCGGTCACTTCGCCGTCAACCGGGATCCGCTCGCCTGGCCGAACCTCCACACAGTCGCCCAGCACAACCTCGT
This sequence comes from Salmonella sp. SG203, assembly GCF_013350575.1. Taxonomy (NCBI): domain Bacteria; kingdom Pseudomonadati; phylum Pseudomonadota; class Gammaproteobacteria; order Enterobacterales; family Enterobacteriaceae; genus Salmonella; species Salmonella sp. SG203. The sequence goes on from NZ_SNMT01000009.1 coordinate 114,551, forward strand.
CGACAGGGATATCCACGATGCGGCCCTCGCGTAACACATGCGCGACCCGCGCCTGTAGCCCCACCAGACGTTTAATCGCTTCGGAAGTCCGCCCCTTCGCCCTTGCCTCCAGAAAGCGCCCCAGCAGAATAAGCGCGACAATCACTGCGGCGGCCTCGTAATAGACGTTTACCGTCCCTTCAGGCAACAGGTCGGGCGTAAAGGTCGCCACCAGCGAGTAGCCGAATGCCGCTGCGGTTCCCACGGCGACCAGCGAGTTCATGTCCGGCGCCAGACGCGCCAGCGCCGGGAACCCTTTAAGGTAAAAACGGCGACCGGGGATCGTCAGCACCAACAGGGTCAGTGCAAATTGCCAGTACCAGCTTTGTTGCAGGCCAATCGTTTTTATCACCCACTCGTGCATACCAGGAATAAGGTGCGAGCCCATTTCAAGCACAAAAACGGGGAGCGCCAGCACGCTGGCGAGAATCAGATCGCGCTTCAGCCTGACGCGCTCGGCCTCTTTTTTCTCTTCAGAGTCGTCTTCGCCCTGCCCCGCCGTCTCTATCGGTCGCGCCTCATACCCCGTTTTTTCAATCGCCGCGATCACCTCCTCCGCCGACGCCGTCCCGCGAACGGTGGCGCGCTCCGTCGCCAGATTCACCGTAGCGTCCGTTACGCCAGGCACAGCCTTAATACCTTTTTCAACGCGAGCGACGCACGACGCGCAGGTCATACCTTCAATAAGCAAGCTTATCGTGTCGTGACGATTTTCTGACTGACTCATGACGAGTTCCCCATCCTGACTATTCGGTATCAGAAAGCCTAAAGCTTGCCATTGTGGGAAGGTCAAGCGTATTCAGGCTGCACGGTTCGGCGAGAATGTGAGATGGCTCATAAAAGAGGATGATGCGAGACATTTACGCCACGATGCCGACCCACGCCCCGTAAAAACCCGTCAGGAACGCTTGACCTTTCCTTCGTTGTAACGCCTAGCCTTTGCCAAAAATTCTGCGGCAGCGTTGCGGAATGGCCGACACGCTGCGGTAAAGAGGGAAACGACATGCGTAGAACATTCAAAATTATGTTGATAGCCGGCGTCATCGCCGCCATCGGGGGCGTGATTTACATGGCCGGCGAAGCACTATGGGATAAAGACAACGCCGTCGGACCACCGGCCAGCGCGCCGCCTCCACCGTCGGTACCGGTTGCTAAAGCCCTTAGCCGCACACTCGCGCCTACGGCGGAATTCACCGGTTTTCTGGCCGCGCCGGAGACCGTGGAGCTGCGTTCGCGCGTGGGAGGAACCCTTGACGCCGTCAGCGTTCCGGAAGGACGTCTGGTAAGCCGCGGACAACTGCTGTTCCAGATCGATCCGCGCCCGTTCGAGGTCGCCCTCGACACCGCCGTCGCGCAATTACGTCAGGCTGAAGTACTGGCCCGCCAGGCGCAGGCGGATTTCGATCGCATTCAACGACTGGTCGCCAGCGGCGCCGTATCACGTAAAAACGCTGACGATGTCACCGCCACGCGTAATGCGCGACAGGCGCAGATGCAATCGGCCAAAGCCGCCGTCGCCGCAGCGCGCCTTGAACTCTCCTGGACCCGTATTACCGCGCCCATTGCCGGACGCGTTGACCGCATACTGGTGACCCGGGGCAATCTGGTCAGCGGCGGCGTAGCGGGTAACGCCACGCTTCTGACGACTATCGTGTCTCACAATCCCATGTATGTGTATTTCGATATTGACGAAGCCACCTGGCTGAAGGCGTTACGGCATACCCGCTCCGACAAAAATCCACCGGTAGTCAACATGGGGTTAACCACCGATAACGGGCTGCCTTATCAGGGCGTACTCGACTTTATGGGCAATCAGATGAACCGCAGCACCGGCACTATCCGGGCGCGCGCCGTGATTCCTGACCCCGACGGAATGCTTTCTCCCGGCCTGTTTGCCCGAATCAGTTTGCCCATCGGCGAGCCGCGGGAAACCGTGCTGATTGACGATCTGGCGGTGAGCGCCGATCAGGGCAAAAACTATGTGCTGATCGTCGGCAAGGAGAATCAGGTGGAGTATCGTCCGGTTGAGCTGGGACAAATGGTCGATGGACTCCGCGTCGTTACACAGGGAGTACAGCCGGGAGAAAAAATCATCCTCAAGGGGCTGGTGCGTCCTGGCATGACCGTTGCGCCGCGTCTGGTGCCGATGCGGCAGAATATGCCCGAGAAACAGACCGCGACATTGACTAAAGCGGACGGCGACAGCGCGTCGAAGGCGGTGCGCCAATGAAATTCACCCACTTTTTCATCGCACGGCCCATCTTCGCCATCGTCCTGTCGCTGTTAATGCTGCTGGCTGGCGCTATCGCCTTTTTAAAACTGCCGCTGAGTGAATATCCGGCCGTTACGCCGCCCACGGTACAGGTTAGCGCCAGCTACCCCGGCGCTAACCCGCAAGTGATTGCCGATACGGTAGCCGCGCCGCTGGAACAGGTGATCAACGGCGTTGACGGCATGTTGTATATGAATACCCAGATGGCCATTGATGGTCGCATGGTTATCTCTATCGCCTTCGAACAGGGAACCGATCCTGATATGGCGCAAATTCAGGTGCAAAACCGGGTATCCCGCGCGCTGCCTCGCCTGCCCGAAGAAGTCCAACGAATTGGCGTTGTAACGGAGAAAACGTCCCCCGATATGTTGATGGTGGTCCATCTTGTCTCGCCGCAAAAACGCTATGACTCACTTTACCTGTCTAACTTCGCCATCCGGCAGGTTCGCGACGAACTGGCCCGTTTACCCGGCGTCGGCGATGTTCTCGTCTGGGGCGCGGGCGAGTACGCCATGCGCGTCTGGCTGGACCCGACGAAAATCGCCAACCGCGGTCTTACCGCCAGTGATATCGTTACGGCGTTGCGGGAACAAAACGTACAGGTCGCCGCCGGTTCCGTCGGGCAACAGCCGGAGGCCTCCGCCGCTTTTCAGATGACGGTAAACACGCTGGGCCGCCTGACCAGCGAAGAACAGTTCGGCGAGATTGTGGTAAAAATCGGCGCTGACGGCGAGGTGACGCGTCTGCGTGATGTCGCCCGCGTCACGCTGGGCGCAGATGCCTATACGCTGCGCAGTTTACTGAATGGCGAAGCGGCGCCAGCGTTACAGATTATTCAAAGTCCGGGCGCCAATGCGATTGACGTTTCTAACGCGATTCGCGGCAAAATGGATGAGTTGCAGCGAAACTTCCCGCAGGATATCGAATACCGGATTGCCTATGATCCTACGGTCTTCGTGCGCGCATCGCTACAATCGGTGGCGATTACGTTGCTGGAAGCCCTCGTGCTGGTCGTCCTTGTCGTGGTGCTGTTCCTGCAAACCTGGCGGGCGTCCATTATTCCTCTGGTGGCGGTTCCCGTTTCGCTGGTCGGCACCTTTGCCTTGATGCACCTGTTTGGCTTTTCGCTGAATACGCTTTCGCTGTTTGGTTTGGTCCTGTCGATAGGTATCGTTGTCGATGACGCCATCGTTGTGGTCGAAAACGTGGAACGGCATATCTCGCAGGGCAAAAGTCCCGGAGAGGCGGCAAAGAAGGCGATGGATGAAGTCACTGGTCCCATTCTTTCTATTACCTCGGTGCTAACGGCGGTCTTTATCCCTTCCGCATTCCTGGCGGGCCTGCAGGGTGAGTTTTATCGCCAGTTCGCGTTGACCATCGCTATTTCGACCATCCTTTCGGCCATTAACTCGCTGACGCTCTCCCCTGCGCTGGCCGCCATTTTGCTAAGACCGCACCACGATACTGCGAAGGCTGACTGGCTAACGCGGTTGATGGGCACGGTCACTGGCGGTTTTTTCCATCGCTTTAACCGTTTCTTCGACAGCGCGTCGAACCGCTATGTTAGCGCCGTCCGTCGGGCCGTGCGCGGCAGCGTCATTGTGATGGTGCTCTATGCTGGCTTTGTGGGGCTGACCTGGCTTGGCTTCCATCAGGTGCCGAACGGGTTTGTGCCTGCGCAGGATAAATACTATCTCGTCGGCATCGCCCAGCTCCCAAGCGGCGCATCGTTGGATCGCACAGAGGCGGTCGTGAAACAGATGTCCGCTATCGCGCTGGCGGAACCCGGCGTTGAAAGCGTCGTCGTCTTCCCCGGTCTGTCGGTTAACGGCCCGGTAAATGTGCCAAATTCGGCGCTGATGTTCGCCATGCTGAAACCCTTTGACGAGCGTGAAGATCCTTCGCTTTCCGCTAACGCTATCGCCGGAAAGCTAATGCACAAATTTAGCCACATTCCCGACGGATTTATTGGCATCTTCCCGCCACCGCCGGTTCCAGGGCTTGGCGCGACGGGCGGCTTTAAATTGCAGATTGAAGATCGTGCGGAACTGGGATTTGAAGCGATGACAAAGGTGCAAAGCGAGATTATGTCTAAGGCGATGCAGACGCCCGAACTGGCCAATATGCTGGCCAGTTTCCAGACAAACGCCCCGCAATTACAGGTGGATATCGACCGGGTAAAGGCGAAATCAATGGGGGTATCGCTCACCGACATCTTTGAAACGTTGCAAATTAACCTCGGCTCGCTTTACGTCAACGATTTCAACCGATTTGGCCGTACCTGGCGGGTGATGGCGCAGGCCGATGCGCCATTCCGTATGCAACAAGAGGATATCGGCCTGCTTAAAGTCCGCAATGCGAAGGGCGAGATGATCCCGCTTAGCGCTTTCGTCACGATTATGCGCCAGTCGGGGCCGGACAGAATCATCCATTACAACGGCTTCCCCTCGGTAGATATTAGCGGTGGACCGGCTCCGGGCTTCTCCTCCGGACAGGCGACGGACGCGATTGAAAAGATCGTGCGTGAAACGTTACCGGAAGGGATGGTCTTCGAATGGACCGATCTGGTTTATCAGGAAAAACAGGCCGGCAATTCTGCGCTTGCTATCTTTGCGCTGGCGGTGCTGTTGGCCTTCCTGATCCTGGCGGCGCAGTACAACAGTTGGTCGCTGCCCTTCGCCGTCCTGCTTATTGCGCCTATGTCATTACTCTCAGCCATTGTCGGCGTGTGGGTATCTGGCGGAGATAACAATATCTTTACGCAGATTGGTTTCGTGGTGCTGGTCGGCCTGGCGGCCAAGAACGCCATTTTGATTGTCGAGTTTGCCCGCGCCAAAGAACACGACGGCGCAGACCCGCTGACCGCCGTACTGGAAGCGTCCCGCCTGCGTCTGCGTCCTATCCTGATGACCTCATTCGCCTTTATCGCAGGCGTAGTACCGCTGGTACTCGCGACGGGTGCCGGCGCGGAAATGCGACATGCGATGGGCATCGCCGTGTTTGCCGGCATGTTGGGCGTCACGCTCTTCGGCCTGTTATTGACGCCTGTGTTTTACGTGGTGGTTCGCAGGATGGCATTAAAGCGTGAGAACCGCGTTGATTCACATGATCAGCAAGCATAATGATGGGAATGGCATAATGAAGATCACTTTTACAGGCTATCGGCAGACCGCCACGCTGGCGACGCTTGCTTTCGTCACCACGCTTGCTGGCTGTACGATGGCGCCGAAGCACGAACGCCCCGCATCGCCGACTGCGATGGTCTATCCCTACGCAACGTCAACCGTTTCTGGCGCGCCGGATGCCGCTGACATTGGCTGGCGTGATTTCTTCCACGATCCGCTTCTACAGGAACTGATCGCGATCGCGTTACGCAATAATCGGGATTTACGCAAGGCAGGGCTCAATGTTGAAGCCGCCCGGGCGTTATACCGTATTCAGCGCGCGGAGATGCTGCCGACGCTCGGCATCGCCACCGCCATGGACGCCGGTCGCACTCCCGCCGATCTCAGCGTCACGGACGAGCCTGAGATTAACCGACGCTACGAGATGGCTGGGGCGACGACGGCCTGGGAACTGGATCTCTGGGGGCGAGTGCGAAGCCTTAGCGACCAGGCATTAGCCGCCTATATGGCGCTTGATGAGACGTACATTGCGGCGCGAATGAGCCTGGTTTCCGAAGTCGCCAGCGCCTGGCTGACGCTACGGGCTGACCGGGAGCTGCTGCGCTTAACCGAAGATACGCTGGCCGCGCAAAAAAGTTCATACACATTGACAACCCAGCTTGCCCGGACAGGCAACGCCACACAGCTCGATCTGCGTATGGCGGAGATCGCGCTGCGTTCTGCCGAAATCAATCGCGCGGCGTATACGCGACAGTTGGCGCGGGATCGTAACGCGCTGGAATTGCTGTTGGGCCAGCCGCTCACGCCTGAACTGTCGCGTCGACTAAACGAGGCGGTCACGCTTACGGAAGTCGCGATCCCGACCACATTGCCAGGCGGATTACCGTCAGATCTGCTGGTACGCCGCCCGGATATTCGCGCCGCCGAGTACAGGCTGCGTGGCGCAAACGCCCGAATAGGCGCAGCGCGCGCCGCCTTCTTCCCGACAATCAGCCTGACAGGCACGGCGGGAACGGCCAGCGCGTCTCTTAGCGGACTCTTTGAACCGGGATCGGGAAGCTGGCGTTTTCTACCGCAAATCACCTTGCCTCTCTTTCACGGCGGCGCATTACGCGCTGACCTGGATAGGGCACATGTCCAAAAACAGATTGAAATCGCCAGGTATGAAAACGTTATTCAGCAAGCCTTTCGCGACGTGGCGGATGGTCTGGCGGGACAGCGTACGCTGAATGACCAGGTGCAATCAGAACAACGCGCGGTTGAAGCCAGCCAAATCGCCTATGAGCTGGCCGGACTCCGTTTTCAGGAAGGCGTCGATGACTACCTTACGCTGCTTGATACCCATCGTATGCTTTATGGCGCGCAACAGCGCCTGGTACGCACACGGCTCATGCAACAGCTGAATATCATTAATCTGTATAAAGCATTAGGCGGCGGTTGGCGGGAATACAGCGAGAAAAAGCAAGGTTAGCCCAAATAGCGCCCGCGTCGCCAGTGCGGCGCGCGCGCTAAACAGGCATATATTGCCTGCAAAATAAGGTTAACGAGGGCAACGATAAACGTTCCCGCTTAACGTGACATTCGTTTGTTTGCTTGAGCCCGAACCGTGCCATGAACTTCCTGTCTGGCCTGCACGCTGGGTTAACAGGACTACCGTATTGCCGCCCATTTTATAAGCTTTGTTTTTCAGATCGTTACGGGCACCCGTTTCCAGGTTACTGTTGGAAGTCCAGCCACCGGTAAAGAAATTCCCCTGGCTGCCCGTGATATCCCCTAAGTAGCTGCATTCCTTACCTGGCTCGCTGGTCATCACCCGTACCTGTTCAGCGCCATAATTCAACGAATTAGCGCTACATGCGGTTAAAGCCAAGCCGGCGAAACATACTAAGATCTTTTTCATACTAATACCTGGTCTATTAATCATTAAATAATAACGCGTTCTTGCTTCTGAACGCCGTCAAGGAACTATATTTAAGATGTAACGAATGTCTTTCATTTGCTGAAGAAAAGTCTCTGTCATGATGCTATCATGTATGCTTGAGGCTATTTCTTGTTCAGTTTTTTCAATATGCTCTCTGAGTCTTATTTTTGTTTTTTCGTCAAGCGCCGAGATAAGTATCTTAATGGCAAGCAGCATAGTAGGATTGATGCTTTCACACTCTCTCATCGTTAACTTTTTCATCTTGTTTGCTTCAAGCCTGATCGGCGTTTTTGTCTACACGGCAAATTTTAGATGCGAAGATATGGCGACTTCTTTGGTAAATAAATAGCAAATGGAAAAAGCGTTTGAAGCCATATTTACGACAGATACGCAATCTATGAATGTACAAAGTCTTACGACTCATGCCATAGCTACTGGCGATCTGACTCATCGACTTTTTATATAAAAAGTGCCATAACAACTCCTCCTCCTTTTTTGTCAACGGCGCAAGTTCACCGACCGCTACTTCGTTTGCACAAGCGTATTTAATGAAATGCTCAATAAAAACAGGCTTTGCCAAATCGGGATCGATATCAGGATCTCTATCGCAGCCATGTGGATAAAGTTTTCCAATATCTCTGCGCGTGAGCCAGATTCGACGAGCATGTGGATAATGCTGCATGAGCGCCTTAAAACCTTTCCAGACCCCCTGAATCAAAACTCGTCCATCAATAATAATTATGATATCTTCGCTAGCTGATATCTGACACGAATTATATTCTCCATTGAGTGGGAACATAAAGCACTTCCCATCCTCAAAGAGTGAAGCGATGCCTAAATAAGTATAATAATCATCCGTTAAAACTATACCTATCGTTTTTAACGGAAGTTGTTCCGATAGTGAATTTATCATAATTTCATCAATAGAATAACGCTACGGTGAGTGTTTTATCTTCCTCTTAAGATTACCTGAGCGCTCATAACCATCCCTATTCTGTAGCAGCGCCATATTATTTTTAATTCCTTGCCATAAACGTAACGCTTATACTTTTAATGTCAGAAGCGATAACCTACGCTGACACCAAATGTATTGGTATCCACAGCGAAGAAACGACTGGCTTCCCATGATGCATCGATAGATATACTCTTAACTGGATTAAATATTACGCCAGCGCCGTAGGCAAAGGACTCTTCTTTTGAGTGTTTATTAAATTTCATCGTCGCTATACCCGCATTGCCGTACAGGCTCACATAGTCATTAAAACGATATGTTGGTCCAAACATCAAAGAACCATAGTCCACAGAATCGGAACCATTTTTATGCAATTTCCCCTCTTTCCAGGTGTAATTCTCCATTTCATTGCGCGTCGCGGTGAATGAGCCTAACATCCCCCAGGTCTCATTAAACTCGTAACGATATTTAAAATTAAAGCCTCGCAGATCTTTGCTATCGCTATTTTTCAATGAACTGAGATGAGTTTGTGCATAACCAAACGATACGGTGTGCTGATCGTTAGCCAAAGCTAAAGGTGACGCTAATAATAAACCTAAAAAAACAAGGAACGAAGACCGTCTTTTCATTAAAACCACTCCATTTTTGATATATAATTAAGGCGGTACCGGAACTTATGGCACACAAATAGCATTTAGATTAAGAGCACCTAATGCGCTTATTACCAGTCATGCCAACTGCGGAGGTAATATAACCTGATATATTCGATAATGGATATGAAATCAGTCTTACAGAGTTCTTACTTTTTTATTAATGGCGGATTCATAGTTGCTTCAGACCCGATCCTGGCATCGCATCCGTCAGGCGGACAGCGAGAGGTTATCAGCGAGTATCAGTCACCTCCTTGAAGAGTCAAAACTCATAAACAATTGTTTTTCATGTATTTTATTGATTATTGAGTTAACCTTTACCCTTGCGGAGGGCAATTTCGCAACTCGCTTTCTGACGCATTCAGACAACATTCAGATCTACTGCGCGGTACAAACGTTATAAAGCTGCCGATTAAGAGAATAAAAAAAGGTTTTCTCACCCACTTTAGATATTCGAATCTCATTAGCCGCTTCCGGATGCAGAACCCGTAAATATGATAACAGATCGCCAGCCGTGTCCGTGGCAAAGACTTTTACCTGGGATACTTCGAACGTATAAACACCAGGCGCTGTTCGATGTAAATTTTTCATATATACGTCCCGGTATAATATTTTTACACCGTTATCTTTTGTTTTTATTTCATATTGAAGCGTAATTCTCTTCATCTTAAAATCAAGAACAAGATTGCCATCGGCATGAATATCTTTAGGTTGTATCGTCGTTACCGTTCTTGTCGTACATAAAAATTCATTAGTATTAATAGAACTATGGTTACTGTTTCGTACCCAAACTACCATCAGTACGACTGAAACAGCCAGCATACCAAGCGTCGCCACGCTTAATAACGTTCTTTTATGGAAATGCATTTCGGCTCCGCTATATCAAGTTGGTTAAGACACTGGACAAAAATATTTGTATTAGGAACGCGAATGTAATAAATGATTTTTCCGTTTTGTTTATGTATTTCATTACTCATCTCAGAGTACGCTTCAACGATATCCGTCAGATGGGTTTTATCATGCCCGACACTATAAAAAGTGTATCCATCATACGAACCCTGGAGGGTAAAGTAATCAATATTTTCACCCTTAACTTTATACATCATAAAAAACATCAGAAGCGCGGCCAGGCAAAAGTAGAGCCAATCTTTTTTATTCACAGCGCCCGGTATTGGGGTAATAATAGTGTCATCGTGCCGCACTTCAACCGTCGATACTTCTGTTTCAGCAACAGCAGGCAACGGCGTATTTTGCGCCTCATCACTCAACGGTTCAATGGAAACTGAGAGTAAAACACCCACGCGAGGGCGAGTCACAACAGACGCCCCCTTAAGACCAATTTTATCAAATGACCCTCGTAGCTGGTTAATCAATTTATAATAACTGGCATCAGAGACTACGACACCTTTGCGCCCCCAGACATAGTTAATTAAATCATCTTTTTTAAAAAGGCCTTCATAAAAAGCGATAAGCAAACTGCGTTCCGATTCAGATATCGTTATCGACTCACCGGCGCAGGAAAGCGTCATTCGTTCACAATCAAGAATAACCCTTTTGTCAATCAGATAATTGTTCTGACTCATAAAAATATCCGCCCCAGTGCTATCACGTTTCTTCACGGCATAAACATATTACCAGGATATATCGTGCTATTGAATTTTTTTCCGTAGCGAGTTCCTGCATTATTCAGCCACCAGATCGCTCGCGGATCCGCTTTCCCCCTTGAGCAAACCATTTTGCCGCTGGGCTGACTTGCCAAGCCAACTCATAAAGTCATTAGTCCCCATCGGCCTGGCATAAAGAAATCCCTGAACGAATCCTACCCCGTGGCTTAAGATGTAACGCAATTGGTGCTGGGTACTGACCCCTTCGGCAACCACATTGAGTCCCAGTCGCTGACTCAGCGTAATGATAGTATCCAGGACAGGAACATCATCGCTGCTGGTATCAATGGTATCGATAAACGTTCTGTCTATTTTAAGAGAGTCTACAGGTAATTGCTGGAGATAGGAGAGGGAGCAATAGCCGGTCCCAAAATCATCAATCGCTATTAACACGCCTTTTTCACGGAGCGTTGAAAGTTTTTCTGCGACCTGTGAAGGTTCTACAATCAGGCTACGTTCGGTGAGCTCCAACATAAGCGTTATCGTTCCCAAACGAGTCCTGAGCGCCTCTATATCTTGTATAAAACCGTCATCCATAAGATGCGCAGGCGATATATTTACGCTGATATAGAAATCATCCGGTACAGTCCAATTTATCACGTCATGAGCAATCAGTTCGAACAGATGACGAGAGAGTGGAATAATCATGCCTTCATTTTCTGCGGCGGTAATAAAAATATCCGGGGTTATAAAACGGCCATCCGGTTGCGGCCAGCGCATTAGCGCCTCCACGCCGCCGCAACTACCGTGTTTAACATTAAAAACAGGCTGATAATGTACCGTAAACTCATTGTGCGTTATCCCCCTGGCAATCTCCCGGGCCAGAGATAAGCGTTTTAAATACCAGCGCCTGTAGAACAACATCATCCCTACAGAAAGACACAATGACAGCGGAACAAAAATAAAAAGGTTTTGTAACCAGTATGCCGATAACGTTGAGAAAGGGGTTCGCACCATCAGCTGGAGAGTGTGATCGGTTGAGGTGAAGCGCTGCGTTAAAAACGCCTTACCGCGCAACGTCGTAGCGCTGGTAATCGCCTCCCCTGTGCCGAATGTCAGGCTAAAGGCTGATGCTCTCTCTGCAGCCAATATCTCCATGAGCTCCTGGACATACTGCGAATCCACAATGACGAAGGCCGCTTTATTCGCTGCTACTTTTTTCACATAAACCACAACAAGGCGATCGGGTCCTTCGGCCATACTACCGATAGATCGCAACCACCGTTCCGGATAAGAAGCAGGTAAAGAAAGCCCTGCCAGCCGGGAAAAATGATAGCGTTCGGTTCCTGTGACAAAGGAGCAAGTGATATCACCATTTTCCAGAAACCCAATGTCACGTACATAAGGAGTGAAGGCCCGCGTTCTGGACAGTTCTTTCAGCGTATCAGTGCAGGAACTCTCAGCCAGTCTGGCGGCTTTTCCGGCGACTTGCCAGGAGGCGGCAGATATATCCGCGCTAAACCGCAGCAGCGTATTGGCGCTGACGGCGATATCTCGTTTTAGCTGGAAGATACCCGCGAGTAACCCCACCAATATCATTACGATCAGTGGAACGGCAATAAACAACATCAGAAATAGCTTTCTTACTTTCAAATCATTGCCCTCTTACCGGCCTTCCTTTTGCCACTGTACGCTTTTATAGGATAACTAAAGTAACATTAATATAGAAAAGCAATATTGAGAGATAGGTTATACGTTCTTAATGATAGCAAGATGGCACTCCCTGTGCCGAAAATAGACAAGAAAATATCAATACCCAACAGGTGCAGGATACTATCGTTAAAATAAGCGATAGCAGATATCTAAATTCAATATGTTAGCCAGATGCCAGGTTCGCTGCCTGATGAGGCATAACAATCACGGAACGAATTCCCATCAATACAGGGATTATTGGCTACAACTCAACGTTACTACTGGTGGTACACACATTATACAAATGTCGATTAAGCGAAAACATGTAGGTATTTTTCCCAATTTTGTCCATCTTTAACTCATTAATCGTACCAGGCTGTAACAGTCTCAACCAGGAAAACAAATCGCCAGCAGTATCAGACTCAAAGGTCTTAACTGAATTGACTTTAAAAGTAAATGTTTTCATACCCGTTCTGCGCAGTTTGCTGATGCAGATGTCACGAAAAAAAAGCCGCTTCTCTTTCGTATCGGTAGTAACATCGTAGTGTAGGGTAATCCTGCCGGATTTAAGATCCAGCACAAGTCCACCATCCATGTACAATTTTCGTGGTTCAATATACGCTTCTGATTTTGTCGTGCATATAAGATTATTGGTTCTATAAGAGTCACGATTCACCCACTCAAGCGCTATTACCGATCCGATTGCGACAATGGCGATAAATATTACAAATATAATCAGTAACGTTCTTTTACTGTAATACATTTTGGCACCGCCATTTCAACAGGATTTAAGCATTGCAGAAAAATATTCATATTTGGCTCCCTGATATAATAAAGATGGCGTCCATTTTGCCGGTAAATTTTAATTTTTAGAGAGTTAAAAGCAAAAACTACTTCACTTAATGTGACCTTATCCTCTTTTGTTTTATAGATTGCATAATCGTTATATTCGCCAAGATATGTAAAAAAACTATCAGGGCTGTTACGAACAGGCGCTTTATATATAGTAAATACACCATAGAGCAATGCCAGAAGAATGGCTCCTGTTAATACCACAAATACGCTGTGACGTTTAATTTTGTAAAATATATTCTCCCGAGTCGGGGTGCCTTTAACGTTTTCATCACTCACCTTTAGGGAGGTGATTTTTTTTATAGGTTCAATGGCAACAGACAGCGACACCCCCACCCGAGGGCGAGTTACGATGTCAGATGACTGTAGACCGATGCTACTAAAATCATTTCTCATTTGATTAATGAGTTTATAGTAACTTGATTCTGAGACGCAGCCTCCACGATTTTCCCAAACAAAATGAATAATATCTTCTTTTTTGTAAAGACCATGCCAAAAAGCAAGAAGCAGATGGGTCTCAGCTTCTGATATTCTGATTATCTCATTACCATGCGATAAGGTCATCTTCGTACTATCAAATACAACACGCTTATCAAGTAAAAATATGCTTTCATTCATGACAATCCTAAAGGTAACTGCATCCATCATTCAGACGACATATTATCATGCTCAAAAAAGAATTCAGCCCCCTAATTAACCTGAGTTTAACTTATAAGTCTCACTTATAGTAAACAATAATTGACACAAGTATTACCTGCACATTACAAATCAAACAGTTATAGGTAAATCTGAACACTTTTCTTTACCTTAACGCAAACTCAGGAAACTTCTGAAAGGCCAAAAGTAAGAAAAAAGTAAGACTAATTATACTGTTTCAGAAGCACATTTCAGAAAATTTACCTTAATCTCACCATCGTATTATCCATCGGGAGGTTTAACTGATACGGATTTTACATAGCAAAAATGTGCAGGTTTGTATTGCAACATAGTCTATCTATTCAGACGCGGAGAGAATTGTTATCGGATTACACTCAATCAAATGATAACACTATCAGTTGTACTAATGAGATGTATGGACGAAAGCGCTTATCGCTCTATTTCATGATAAGAGAAATAAGTCTGTTTGTTTTATATCGCATTATCAATAGTCAGGAGGGTATAGCTCACATCCAAAAATAGAGTTAATGATCGTTATTTTTACCACTCCTCCATAAGCACGAAACATTCGGGCGAGTTGCACTCGTCCTGAAAAAGTAAAGATTAATACAGGAACATTATCATATGTCTATGAAAAAGTATTTAGCAATGATCACAGGCTCGCTTCTTGTCTCCAGCAGCGCGATGGCTGTTTCTGATAACACCATCACCTTTCAAGGGGAAGTCTCTGATGAAACATGCTCTGTCGTGATTAATGGTAATCAGGCTAAACCCGTCGTGTTATTACCAACAGTAAGTACTAAAGATTTATCAGAACAAGGGAAAACCGCGGGGCCAATAACGTTTGATATTGGGCTGTCCGGGTGTACCGGCTCTCAGGACAAAACAACAAAAATTTCCACTGTCTTTGTCGGTAATCAGGTCACCAGTAACGGTAACCTGGGTAATACTGGCAGCGCGAAAAATGTTGAAGTCCAATTACTCGACACTTCAGGGGAGCCAATCAATCTGACCGGCGGCTTTACTGGCGACGGCGACCTACAGCTGGAACCAAATGCTTCTGAAGCGAGCGCGACTTATACCGCGCGGTATTACTCTACCGGGAAAGCAGAGGCTGGGACAGTCGCTGCCACCCTTCAATACGCCGTTTCGTATAAATAATTGTCGCTACGGTCTGGCGTTGAAACGCCAGACCATTTTCAATCGCCAGGGAGTTGTTGAGATGAAAATGGATACCCGACATTCCGCATTATATTACTTAATAGTTTTTCTATTGCTGGCCCTACCCGCCACAACATCGTGGGCGAGCGTTACTATTTTGGGTAGCCGAATAATTTACCCATCAACAGCCTCCTCCGTAGATGTGCAGTTAAAAAATAATGATGCAATACCTTATATCGTACAAACCTGGTTTGACGATGGCGATATGAATACCAGCCCGGAAAATAGCAGCGCGATGCCGTTTATTGCCACGCCGCCAGTATTTCGTATTCAACCCAAAGCAGGCCAGGTGGTACGTGTAATTTATAACAACACGAAAAAATTGCCGCAGGATCGTGAGTCAGTATTCTGGTTTAACGTATTACAGGTACCACCAACGAATATTGGCAGCGACAGTGGGCAAAATAAAATGTTGGTGATGCTGCGCTCAAGAATAAAACTTTTCTATCGTCCTGACGGGCTAGGCAAACCTGATAATCTGGCGAAAAAATTACAGATTAAAACGGTAAATAAGGGTTCCGGAAAAAGCGGTATTGTTATTGTTAATCCGCAGCCCTGGTTTGCCTCTTTAAGTAACCTGAATGTAAAAGTGAACGGCGCTTCGTATAACCTGGATGCTGACATGATTGCCCCTTTCTCCAGTCAAACCTGGTGGCTGCCGGGCAAACGGTCACTCAAATCCTTCTCCGGAACAGTCACCGTTACTTTGGTTAACGACCTGGGCGCAAGGATAAGCGAGAGCTATGATGTCCCCCACCATTAATTTGAACCGCAAAAGCCTTGCGCTATTGATCGCCATAGTTTGCTCAGGCTCCGCGCAAGGTGAAGAGTATTATTTTGATCCTGCGCTACTTCAGGGGGCCACTTACGGACAAAATATTGCCCGTTTTAATGAACAGCAAACGCCTTCCGGAGACTATCTTGCCGACGTTTACGTTAATGGCACGCTGGTAACAGCGAGCACTAATATTCGATTTAATGCTGTAAAAGAGGGTCAACAGACTGAACCCTGTCTGCCCTTATCGGTGATGAAAGCGGCACAGATAAAATCACTCCCCGCGACCGACGCTGCGACCGAGTGTCGCCCGCTCAGGGAGTGGGTGCCTCATGCCGGTTGGCAATTTGATAGCGCCACGCTTCGCCTGTTGCTGACGATTCCAATGACCGAACTTACGCACAAACCGCGCGGTTATATCTCCCCTTCAGAGTGGGATAGCGGCGCGCTGGCGCTGTTTTTACGCCATAACACAAACTGGACCCACACCGAAAATACCGACAGCCATTATCGCTACCAATACTTATGGAGCGGTTTAAACATGGGCGTTAACCTCGGACTTTGGCAGGTCCGTCATCAAAGTAATCTGCGCTATGCCAATAGCAGCCAGAGCGGAAGCGCCTGGCGCTATAATACCGTTCGAACCTGGGTGCAAAGACCTGTCGCATCTATTAACAGTATCCTGTCGCTGGGCGATAGCTATACGGACTCCAGCTTATTCGGCAGTCTGTCCTTTAACGGAGTTAAGCTTGTCACCGACGAGCGGATGCGCCCTCAGGGCAAACGCGGTTATGCGCCGGAAGTTCGGGGCGTAGCGGCCAGTAGCGCGCACGTGGTAGTAAAACAACTGGGGAAAGTGATTTATGAAACCAACGTTCCGCCGGGCCCATTTTATATTGACGATCTGTACAACACCCGTTATCAAGGCGATCTGGAGGTAGAGGTTATCGAGGCCAGCGGTAAAACCTCACGTTTCACCGTGCCTTATTCTTCCGTGCCGGATTCGGTACGTCCCGGTAACTGGCACTATTCGCTGGCCTTCGGCAGGGTTCGTCAGTACTACGATATTGAAAATCGTTTCTTTGAGGGAACGTTCCAGCACGGCGTTAATAACACCATTACCCTCAACCTCGGTTCACGAATTGCGCAGCGTTACCAGGCATGGCTGGCGGGCGGCGTCTGGGCCACCGGTATGGGCGCGTTCGGCCTCAACACCACCTGGTCGAATGCGCGCGCAGAGCATAACGAGCGCCAACAAGGCTGGCGCGCGGAACTCAGTTACAGCAAAACGTTTACCACCGGCACTAACCTGGTACTGGCGGCTTATCGCTATTCAACCAACGGCTTTCGCGATCTTCAGGACGTGCTCGGCGTACGCCGGGAAGCAAAAACGGGGATTGATTACTACTCCGACACGCTGCATCAGCGCAATCGCCTGTCCGCGACGGTAAGCCAGCCGTTAGGACAGCTTGGCACGCTTAACCTCAGCGCCAGCACCGCAGACTACTACAATAACCAATCGCGTATAACACAGCTACAAATGGGATATAGCAACCAGTGGCGGAATATAAGCTACGGGGTGAATATCGCACGACAGCGCACCACCTGGGATTACGATCGCTTTTATCACGGCGTTAACGAACCACTGGACGTGAGTAGCCGACAAAAATATACCGAAACCACAATGTCGTTTAATGTCTCTATACCGCTGGATTGGGGCGAAAACAGAACGTCTGTCGCCATGAATTATAACCAGTCCAGTCAAAGCCGTTCCTCAACCGTATCTATGACCGGCAGTAGCGGTGAAAACAGCGACCTGTCATGGTCGGTTTATGGCGGCTACGAGCGTTATCGCAATAGTAATAGCGATAGCAGCGCGCCAACGACGTTTGGCGGTAATCTACAACAGAACACCCGGTTTGGCGCACTTCGCGCCAACTATGACCAGGGTGATAACTATCGTCAGGAAGGGCTGGGCGCGTCCGGCACCCTGGTTCTTCACCCTGGCGGTCTGACGGCTGGCCCCTATACCAGCGATACCTTTGCGCTTATTCATGCCGATGGCGCGCAGGGCGCGATCGTACAAAATGGCCAGGGCGCTGTGGTTGATCGCTTTGGTTACGCCATTCTGCCTTCGTTATCTCCTTACCGCGTCAATAACGTTACGCTCGATACCCGTAAGATGCGCAGCGATGCCGAACTGACGGGAGGAAGTCAGCAGATTGTGCCCTATGCCGGCGCCATCGCGCGTGTCAATTTCGCCACTATCAGCGGCAAAGCAGTGCTGATCTCCGTGAAGATGCCGGATGGCGGCATACCGCCAATGGGCGCTGATGTTTTCAACGGTGAAGGCACAAACATCGGCATGGTCGGCCAGAGTGGGCAGATTTATGCCCGTATCGCCCATCCGTCGGGTTCTCTACTGGTGCGCTGGGGAACAGGGGCAAACCAGCGTTGCCGGGTTGCCTACCAACTCGATCTTCACACCAAAGAACCGTTTCTCTATCTGAACAAAATCTGCGAGAAGGAATAGCACAATGCTTTTTAGTTTCCGAACGCTATTGTTTATCACCAGCCTGTTCGTCAGCGCCGGAACATGGTCGTCATGTATCAAAGTCACCGATAAGAGCGCGCTCTCTGACGCGGCGATAAAAGCGGGCTACACGGCGCAAAACTGGATCGGCGCAACTGACACGAATACCGGTAATATCGGTTTGCCAACGGTGATTAGCATCAGTAATAGTGAAACATTTCAACCCTCCGGCACACTATTGGCCAGTGGGATCGGTAACTTCCTGACGGCTGCCACCGGCACGCCCTATTCCAGTAAACAGGTACTTTACCGCTGCGATTCCGCCGATGCCGGGAAGCTCTATGAGATGTATTCGACAAATGGCGATAGCGCTTTTGCGGGGGCATTTTTTACTCCCGAAGTAGAAGGCGCTTATTATGATGTGGAGCGTAATGTTGCTGTCCGTATGACAAACCTCAGTACCGGCGAATATTACAGCCGTTTCTGGAAAGAACGCCAACTTACCGCAGACAGTTGGTTTCAGGATGACAAATATATTTATATTCCTGCCAGCGCGTTTAGCAACGTGCTATATGAGATGTTTAAAATTGACTCAAGAAAATATTTTGCCTACCAGAATCCAATGGACCGAGATACCTGGACGCAGCCTCGGGGTTATATCGCGTTTAAAGGCCCAGGCTTGATTACCGAGCGGATCAAAGCGGGACTGGATCATGCCAGCGATTATTATGGCTGGCCCAGCTATTGGCCCGGGGCATGGAGTACATATAATAGCGTCACCTATGTTCGCGGCGCGTTATGTAAAATCACAGATTATCCTGCGATCGTGAAAATTCCCCCTGTCGCCGTCGGCATATTAGCCGCCGGAGGCAATAGCCAGGCGCCTTTCCACGTCAGTCTGGAATGTGAGTCCGGCGCCGTGTCCAGTGCCTTCCCGTCCACCAGCGCCGCTAATGTCGCAATGGGGTTTGTCGTTAATCAACCCACCGCCGTGGCGGCGGCGCGTCGCCTGGGGCTAACCACATCCGCAGGCGGCCTGTCGTGGCTACTGGACACCCATTATGGCGAACCTGGCGTAGCTTCCGGAGTGGGTATCCGCATCTATAACGATGCCGGTACGCCAATTAACCTGTTACCCGATCGGATCAAGACAGGCACCGGCAACGCCCGAGGCTGGTATGGCTATAAAGATTTAACCACACGGGTATCATCCGGTTCAGTAGAAACCTATAGCGGTGATTTTACTGCCTCGCTTGAGGCGATCGGCGGACAAACAGTAACGGCAGGAAGCGTGAATGCGCAATTACAGGCAGTGGTTAGTTTTCAGTAAAGTCATATTAACGCTACTTGGGTTGACGGGATGGTATGGCCCGGCTCAAGCCGCCGTTAATATTGACAGAACCCGAATTATTTTTGCTTCAGATGATGTCGCTCAATCGTTGACATTATCCAACGATAATACAACGCCGATGCTGTTACAGGTATGGACCGACGCCGGAAACATTGACGCCTCTCCGGATAATAGCAAAACGCCGCTGGTGGCGCTGCCGCCGGTATTTAAAATGCAGCCAGGAGAACTGAGAACGCTTCGCCTGCTCCTGAGTTCCCGCCAGCAGCTGGCAACGGACCGGGAGAGTCTCTTCTGGCTAAACATTTATCAGATACCGCCACTCCCCCATGACATTAAAAACCACCCGCGAAAACTGGTATTACCGCTTCGTTTGCGACTAAAAATTTTAATTCGCCCGACCGGATTAAAAGCGCCCACGGAAGCGGAGGAGAAAAAATTACGCTTTATTGCTAAAGAGAATACTATACGGATAGTTAACCCCACCTCGTGGTATATGAGTTTAACGTTAACGATGGATAACAAGAAAAGTATCGGCGATATCATGGTTGCGCCGAAAACAGCATTTGATGTGCCGCTAACACACTCGCTAACGCCGGGAGCATCGATAAATTATGCAGTAATCAACGACTCCGGGAACTGGCGACAATATACCGCCATACTGGAAAAATATATTAGTGAGAGTGATTTTACTCCTGAGTTTTGATGGGAAATATTCAGGGATACGATCGTATCCCTGAGGATTGTTATGGAGTGAGTGTGTGATACTTACAATGCCATCCAGCCGATACCAATAGAATTCTCAACCTCCGATAATCGTCACCCAAAAATCAGGTGATAAAATATGACGTTAAAACCAGGTGAGAAATCCGGTAATAATGGAGGTATCTATGTGGAGGTTGGGCCGCGTGGTGGGATAAAAGATAACTTCGCCACGATAGCGGAAACAAAACCGCGCCACCAACGCAACGCCCTAAAAGCTACTGGGTGCTGGCAAAAAGAACACCTAACAGTAAACGTAAGTCAGAGCATCTGGCGCCACGACAGTTGGCGCCGACTGATCACAGTACGCCCGGTGCTTTACCGCCTGGCAAGCATTGTGCAAGATGCTCCGTGAGGAAATCGATGCAGATTTTGATACGATCAGAACTTGATGAACGCCGGGTATATACAGCCCAGATATTCGCTTCCTGATACCACTGAGGCAACACGCGAACCAGCTCACCTCGTTCCATATACTGCGCAACATCCCATTCCGACCGCAATGTAATGCCATGGCCTTTCAGGGCCCAAATAAGCACCACACTGCCGCTGTTGGAAGAATGAAAACCGTTTAGTCGGCAATGTGTCTGCTGCTTACCGTCCGTTAATATCCAATTGCCAAATGCCGAGTTTTTTTCCTGAATCATTAGGCAATCGTGCTGCACAAGCGCACTAACAGACTCTGGCTTGCCGTGGCGTTCGAGGTATTCAGGGGAAGCACACAGGATCCGTCGATTAGTGGCTAACTGCCGTGCGATATACAATTCGTTGATGTCATCCCCAACACGAATTTCAATATCGACTCCCTCTTCTACAAGATCCACTTCACGATCCGTTAGCGTGAGTTTTACCGTAATATCAGGATAGGCGATCATAAATGACGACAGCGCCTCTGCGACATATTTATGCCCAAAACCAAATGAGCAGTTGATGGTGATATTACCAGCCAACACACCACGTTGATTATCCAAACGACTGACAAAGCCATCCATTTCACTGACGACCTGCATAGCCCCACCCAGCGCATTTTCGCCTTCCGGTGTGAGACGCATCACTCTGTTATTTCGAAAAAAAAGCCGGGCGTTGAGACATTTTTCAAGGATAGCGATACGTTTGCTGATATAGGAGGGAGATAACCCCAGCTCCAGCGCTGCCCGGGCAAATCCACCGTTGCGAGCAACGGTGACAAAAACGAAAAGATCTTCAACAGAAGGCCAGCCCTCAAGGGGCTGGCGATGTTTTTTTCCTACAGGTGTCGTTTTCATAGCATCAGTGCGAAGTTGCAAAGGATGACCGAGTTATAACACTGAATGTAAAAAGGACTGAAGTTTCTGGATAAAGTACTCAGGACACTCTTCCTGCGGGGAGTGTCCGCAAGGCAATGCTTCCCCCTGAACGTTTAGCGCCTTTTCTTTCCAGGTACCAACCACATCATATAGTTGCCCTACCGTTCCCAGCCCTCCCCACAGCAACTGTAACGGACACCGGATACGCGCCGACGTATCTGCGGCATCATCGTCCAAATCAATCGTCGCAGCAGCCCGGTAGTCCTCACAGATCGCGTGGATCATCTCAGGGTTCTGGTAACAGCGCAGGTATTCATTGAATGCTTCCTGCGAGGTCGCGCCCTCTATTTTTAGCTGGCCAGAAATATGCTTACGCAGAAAAAATGCCGGATCGTGCGCAATCATCGTTTCGGGTAACGGGAAAGGTTGAATCAGGAAAAACCACCAAAAGTAACGCGTAGCAAAGGATTTATCGGTCAAGGCGTACATCGTCGCGGTTGGAGCAATGTCGATAAAAGTACAACAGGTCACACGATCCGGATAATCCAGCGCGAGCCTGTGTCCTACGCGTCCGCCACGATCATGCCCTACAAAGGCAAAACGGGAAAAGCCGAGCGCATCCATTAACATGACGATATCCTGCGCCATGGTGCGCTTTGAATAGGTACGGTGCGCCGGATCGCTCGTTGGTTTATCGCTGTCGCCATAGCCACGCAAATCCGGCAAAATGACTGTATGATTTTGCGCCAATGTCGGTGCGACTTTCCGCCATGTTGTATGATTCTGCGGATGCCCATGTAGCAGTACCAAAGGTGAACCGCTGCCTCCGATAGCCACTCTTACCGTCAGACCATTTTCCAGACGAACATCCTTGAGCGCAAACCCCGGAATAAACGGAGAGGCGCCGCATTCAATCAGTGTACTCATCACTTTCTCCCGTCATGCCAGCTAACAGATGATGTTAAATAACGGCTATCCCGGACGACATTGCGCAGGGTTCCAATATGTTCAATCTCAACTTCAATAACATCACCATCGTGTAAAAACAGCGGTGGAACGCGTTTTTTGCCCACTCCACCAGGCGACCCTGTGAGGATCGTGTCGCCAGGGGAAAGCAGAGTAAAGGTGCTTATATAAGCAATGAGTGAAGCGATAGGATGGATCATATTTGCCGTAGATTCGTTCTGCACCTCCCGCCCGTTTAGTCGTGTCAGTAAACGTAGCATCTGGGGATCGGGAATGTCGTCTGTGGTCACCAGACACGGACCGAATGATCCTGTCGAAGGCCAGTTTTTTCCAGCCGTAAACCAGCTATGCTGCCAGTCCCTCACTGAACCATCCATATAGCAGCTGTATCCGGCGACATAATCTAAAGCATCCTCAGCGCTGACCCGGGAGCATCGCCGCCCAATCACTACGGCTAATTCACCTTCGTAGTCGAACTCATTGGTATTTTCAGGCTTCAGCAGCAGGCCATTATGCCCGGTCTGAGAATCCGCAAAGCGGACAAAAAGGGTTGGGGCCGGGTTGGTTTCATTAAACTCAATACGCTTATCGGCATAATTCATTCCGACACAGATGATCTTCTGCGGATCGTCAATCACCGGCAGAAAAGTGACTTCCTGGTAGTAATAATCCGCCGGCTCATCACACCATAACGCCGCATCCGTCAGCGCATTAGCGCACAGTAGAGATTTCAAAGTGGGATATTTGTCGCCAAGCCGCTGCGAGAGATCAATTATTCCGGTTTCCTGCATAATGCCGTAGCGTTTGCCACCGTTCACAAGATATTGAACCAGTTTCATTGCAGTCTTCTTCCTTAACCGCGCGGGGATGCAGGGCGTTTTAACCACGGCCGCCGTGAATAATGCGCAACCTCAAAATTTTCAATCTCCGGCAAGTATTGCAATGTCCAGGCTATCGCATCTTCGCCTGCGGCCAGCATCGCCCGTTTGAGTTCACTGATCACAAAGGAGATCGTTTCCTCTGCCGTCGTAATTTCGCAGCGATCGAGTGAAACAGTGATAGAATTGGTATCAGCACTCGCGGCAAGCTGCGCCAGGCGCGCCAAAGCAGGTTCATCTAATGAGACCGTGAGGATCCCGTTGCGTTGGCAGTTATCATCGAAAATGCCTGCAAATGTGCTACCTATCAGCCCCCGTACTCCCAGTTGTTTTAATCCCCATACGGCGTGTTCACGACTCGATCCACAGCCAAAATTGGGGCCAACCAGCAGGAATGTCGCGCTCTGCCAACCCGGCATGTTCAGAATAAAATCAGGATTTGGTTGGCCGCCAGCCATAAAGCGACGATCGAAAAACACCCCTTTATCCAGCCCCTGGCGATCGATCCCTTTCAGGAACTGTTTTGGCATAATCACATCAGTGTCGATATTCGGTTCCAGCATCGGCGCAATTCGCCCGCTGATTTGCTTAAACGTATCCATCTTATTCCCCTGCCTGAAGTAATGACCGAACATCGACCAGATGCCCCGCTACCGCCGCCGCCGCAACCATCGCCGGGCTCATCAAATGCGTTCTTGCTCCAGCGCCCTGTCGTCCAGGGAAATTACGGTTCGTA
This sequence comes from Salmonella sp. SG203, assembly GCF_013350575.1. Lineage (NCBI taxonomy): Bacteria > Pseudomonadati > Pseudomonadota > Gammaproteobacteria > Enterobacterales > Enterobacteriaceae > Salmonella > Salmonella sp. SG203. The sequence goes on from NZ_SNMT01000009.1 coordinate 138,820, forward strand.
CCTGATGCACAGCGATCGCCGGGCGACAACACATCTTCATTCATCGCAAGGCACATTGAGCAACCCGACTGCCGCCATTCAAAACCGGCAGCAATAAAGATTTTCGCCAGTCCTTCTTCTTCCGCCTGGCGTCTTACCATTGTTGAACCAGGCACAATGATCCCGCGAACATGGCTGGCGATTTTGCGCCCTTCAAGCACCTTCGCAACGGCACGCAAATCCTCAATGCGACCATTTGTGCATGAACCAATAAAAGCGTGAGAGATACGAATATCTTTCAGCAACATGCCAGCCGTTAATCCCATGTAATGAAGGGCCTTCTCAAGCGCCAGGCGCTTAAGCGGATTGGTTTCCTGTTCCGGGAAAGGGACACGTCCGGTGATGGAACCTGTTTGATCCGGACTGATTCCCCAGGTGACTTTAGGCTCAAGATCATGGCAGTTGATCGCCACCGTCTTATCAAATACCGCATCAGCATCGCTGCTCAACTGTGACCATTCCAGCAATGCCTGCTGCCAGAGTTCACCTACAGGCATTTGCGGTTTACCGTAGATATAGTCAAAAACCTTTTTATCCGGCGCAATAATGGCACCACGCGCCCCCGCTTCTACCGCCATGTTGCAGAGCGTCATTCGTCCTTCAACGCTCAACGCGCTGATGGCCTCACCCACAAATTCAATGGCATATCCCGTCGCGCCATCAGCGCCAATACGTTCAAGCAATTCAAGAACAATATCTTTTGCGGAACAGGCGAAAGGTAGCTCTCCCTGAACACTTACGCGCATGGTTTTGAGCTTGCGGTAAACCAGCGTCTGCGTGGCCAGCAGATGTTCAATTTCCGACGTCCCGATACCAAAGCCCAGCGCGCCAAATGCACCGTAGGTTGTCGTGTGACTATCCCCGGCGGCGATCACCATGCCAGGCATCACTAGCCCTTGTTCATGAGCAACCACGTGTTCAATCCCCTGACGCGGATCCAGCACATCAAATAATGTGATGCCAAAGTCAGCGGCATTTTCCCGAAAGTAATCAACCTGTAGCTGTCCTCCCGGATCGGTCATTAAGTCATCCCGTTGCGACCGCGTAGGATTAACATGGTCAATATTCAATAAAAACGTGTCGGGGTGCCGAACGGTGCGGCCGCGTTCTCTTAACCCGCTAAATGCCTGCGGGCTGGTATATTCATTCAGTATTGAACGATCAATATAAAGTAAAACATGTCCTTCGTTATCAAGTTCACGAATGGTATGTGACTCAACTAATTTTTCATACAGCGTTTTAGCAGACATATATATTCCTGGAGCAACGAATATCCGGGTAGCCAAATATTCACAATTTAAGCTTTTAGCTATAGTGACACATTAATGAAAAAATGATGATTCCATTATGGAAAGTATAAAAACACACTTCGTGTCTATAATCAGAAACTCTCCTGAACTGACTGTTTTTTGATTTGCGGTTGTTTCTCATATTTTGCGAAAATAAACCGGCAGATAAATAATCCTATCCCCAGCATCATCAGACATGATGCCGCAATAGCATTCCATCCCTGCCAGGAGAAAAGATACCCGTTTAAATACCCCATTACTGCACCGCCAGCGTAGTAGCAAAGCAGATAAAACGATGTCGCCTGTCCTTTTGCGTTTGGACTCCGTGAACTGACCCAGGCTAATACGGTGGAATGAGCAGAGAAAAATGCGACTGACAGTAAAACGATACCTGAAATGAAAACCCACAGAGAAGGGGCGATTAGCGTGAGAAATGCACCGACCATCATACAGATGATCAGCATACTGAGCGCATTCATCGACCCAATATTCAACGCGACACGGGCAGCATATGGCGCAAGAAAAAAAGTTAATGAGAAGCTAACTGGAATCAAACCTATCCAGGTGTAGCTCAGCTCATAAGGCGGTCGATGCAGGTAAAACGCCAGAAAATTAAAGATGGATGTAAAAGAGCCGAAAAGAATAAATCCAATGACAAAACATAATGATACGCGGATATTCTTAAAATGTTCCAACCCGCCTTTCAACACTGCACCAAGCTGTAGTGAAGGTGTAGGAACAAACTGTCGGGATGTCGGGAGAAACAACTTCACCGCGAGTGCCATAGCAATCAGAACACCACCGAAGATAAAGAAAATCGTATCTATAGATACATGCTCCATCATCAAAGTTGCAAACACACGACCAGACATACTCCCTAGCGAATTGCCAAAAATAAAATATCCAGTAACAATCCCTGCCAAAGCAGGAGAGACTTCTTCACTGATATAGACTGTAACGGCCGCCGTAATACCACTTACTGCAATGCCGAGCAAAGCGCGGTATACCACCAGCATCGGCCATGATGATGCAGTTGCGCACAATAGAGTTAAAATACCTCCTGCCAGCAACGAATAAAAAATGATTGGCTTTCGCCCAAAACGGTCAGATAACGTGCCGCTAAATAACATGGCTAATGCCAGAAACCCCACCTCAGCAGACAAAATCATCCCTACCTGATTCAATGGGATATTATAAACCTCACTTAACTTTGGTAATAAAGCCTGGATTGAATATAAAGAAGCTAACTCTGCCAAACCCGCCAGAGGTAATATCATTAAAATAGGCAAGTACTTACCTATTGTCTCTTCAATATTATTTTTCATACACAATGTTCCGTAAAAGATCCTGAGTGCCATCTGCCTGTTTGCCAACAAGCATCCGTGTATACAATATTTATCTTTTACGTTTACAGAATTGACAGCGTTCACATTTTATTTTTCTTAATAGAGACAAAACGGAATCAAGTGTTTTATGAAATGTAGATCATCTAAGAATGACGCGGTAATGGCAACGTAGTAAGTTATGAACTATATATTTATTCAATAAATATATAGACATTAATTTGACGAAAAGAAATGAATCGGCAGTCCAAAACTGTCACTGGCAACCCCTTCTGGACGCCGCCATCCTTAGATGGAAACGTCCGTTAGCGTTTTATTCGATAGTCAGCTCACACGAGTTCTTTGAGCTGCTCCTGCATATAGGTCGAAAAATACTCTGGGTTTTTGATAAGGATGCGGTTACCGGAGGCGACTTTTTCTGCCCATCCGGCCACTTTTTTCGTGAACTCAGGATTCCATCCCTCCTGCTCACCCCGTGCCATCACAACTTCCGGACTCGCTGGCACACCTAAGTCATGCAAATACTTTAGAATTCCCTTAGCGGTGCTTTCATCCATTGAATGGGGCACTGACGCCGAAGTGTTCATACCACCAATAAAATCCAAGGCTTTTTCAATTGCTGTTGGCATGCTCTTATCCTTAAAATTAACCACGTGAGAGACACCTTGATACTATGTACCCAACTCCGCCGGGATATCAAAGAGAACATCGCCTTTCTTTGACTTACCCCGCAGCTAAACGCTTGCGCGGCTGTTTTCTGCACTATTTTTTGGCTTCTCCGGCTAAAACCAGCCCGGTCGCTACCGCATTGCGCGGGCCTTCAGTACCACAGATATTACCCTGCCCGGCGACAACGCCGTACTACGCCATCGTTATTGATAATGGCGGCATCGGTGGATCCTGCGCCTAAATCGAGGATCGCCAGCGGCGCGGCGCATCCAGGCGTCGTTAACGCGCCAGCCACAGCCATGTTGGCTTCCACACCACCGACTTCAACTGGGGTATTTAACCGGGCGCTTAGCTCGCTGGCGATAGCCTGCATCTGTAAGCGATCGGATTTCACCATCGCCGCAATGCCAACGGCGTTTTCCATTGAACATTCCCCGGCAATGCCACCCTGTACCGCGCGGGGAATAAACGTATCCACCGCAAGAAGATCCTGGATATGCACGGCGTTCATGTCATGACTGGTCAGCGAGGCCATTGATCTTACCCAGCAATAGTGGACACGCGACTAAGTGAGTAAACTCACAAGTAAGAGGTGACTCACATGACAAAACCAGCATCAACCACCAAAAAGCCACGCAAGCAGCACACGCCTGACGGATGAGCTTCGTGCTCAGGGTTACCAGTTCAACGTGAAAACCGTGGCGGCCAGCCTGCGTCGGCAGGGGCTGCGGGCGAAAGCCTCGCGCCGGTTCCGTCCGGTCAGTTACCGCAAACATGGTCTGCCAGTCTCAGAGAATCTGCTGAAGCAGGACTTTTACGCCAGCGGCCCGAATCAGAAGTGGGTGGGTGACATCACGTATCTTCGCACTGGTGAAGGCTGGCTTTATCTGGCCGTGGTTATCGATCTGTGGTCGCGGTCAGTCATTGGCTGGTCGATGTCCTCGCGGATGACAGCACAGCTTGCCTGCGATGCGTTACAGATGGCGCTGTGGCGGCGTAAATGTCCGGAAAATGTCATCGTGCAGACAGAGGCGGTCAGTACTGTTCAACGGATTACCAGAGCTTACTGAAACGCCATAATCTGCGGGGAAGTATGAGCGCCAGAGGTTGTTGTTACGACAATGCCTGTGCGGAAAGCTTCTTGCATACGCTGAAGGTGGAATGTATCCACGGAGAGGACTTTGTCAGCCGGGAAATAATGCGGACAGCAGTGTTTAATTATAGTGAGTGTGATTACAATCGGTGGCGTCGTCACAGTGCCTGTGGCGGTCTCAGTCCGGAACAATTTGAAAACCAGAACCTCGCTTAGGGTTGTGCCCATATTACGCGGGTAGGATCACAGCTCTTTCCTTCTGCCACAAGTTTTCGGGCATCATCACGACGAGAACTGGCATCTGCAAGTGTGATCGTCGGATACACACCCAGCGAGATCATTTTTGGCTTACCGGCAAAACGATAACGGAACAGCCAGCTCTTGCTTCCATTAGGTTCAATTAGCAATGACAACCCTTGTCCATCTCCGAGTGTATAGGCTTTAGTTTCAGGCTTAGCGCGGCGAATCTGCATATCGTTTAAAGGCATGTGTATAGGAATCCAAGACCGAACAGGAACATATACACAATCCTATACACATTCAGTGTCGGATTCTACTGGATGGTTACGGACGGTGATGGACAAAAAAGCAATAAAGTCGTTATAAATCAGTGTATTTATGGATGAATACGGACGTTTGAGGAACTTGAAATGGTGCCGATAATAGGAGTCGAACCTACGACCTTCGCATTACGAATGCGCTGCTCTACCAACTGAGCTATATCGGCCCTGAGAAGGGTGTGTTCACATGGGTGAATCACGGGGTAGAAGGTTAAAACTAACCGGGCGGTGCGTCAATAGCCTTGCTACTCAACCGGCTATTTTTGCACCGCTCGTCATTAATTACGCACGAATCGTACCATCGCCAAAGCCGATCCACTTATAGGTGGTAAGCGCTTCAAGCCCCATCGGACCGCGGGCATGTAATTTCTGCGTGCTGACCGCCACTTCTGCGCCAAGCCCAAACTGCCCGCCATCGGTAAAACGGGTAGAGGCGTTGACATAAACCGCAGCGGAATCCACTTCGTTCACGAAACGCGCAGCATTATGCATATCACTCGTCAAAATCGCATCGGAGTGCTGAGTACCATGTTCGCGAATGTGAGCGATAGCGCCATCCATATTTTCGACCACCACAACGTTCAGATCCAGAGACAGAAACTCGTTATCCAGCTCTTCCGGTTTCAGCGGCACCAGTTTGGCAGGGCCATGCAGTTGCATGACGGTTTCATCCCCATGCAACGTCACGCCGCTCTCCGCCATCTGCTTGCTCAGCGCAGGCAAAAAGCGTTCTGCGATGTCCTGATGCACCAGCAAGGTTTCCACCGTGTTACAGGTGCTCGGGCGCTGGGTTTTGGCGTTGACGATAATCTTCAGAGCCGGGGCGATGTCTGCGCTGCTATCAACAAAAATATGGCACACGCCAATCCCGCCGGTAATCACCGGAATGGTGGATTGCTCGCGGCACAGTTTATGCAAGCCTGCGCCGCCGCGCGGGATCAGCATATCGATGTACTTATCCATACGCAGCATTTCATTGACCAGCGAACGGTCCGGATTATCAATCGCCTGAACCGCCGCTTCCGGTAAACCGCAAGCTTTCAGCGCCTTCTGAATGACACGAACGGTTGCGGCATTCGTGCGATGCGTCTCTTTCCCACCGCGTAGAATCACCGCATTACCGGTTTTCAGACACAAAGAAGCCACATCAACGGTAACATTCGGACGCGCCTCATAGATAACGCCAACCACGCCCAACGGCACGCGGCGGCGCTCCAGACGTAGCCCGCTGTCCAGCAGACCGCCGTCGATCACCTGCCCGACCGGGTCGGCGAGATTACAGACCTGGCGCACATCGTCAGCAATCGCTTTCAGACGCGCAGGGGTCAGCGCCAGGCGGTCCAGCATCGCTTCGCTCAGGCCGTTGGCTCGCGCCTGCTCAACATCTTGTACGTTCGCGCTGAGGATACTTTCCATTTGCGCTTCCAGTTCATCGGCTATTTTTTCCAGCACGCGATTTTTTTCGCCGCTGGAGAGCAGCGCCAGCTTATACGACGCCGCTTTAGCAGCAATGCCCATTTGTTCCAGCATATGCCTGTTCCTTATCGAGTAATCATGTCATCACGATGAACAGCGACCGGGCCATATTCATAGCCCAGAATCGCATCGATTTGTTGAGAGTGGTGACCGGCTATCCGCCGCAGAGCATCACTGTTATAACGGCTGACGCCATGAGCGATATCACGCCCTTGCAGGTTACAAATTCTGATGACCTCCCCCCGCGAGAAATTGCCCGTCACGCTTTTGATGCCTTTTGGCAGAAGTGAACTGCCACGTTCCAGCATTGCCGCGGTCGCGCCTTCATCAACCGTAATTTCGCCTGCCGGCGGAGCGCCGAAGATCCAGCGTTTGCGGTTCTCCAGCGGCGAGGCTTGCGCATGAAAACGGGTGCCGACGGAAATCCCCTCCATCACATCGCCGATCACGCCCGGTTTACTGCCTGAGGCAATAATCGTATCAATACCCGCGCGACAGGCTACGTCTGCCGCCTGAAGCTTAGTGCTCATACCACCGGTTCCCAGCCCGGAAACGCTGTCTCCCGCGATAGAGCGCAGCGCATCGTCAACGCCATACACATCTTTGATAAGCTCCGCCTGCGGATTGCTACGCGGATCGGCGGTAAATAATCCTTGCTGATCGGTCAGCAGCAGCAGTTTATCCGCGCCTGCCAGGATCGCCGCCAGCGCGGAGAGGTTATCGTTATCGCCCACTTTAATTTCCGCTGTCGCAACGGCATCATTTTCATTGATAACCGGCACAATATGGTTATCCAGTAATGCACGTAGCGTATCGCGGGCGTTCAGAAAGCGCTCTCTGTCTTCCATATCCGCACGCGTCAACAGCATCTGCCCGATATGGATACCGTAAATTGAAAACAACTGCTCCCACAGTTGAATCAGGCGGCTTTGCCCTACCGCCGCCAGAAGCTGTTTAGAGGCGATCGTTGCCGGCAGTTCCGGGTAGCCGAGATGTTCACGCCCGGCGGCAATCGCGCCAGAGGTAACAATAACAATACGATGTCCTGCGGCGTGTAGCTGCGCGCACTGGCGGACAAGTTCTACGATATGGGCACGGTTCAGGCGGCGCGATCCGCCTGTTAGCACGCTGGTGCCGAGTTTTACGACCAGCGTCTGGCTGTCACTCATGATTCTCTGCCGTTCAAAATAAGAAATAAAGACCAAATGAACGTTTTAGCAGGACTGGCTCCGGTTGCCAACAACCTGTACGCGTAGCGTGAAATTTTGTTGCGCAGGATCAGCAAGCGTAGCGGCAGAATTTGACCATTTTATTACCGCAACAATTAAACATATTTTTTAAAAAAAATTCTCACTTTGTCATAAATCTTTCATTACCGAACGTTAAAAACCTTCCTGTTTTTTACCGGGTTTCCCGACAAATCATAGCGCGTAATTAAAACAGGAATGGAAATGAATAAGAGCACTCTGGCAATAGTGGTGAGTATCATCGCATCAGCCTCTGTTCACGCCGCCGAGGTTTACAATAAAAACGGTAATAAGCTTGATGTGTATGGAAAAGTTAAAGCCATGCACTATATGAGCGATTATGACAGCAAAGATGGCGATCAAAGCTACGTTCGTTTTGGTTTTAAAGGCGAAACGCAAATTAACGATCAATTGACCGGCTACGGGCGCTGGGAAGCTGAGTTTGCCGGTAATAAAGCCGAAAGTGATTCGTCCCAGCAAAAAACCCGCCTGGCCTTTGCAGGCCTGAAATTAAAAGATATCGGTTCTTTTGACTATGGACGTAACCTGGGCGCGCTGTACGATGTTGAGGCCTGGACGGATATGTTTCCCGAATTCGGCGGCGACTCTTCCGCCCAGACCGATAATTTTATGACTAAACGCGCCAGCGGGCTGGCGACTTACCGCAATACCGATTTCTTCGGCATCGTTGATGGACTGGATCTTACCTTACAGTATCAGGGGAAAAACGAAGATCGCGATGTGAAAAAGCAAAACGGCGACGGCTTCGGCACTTCCGTGAGCTATGATTTCGGCGGCAGCGATTTTGCCGTCAGCGGCGCTTATACTCTCTCCGATCGCACCAGGGAGCAAAATCTGCAGCGCCGCGGTACGGGCGATAAAGCCGAAGCCTGGGCTACGGGTGTAAAGTATGACGCGAATGATATTTATATTGCGACCTTCTATTCAGAAACCCGCAACATGACGCCAGTTTCCGGCGGATTTGCCAATAAAACCCAAAACTTCGAAGCGGTTATCCAGTATCAGTTTGATTTTGGTCTGCGTCCGTCATTAGGCTATGTGCTGTCAAAAGGCAAAGATATTGAGGGCGTCGGCAGTGAGGATTTGGTGAATTACATTGACGTTGGCGCAACCTATTATTTCAACAAAAATATGTCCGCGTTTGTAGATTACAAAATCAATCAGCTTGATAGCGATAACACGTTAGGCATTAATGACGATGATATTGTGGCAATAGGGTTGACCTACCAGTTCTGATAAGTCGCATTGTGCCTGATGGCGCTACGCCATCAGGCATGACAGCAGGGTTATGCCGACAGTTTTACCGGCTCGTCGTTGAAATCGTCAGACGGCTCCAGCGCCAGCTCCATAGAAATCAGCAGGTCGCGTAGCTTTTCATGAAACTCGCGTAGCGTGTATTCCAGTCGCTCCACCACTTCGGTTTCGTTAATCGGCACTGCGGTCCAGTTGCCCTCTTTATCAAACAAACCAAACTGATAACGATAAGTGAAGCGTTTCTCTTGTGCTTCCAGCTCCATCCACCAGCCCCAAAATTCACGCTTCTCTGGCGCGGGCTTCACGTTGACGCAAACTGCCAGGCAATCGAAAAAAAAACGATTGTCTTCGCACTGCCCTTCCCGGATATAGGGGCCAAGCGCGGTAAATTTCTTGATCAATCTACTTTTCGGGTGTCCACTCGGTAACGTCATTGCGATCTCCTTTAATGAAGCAACTGTTTTACCAAATCAATAGAATTTATCAATCTATTAACACAATCTATGATTAATCCAGTCGGTAATTTCTTGCAGCGCGTGGTCAAAATTGCGGTACACCGGGTTAAAAGGGATCTCTATCAGCTTACCGTCTGAAGATGATGTTGTAATTAAGCGAGACTCTTCTTCCGGGCTGAAAGGATCGTTTTTCCAGAAGCCGGAAAGCATTGGCGTAGGACAACGTCTGCCCAGTAGCCCCTGTACTTTCAACGAATAGCGGTTGAGCTCCACACGCAGCGCCTCATCCGAAGCATCATGCATACCCAGACGGCTGGCCAGCACATCCAGATACATCTCCGGCACCGTGCTCTGTCGTTGCGGATCGCTAAGTAGCGCATGGACCACCGGCCCCAGGCAAGCCACCGCCTTCAAACGCGGCGCTTCCAGATAGGCCAGACGCACCGCAACATTGGCGCCAAAACGGAAACCAAACGCCGCAACACGGGTATGATCCACCCAGGGGACATTAGGAAGCGCTTTTAACACATGCTGATGGAGCAAGCTGGAATCCTGGGTTAATTTCCACTTTGATGAAAATCCAACCGAAGGCATATCAAGCGTTAACATCGCAATACCGCGCGGCGCGAAATAGCGTTCATACAGGGTGTAATAGTCGGTTTGCATGGCGTCCAGGCCGCCGCACATGAGCACCGTCGGAAACGGACCGTCCCCTTTCGGCATATGTAAAAACGCGGTGACAGGCGAACCGCCAGGAACGGCAAATTCCATTTCACGTAACGAGCCGGGCAACCGCTGCGCGGCCTCTTCATAGGCGCGATTCGCCAGCGCCTGCGCCTGCTCCGCCAGCTCATCGCCCTTCAAATGCGGGTAGGCGGCAATGTTATAGAGCGTTGAAGCATGAAGCCAGTAGCGTCCGCTGCGCATGGCGTCCTGTTCCTGACAGGCTTTCTGCTGCCAGTCCATCGCCTGCTTTGCCCACTCATAAATCCAGTTGCCGCCGCGGTAACCGATGACCGTATCGTATAAATCATCATCCGTTCGCTCTGCGTCGCTCATCACAATGCGCGCCTGCACATCAAGGATTTCTCGTGGGTCAACGCCGCGCCAAATCCACATCAGGCGGTTTATCATGCGATACCAGTGCGGGACGTTCTTACCGTCCAGCGCGGATTGCATGGGCGGCTGCGACCCACGATTGAACCGACGGACAAGGGTAGACGTTTCAGTATGTTTAAAGCGGGGTTTGAACAGGGTTTCGCTGAGGTTAGCCTGTGTCATTCGTGCAGCCTCCTTGGATACTCATAGAGGCTTATTGTAACCAATAAAACAGCGCCCGGCATTGCCGGGCGCTCTGAAAAGCTGCTGATTAACGACCTGAAATCGGCGGTACAAATACCACACCCATATCCCAGGGCTGCTCAATCCAGGTGTTCTGAGGAATATCAATAACATAATCATCAACCAGCGGACGGCCCGCCGGTTTAGCGAAAATCGTGACGAAATGCGCTTTAGGGTACATTTCGCGAATCGCGACGGCGGTGCCGCCGGTATCGACCAGATCGTCGATGACGATAAAGCCTTCGCCGTCGCCTTCTGCACGTTTCAGCACTTTCAGTTCGCGCTGGTTATCGTGATCGTAGCTGGAGATGCATACGGTATCGACATGACGAATGCCCAATTCACGCGCCAGTAGTGCGCCCGGTACAAGGCCGCCACGACTTACGGCAATAATGCCTTTCCATTGTTCTGAAGGCATGAGGCGGCTCGCCAGTTTGCGTGCGTGAATCTGCAACATGTCCCAGGTGACGACGTATTTTTCGCTCATGTGAAGTGTCCCAGCCTGTTTATCTACGGCTTAAAAAGTGTTCGAGGGGGAAATAGTTGCGCGAGATTATAGAGACCTGACGCGCTAAAAACCAGTGTTTAGCGGAATCCACGCCTCTTTTTGTATGCTTTATACTACCCGCAGGCGGAGAAAGTGGTATTCTCAGTCGCATCTCGTAAGAGTTATCAATTCCGCTAACCCTGTGGCCTGTAAGAACGTTTTTCAGACCACCGCCAAGGAGACTTATCGTGTCTGAACTGTCTCAGTTATCACCACAACCTTTGTGGGATATTTTTGCCAAAATCTGTTCTATTCCTCACCCGTCCTATCACGAAGAGCAACTCGCGGAACATATTGTGAGTTGGGCCAAAGAGAAAGGCCTTTACGTGGATCGCGACCAGGTCGGTAATATTCTGATCCGTAAGCCCGCCACTGCAGGTATGGAAAATCGCAAGCCGGTCGTTTTACAGGCGCATCTGGATATGGTGCCGCAAAAAAATAGCGACACCGTTCACGACTTCACTACAGATCCTATCCAGCCTTATATTGATGGCGAATGGGTTAAAGCGCGCGGTACTACGCTCGGCGCCGACAATGGTATTGGAATGGCTTCTGCGTTAGCGGTACTGGCTGATGATAATGTCGTCCACGGCCCGCTGGAAGTGCTGCTGACCATGACCGAAGAAGCGGGCATGGATGGCGCGTTCGGCCTCCAGTCCGGCTGGTTGCAGGCCGACATCCTGATCAACACCGACTCTGAAGAAGAAGGTGAGATCTATATGGGCTGCGCAGGCGGCATCGATTTTACCTCTAATCTGCCGTTGACCCGTGAAGCTGTACCCGCAGGATTTGCGTGCTTTAAGCTAACCCTGAAAGGTCTGAAAGGCGGCCACTCCGGTGGTGAAATTCACCTCGGTCTTGGCAATGCCAACAAATTGCTGGCGCGTTTTCTGGCCGGGCACGCAGAAGAACTGGATCTGCGTCTGATCGATTTCAACGGCGGCACGCTGCGTAACGCGATTCCGCGCGAAGCGTTCGCTACCCTCGCCGTTGCCGCAGACAACGTAGGCGCGCTGAAAACATTAGTGAACGCTTACCAGGATATTCTGAAAAACGAACTGGCGGAAAAAGAGAAAAACCTGACGCTGCAACTCAATGAGGTTGCCAGTGATAAAGCCGCATTGACCGCGTCGTCACGCGATACCTTTGTGCGCCTGCTGAACGCAACGCCGAACGGCGTGATCCGCAATTCAGACGTGGCGAAAGGCGTAGTGGAAACATCGCTGAACGTTGGCGTGGTCACAATGTCTGATGCGAATGTCGAAATTCACTGCCTGATTCGCTCTCTTATCGACAGCGGTAAAGATTATGTGGTGAGTATGCTGGATTCGCTGGGCAAGCTGGCTGGCGCGAAAACCGAAGCAAAAGGCAGCTATCCTGGCTGGCAGCCCGATGCGAACTCGCCGGTCATGCACCTGGTGCGGGAAACCTATCAGCGTCTGTTCAACAAGACACCGAACATCCAAATTATCCACGCCGGCCTGGAATGCGGTCTGTTTAAGAAACCCTATCCGGATATGGACATGGTTTCTATTGGGCCGACCATTACCGGACCTCACTCTCCGGATGAGCAGGTGCATATCGAAAGCGTCGGCCACTACTGGACTCTGCTGACCGAATTGCTGAAAGCGATTCCTGCGAAGTAAGAAAGCGCTAAAATGCCCGTCCCATTTCTGGACGGGCTATCAATATGGAATATCGGGTATCCATTGCCAGATAAGCTCTCCTGGATGCGCTGAATAGCGCTGCGGCTACACGCGAATAGCCAGACAGCCCTATAACAGCGCCAGTAACACCGAATTATTGTGGCGTAAACGCCATTCCTTTAAATATCCGCAGCGGATTGCCGCGCTCAATCTGATGATGGAACAGACGCCTTTCAGACTTCAACGCCGCACACTCATTTTGCCGTTGCTGTTCCAGCCGCCAGGCAATCAGCAGCCGGGCCAGACGCTTATTCGCATGTTGACTGCGCTCCGACTGAACCTTCACGCTAATCCCGCTCACCAGGTGCGTGGCCCGCACTGCCGAGTCGGTTTTATTAACGTGCTGCCCACCCGGGCCGGAAGAGCGCAGAGTCTCGAAACGAATCTCATCAGACTGTATGTGTTCGTCGGCGGAAAAGCGCCCAATGCCGACGTACCAGTTTTTTCGCCCATGGTGCGGGCGATACGGGCTGGTACAAATCCACAGTAACGTTCCACACCAACGTTCACTGAAAGCCATAGCTTTTTCACCGTCCAGCGAGACCAGCGCGGAACGCAGCGTGTCTGGTAATCGTCCCGGCTCTGTTTCAAGCCGTGTCAACGATACCTTTTCTCTGGCAGCTTCTTTCGTCAGACAATCCAGCGCTTTTTTTACCGCCAGACAACACTCGTCCGGTCCCTGTGCGGAAGAAAGTTGCAGTAAGATCATGCGCTTTTCTCCCCTGAGGTTTTCAGCGTCAGCACCGGACGCAGGCAGGCAACTGGCGTAATCAGTCCGGCGTCTGCCAGACAATCCACAACGCTATCGATGGATTTATACGCCTGCGGCGCTTCTTCATAAATGAGCTGGCGATCGCGGCAAATCACCCGGCTACCCATCCCGGTACGGCAGAGCTGTCGCGGGGTAAATTTTGCCGATAACCGGTCTTTACACTCGGTACGCATCCATTTGCGCCCCGCACCGTGCGCCAGGGAGAAGAGGCTCTCCTCGCTGACGACGGGTTTCACCAGCCAGCTATAATCGCCGCGCGAGCCGGGGATAATCACCAGTCCCTGCCCATCTGGCGTAGCGCCTTTACGATGCAGCCACCCCGCCTCACCCGCGACAGTACAGGGTTCAACGAAGTTATGCGCCACATCCAGTCGTGGTTCGCCCTCAGCCTTGAGCTGTTGCAGTATCCGGCGGGCAATCAGCGCGCGATTACTGCGGGCAAATGCCAGCGCATCGTCATGTTCTGCAAGGTAGCGGCGCGCATCGTCGCTATCTTCCGGCAAACCGTTATGCGAAAACGCCTCCACATGACGACGCAGGATAGCTTGCCCCAGACCGCGTGAACCACTGTGTACCAACAGTAATAACTGCGCTTTTTGCAACCCCGACAAAGCGAACGAATCAGCATCGACGATGCGATCGACCTGTTGCAGCTCGGCAAAATGATTGCCGCCGCCAATGGAACCCAGCGCAGAGCGCCACGAATGATGCTGCATTGCGGCGGGGACATTCTCCTCCAGCCACTGCGCGTCCGCCACGTCAGGCAGCGACGCCAGCCGCTTCTCCAGTTTATCGGCGTTATATTTACGCCCTAAAATATCCGTTTGCCATAACGCCATGCCGCAGCCGATATCGTTGCCGACCAGCGCCGGATAAAAACGTCCACGCGAGAAAAAGGCTGCACCAATAGGATAGCCGCGCCCCGGATGCAGATCTGGCATCCCGATAACGCGTTTCATACCGGTTAACTTAGCCGTCGTATATAATTGTTGGATCGCGGAATCTTCGATCCACAGGTTATCCGATGCGATAGAAAATACCACATCTGATAAAGGACGAATATAATTGCCCATATACCATTCCATATATGAATTAAAAAATCAGGAAATGGCAGACTAATCCAGGGCAATAAAAGAAAATTAATCCTGGAAAGGTCTGCAAAGTGCGTTCAGAGAATAAAGTGTCATGATGAACCTCCTTTGCAGTTATTGAGAATGAGAAAACGCGGGTATAGTAATACTGAAATTTAGATGGCGCAATCGTAATAGTGATAAAATCTTAATAGCCTGACTTATAACCCTAACACCAACTGTCGTTCCAACTGAGGGTCGAGCAGCGTTACGTGTAGCCCCACCAGCCGTACGCCGCGCTCGCCGCGACGCTCGTCCCAGGTTTTACGGGCGGTGGTAATTAAGTCTTCTTTATTTAATTGCGGCCAGACATGTTCCTGAGTGGTTTGCTGAAAATCATTAAATTTTAATTTAACGCCCTGTCGGGCAATCAGTAAATCGGGCTTTACTATAGCCAGACGACGCTCCAGTTCCGGATATAAATGTTCAATAATGGCCTCGCAGTCCGACCATTCATGAATATCCTCCGCCAGAGTACGCTCAACGCCTACCGATTTACGCAGCCTTTCGCTGTTAACATCACGCTCGTCAATACCCTGACTACGCTCCCATAATACCCGGCCAAATTTACCAAAGCGTTTGAGAAGCATCGCCAGATCGCACTGTTGAATATCCCCGCAGGTTCTTAACCCCATATTTTCCAGTTTGGCGGCGGAAACTTTCCCCACGCCTGGAATTTTGGCTAACGGCAACGTTTTAAGAAAGCCGGGTACATCGGCTGGCGTAATAACATATTGTCCGTTCGGTTTATTGAGATCGGAGGCAATCTTCGCCAGAAATTTCACTGGCGCAACGCCGGCGGAGGCGGTGAGTTGCAGTTCATTGAAAATAGTCTGACGAATCTCCCTGGCGATCAGCGTCGCCGAACCATAACAGTGCGGGCTGTCAGTCACATCCAGCCAGGCTTCATCCAGCGAGAGCGGTTCAATCAGTGAAGTGTAGCGGGAAAAGATGTCACGTACATGCCGCGAAGCCTCTTTATAGGCGTCAAAGCGGCCGGGCAATAAGGTGAGATGGGGGCACAGCTTTAGCGCCATGGCGGTCGGCATCGCGCTACGTACGCCAAACTGGCGCGCAGGATAGTTGGCGGTACTGATAACGCCTCTTCGCTCACGACTCCCGCCAATGGCAATGGGAATATCGCGTAACGCCGGATTATCACGCATCTCTACCGCAGCAAAAAAACAGTCCATATCAACATGTATGATTTTGCGCATCGCTCGCCCCCACAATACTGTTTAAGTGTACAGTATGTTTTATTGCGCGCAAAGAGACATTCGCGTTAAAAATGCGACATATTCGAAGGTATGACGACGAAAGCGGCGGGAAAATTGTAAACGTACACACGGGGACTTGCGAAAAACTGCCGTGGTGCTAATGTGAGCGCTCCAAATCCAGATTACTCCGATTTGGGGACTCTTTTGCCGTTCTGGCGTGTGTAACCGTTTTATCAAGGAACAAGCAGTATGCGTAAAATCGCATTTTTTCTTGCGATGCTTCTGATGCCGTGCGTCTCATTTGCCGGTTTGCTGAGCAGCAGCAGCCCCGTCACGCCGGTCAGTAAAGAGTATAAGCAGCAGTTAATGGGCTCACCGGTCTATATTCAGATTTTTAAAGAAGAGCGCACTCTTGATCTCTACGTCAAAATGGGTGAGCAATACCAGTTGCTTGATAGCTACAAAATTTGCAACTATTCCGGTGGGTTAGGCCCGAAACGCCGTCAGGGCGATTTTAAAAGTCCGGAAGGGTTTTACAGCGTTCAGCGTAATCAACTCAAGCCAGACAGCCGTTTTTATAAGGCCATCAACATTGGTTTTCCCAATGCCTACGATCGCGCGCATGGCTATGATGGTAAATATCTGATGATTCACGGCGCCTGTGTTTCCGTCGGCTGCTATGCCATGACCGATAGCGGCATTGATGAGATTTTCCAGTTTGTCACCGCCGCGCTGGTCTTTGGTCAGCCGAGCGTGCAGGTGAGTATTTATCCGTTCCGGATGACCGACGCCAATATGCAGCGTCATAAATATTCATATTACAAAGATTTCTGGGCGCAGCTAAAACCCGGCTACGATTATTTTGAACAGACGCATAAGCCGCCAACTGTTTCTATCGTTGATGGACGTTACGTCGTGAGCAAACCGTTGAGTCACGAAGTCGTTCAGCCACAGCTGGCCTCAAATTATACGCTCTCCGAGGCAAAATAACGCCCATTCGCCTGGCATAATCTTTTGCCAGGTTTCATTCCCCGTTAGCGGCTGGGTAGCAATCACGGTAACCACGTCATTTGGCGTGGTCTGTGAGCTGAAATCAATTTCCATATCCTGATCCACCAGCGTGGCTACGCCAAACGGCGCCCGGCGAGTGATCCAGTGCAAATGGGTTGAGCAAAACGCCATCACATATCGCCCATCTGACAGCAGCATGTTAAAAACGCCTTTTTCACGTAATACCGTCGCCAGTGTCGCAATATATTTAAATACCGCTGTCATGTTGCCCGGAGTGCGGGGATAACGCTGCGTTAATTTATGCAATAGCCAGCAAAACGCTTTTTCGCTGTCGGTTTCCCCCACCGGACGAAAATTACCGGTTTCCAGCGACTTATAACCGTTGAGCTGACCGTTATGAGCATAAGTCCAGTTGCGTCCCCATAATTCCCGGGTAAAAGGGTGTGTATTTTCCAGCGCCACTTCACCGCGATTAGCCTGACGGATATGGGCGATAACCGAGCAGGACTTGATCGGGTAATTCTGTACCAGTTTCGCAATCGGCGAATGGTAGCTCGGTTGCGGATCTTTAAACGTGCGACAGCCCTTTCCTTCGTAAAAGGTAATTCCCCAGCCGTCTTTATGCGGCCCGGTTCCGCCGCCACGCTGCACCAGTCCGGTGAAGCTAAAGCAGATATCCGTCGGCACATTGGCGCTCATCCCAAGCAGTTCGCACATACATCACCTCCACAAACGCCTTAAGCGGGAAGGCGTAATTTTTACAGCCAATCAAATCTCAAAATATCAAAGAAAACAATATGCTATACCCTAAATAATTCGAGTTGCAGGAAGGCGGTAAGGGAGGAAATCCCCAGGAACATAGATAACTATGTGACTGGGGTTTCTGAGCGCAACCAACGCACCTGCAGCTTGAAGTATGACGGGTATAGTTATTTAACCATCTCTTTTTCGATCAACTGAATCAGGATATGAATCACTTTGATATGAATTTCCTGAATACGATCGGCATAACCGAAGTGCGGTACGCGAATTTCAATATCCGCCGTTCCCGCCATTTTGCCGCCGTCTTTACCGGTCAACGTGATCACTTTCATGCCTTTTTCACGGGCCGCGGCAATCGCTTTAATCACGTTACCAGAGTTACCCGACGTCGAGATCCCTAACAGGACATCGCCTTCGCGCCCTACCGCCTCAACGTAACGAGAGAAAATATAGTCATAGCCAAAATCATTACTGACGCAGGATATATGGCTAACATCAGAAATCGCAATTGCCGGGTAGCCCGGACGATTTTCACGATAACGACCTGTCAGCTCTTCAGCAAAGTGCATCGCATCGCAATGGGAGCCGCCGTTACCGCAGGAAAGTACCTTACCACCCGCTTTAAAACTGTCAGCCAACAGGACCGCCGCGCGCTGAATGGCGTGAATATTGGCGTCATCTTTTAAAAAATTAGCCAGCGTTTCCGCCGCTTCGTTCAGTTCGTTACGAATAAGATCCTGGTACATGAGGATATCCTTCAGCATGAATGTAAATGACAGTATGCAGTGTACCGGATAGCAGTACAGGCGAGAAGCATAAGCCGAATTAACGCCTCACGCTTTTGATTTTTCGTGCCCCCAAAAACGGCAACAATGTGAGCTTTGTTGTAATTATTTTGTAAACACATTGCTAAAAGATTTTACATCCACTACAACCTAATCATCACAAGTGGTCAGACCTCCTACAAGCAAGGGAGCTTTTCGTTATGATGATTTTGAGTATTATCGCTACGGTTGTTCTGCTCGGCGCATTGTTCTATCACCGCGTGAGTTTATTTCTCAGCAGCCTGATTCTGCTCGCCTGGACCGCCGCACTTGGCGTCGCTGGCCTGTGGTCCATCTGGCTGTTGGTTCCTCTGGCCATTATCCTCGTGCCGTTTAACCTCACACCGATGCGAAAATCAATGATTTCCGCACCGGTGTTCCGCGGCTTCCGTAAGGTCATGCCGCCGATGTCGCGCACTGAGAAAGAAGCGATTGATGCCGGTACAACCTGGTGGGAAGGCGATCTGTTCCAGGGCAAGCCTGACTGGAAAAAACTGCACAACTATCCACAACCGCAACTCACTGCCGAAGAGCAAGCGTTTCTCGACGGTCCGGTAGAAGAAGCGTGCCGGATGGCGAACGATTTCCAGATTACCCATGAACTGGCGGATCTGCCGCCGGAACTGTGGGCTTATCTGAAAGAGCATCGTTTTTTTGCGATGATCATTAAAAAAGAGTACGGCGGGCTGGAGTTCTCCGCTTATGCGCAGTCCCGTGTACTGCAAAAACTGTCCGGCGTCTCCGGAATTCTGGCTATCACCGTCGGCGTTCCAAACTCACTCGGCCCTGGCGAGTTGTTGCAGCACTATGGTACGGAAGAGCAGAAGAATCACTATCTGCCGCGACTGGCGCGCGGCCAGGAGATCCCCTGCTTTGCGCTGACCAGCCCGGAAGCAGGTTCTGATGCAGGCGCCATTCCGGATACCGGCGTGGTTTGCATGGGCGAATGGCAGGGCCAGCAGGTGCTGGGTATGCGCCTGACCTGGAACAAGCGTTACATTACGCTGGCGCCGATAGCTACCGTGTTGGGCCTGGCGTTTAAGCTTTCCGATCCGGATAGATTGTTAGGCGGAGAAGAAGAGCTGGGTATTACCTGCGCCCTGATCCCCACCTCAACGCCGGGTGTGGAAATTGGTCGTCGTCACTTCCCGCTTAACGTTCCGTTCCAGAATGGCCCAACCCGCGGTAACGATATTTTCGTGCCTATTGATTATATTATCGGCGGCCCCAAAATGGCCGGACAGGGCTGGCGTATGCTGGTGGAATGTTTGTCGGTAGGACGCGGTATTACCCTGCCGTCCAACTCCACTGGCGGGGTGAAATCCGTCGCGCTGGCAACCGGCGCCTATGCTCACATTCGTCGTCAGTTCAAAATTTCTATCGGCAAGATGGAAGGTATTGAAGAACCGCTGGCGCGTATTGCAGGTAACGCTTATGTGATGGATGCCGCCGCATCGTTAATCACCTACGGCATTATGCTGGGTGAAAAACCGGCGGTACTGTCGGCTATCGTGAAGTACCACTGCACCCACCGCGGCCAGCAGTCCATTATCGACGCGATGGATATCACTGGGGGTAAAGGCATTATGCTGGGCGAGAGCAACTTCCTGGCGCGTGCTTACCAGGGCGCGCCTATCGCGATCACCGTGGAAGGCGCGAATATCCTGACCCGTAGCATGATGATCTTTGGTCAGGGCGCCATTCGCTGCCATCCTTATGTACTGGAAGAGATGGCCGCAGCGCAGAATAATGATGTGAATGCCTTTGATAAGCTGTTGTTTAAACATATCGGCCATGTCGGCAGCAATACCGTCCGCAGTTTCTGGCTTGGCCTGACCCGCGGATTAACGAGCCATACGCCAACCGGCGACGCCACGAAGCGTTATTACCAGCATCTGAACCGACTGAGCGCAAACCTGGCGCTGCTGTCCGACGTGTCAATGGCGGTACTGGGCGGCAGCCTGAAACGCCGCGAGCGTATTTCCGCGCGTCTGGGCGATGTGTTGAGTCAGCTTTATCTGGCCTCAGCCGTACTGAAGCGTTACGACGACGAAGGTCGCCACGAAGCCGACCTGCCGCTGGTACACTGGGGCGTACAGGATGCGCTGTATCGTGCTGAACAAGCGATGGACGATCTGCTGCAGAACTTCCCGAACCGCGTCGTGGCCGGATTGCTCACCGCGATGATCTTCCCGACTGGCCGTCATTATCTGGCGCCGTCTGATAAGCTGGATCACGCCGTGGCGAAGATCCTGCAAGTGCCGAACGCCACACGTTCACGCATTGGGCGCGGCCAGTATCTGACACCCGCCGAACATAATCCGGTCGGTTTACTGGAAGAAGCGCTGCGTGATGTCATCGCTGCCGACCCTATCCACCAGCGCATCTGCAAAGAACTGGGTAAAAATCTGCCGTTTACTCGTCTGGATGAACTGGCGCGCAATGCGCTGGCGAAAGGGCTTATAGATAAAGATGAAGCCGCCATTCTGGCGAAAGCGGAAGAGAGCCGCCTACGCAGTATCAACGTTGATGATTTTGAACCTGAAGCGCTGGCGACCAAACCGGTAAAGCTGCCGGAGAAAGTGCGTAAAGTCGAAGCCGCATAATCAGTCTCGCGTCTTTCCTGCCCCGCTTTCGCGGGGCTTTTTCTTGCCGCTTTTTTATTATTGCTCATGCTACAGTGTAAAGACGCTGTTCAATGAGGAGCTCCGATCGTGTCTGGTTTGAAAATTACTCTGTTGCAACAACCTTTAGTCTGGATGGACGGCCCGGCAAACCTGCGTCATTTTGACAGACAGCTAGAGCTCGTATCTGGCCGGGATGTGATTGTTCTGCCTGAAATGTTTACCACCGGCTTTGCGATGGAGGCCGCTAATAACTCACTTTCGCAAGATAGCGTGATTACGTGGATGCAGGCCAAAGCCCGACAAACTGACGCTCTGATTGCCGGCAGCGCGGCGCTACAAACTGAGCGCGGCGCCGTAAATCGCTTCTTACTGGTTGAACCGGAAGGCAAGGTTCATCTCTATGATAAGCGCCATCTGTTTCGTATGGCGGATGAACATCAACATTATGCCGCAGGCGATAAACGCATCATCGTGCAGTGGCGCGGTTGGCGCATTCTGCCGCTGATCTGTTACGATCTGCGCTTTCCGATATGGTCGCGCAACCGCAATGATTACGATCTGGCGCTGTATGTAGCGAACTGGCCCGCGCCGCGCTCGCTACACTGGCAAACATTACTGACGGCGCGCGCTATTGAAAATCAGGCTTATGTCGCAGGCTGCAACCGGGTTGGCACCGATGGTAACGGGTTACATTATCGCGGCGATAGCCGGATCATTAATCCCCAGGGCGACATTATCGCCACCGCCGAACCACACCAGGCGACACGTATCGATGCCGATCTTTCTCTCGTCGCCTTGCAGGACTATCGCGAAAAATTTCCAGCCTGGCGCGATGCCGATCCATTCACCTTGTAAGCAACCTGCCGCTCACCGCGGCGGGATTGTTTCACTCCGTAACTCTCCGTAAAACAAATTCGCGTGGCGTAATGTGGCAGGCAACGTATTCTGACTAAGAGCCTATCCCACCAGGCGTTATTGGCGCAGCCAGTTTGGACACGGACAGCGCGCAAAAACCGGAGCGTACACGTAGTACGTGAGGTTTGACTCGCTACGCTCGCCCTTCGGGCCGCCGCAAGCGGCGTTCAAAACGCTAACGCGTTTTGGCGAGCACTGCCCAGGTCCAAAATGGCAAGTAAAATAGCCCTAATGGGATAGGCTCTAAGATAATTGCTCGCCATTCGTGGGTAATAAAAACGGTTAATCACTCCCTTATCAGGATATCTTCATGAAAAACTTTGTACGCACAACTTTACTGGCAGCGACTCTGGCGGGCGTTTCTTTTGGCGCTTTCGCCACCGCTGTCCCCAATCCTCCCCTGCCCGCCCAGGATCCTATTGTCCAGCATCTGAAGCTGACAAACGATCAGATTACCCGGATCAAAAAACTTCACCAACAACTGGAAACCGACGTCAGTCAGATTTCTATGAAGGGAATTAAAGACGGTGCGCTGATAGAGGTGATTAAATCCGGTAAATGGGATGACGCCGCCGTAAAACAGCAGCTTGCAGCCTTCAGTAACATAGAACAACAGGCTCGCTATTATCGGGTTAAATATTATTTTGATTTAAGCAAAGTCTTAACACCAGAACAGCGTCAACAGGTACAACAAGATCTCGCCCAGGCACTTGAGTAAATATTTTTGCCCGTTATTCCGGGATAACGGGCTTTATCCAGGTCGGGTACAAATTCATCTTCATCTTTTTCTTACAGCATCGCTCCATCTCACACTACCCGTTACATAACGTAGAAGTGAAACCGTACGTGGGGCAATTTGGCGAGGAGATGGATTTCCATACCGACGATTATCGTATTGTTATTTAAAATCTTCATCTCATTTTTTACCCGCTTACAGAAAACCCAGCGTTACAATAGACCGTTTTTTGGGCTTCGTTTATGTAATCGTTATATCACACCCTATACCGTGAAACTTGTCTTTTAGCCCAATATTAAGGCAGGTTCTGAAATGAAAAACTTTTTCGCAGTCTGCATCATTCCCCTTGTGGTAGCCTGGTCCGCTACTGCATCAGCAAAAGAAGGGATCTATATCACCGGGAAAGCGGGGACATCCGTAGTCAATGTCTATGGAATCAACTCAACCTTCAGCCAGGATGAGATAGTTAATGGTCATGCAACGTTACCTGACCGTACCAAAGGCGTTTTTGGCGGCGGGGTTGCTATCGGTTATGACTTTTATGATCCATTCCAGCTTCCAGTACGTTTAGAACTGGATACCACTTTCAGAGGTGAGACGGATGCTAAAGGCGGGCAGGATATTATTGCATTTGGTGATCCAGTACACATAAATGTAAAAAATCAGGTCCGAATGACCACTTACATGGTTAATGGCTATTATGATTTTCACAATAGTACGGCATTTACTCCCTATATCAGCGCAGGCGTTGGCCTCGCTCATGTGAAGCTAAGTAATAACACCATTCCTGTTGGTTTTGGTATTAATGAAACTCTGTCTGCTTCAAAAAATAACTTTGCCTGGGGCGCAGGTATCGGTGCAAAATATGCTGTAACAGATAATATTATGATTGACGCCAGTTATAAATACATTAATGCTGGCAAAGTAAGCATTTCAAAAAATCACTATGCTGGTGATGAACATACCGCTTATGATGCAGACACAAAGGCTGCCTCCAATGACTTCATGCTCGGCATTACTTACGCCTTTTAAACACTATTGGTAAAATAGCTGGTCCTGTGGGTTCCCGAAGGCGCAATGGAGGATATCAGTAATGAATACTCCTGCGCCTTCAGAAAATCGTTGAACAGGTGCAACCTGGCGCCATTTTTCAGTACACTGCAACGTTTCTGGTATGGGCTTAACTTCCGGCTGCCCAAAAACAGCCCCGTCCTGTTTCCGGGTATTATCATTTCCGTCAGTCGGCATCATGTTTTGTATTGGGCATCGTCAAAAGACGACTGGCTGACCAGTCGCATATCTCGATGCCTCAATTCAGTCATCATCATGTGGGTTTAAGTCAGGAACGTGTCAAAACCATTCCAAACGGGTTAATCATCATTCAGAAAATCAATTTGTGGGCGATTATTCCATTTATCTTCAATAAAAGACAGAAAGCGTTGAAATAAAGGAGAATAATACTGACGATGACGCCATACAAGATAAATGGGGAGATCTGGAACCCTCCATTCAGGAAGTATAATTTCAAGTTCATTATTTTTTAAGTATTTGGTGGCAAGCCAGGCCGGAGTCATGAGGTTGATACCCTTTCCTTCTAAAACCAAATTAAGAACACTCAAAAGATTATTGGAAGATAAATGAACATTAACAGCGCCACTAATAGTGTATGATTCATCCTGACGGAAAAGAGTAAGAGGTCCGGAAAGACCATGGTTGTGAAGACCCACAATAATGTGATTTTCCAAATCGCCAGGGTGTGAGATCCTGCCATATTTTCTGATATATTTCGGACTCGCACAAAGAACCAACTTTAAAGGGCTTATCTTTCGATACACGAGATCCTCACTTTCGATTATGCCACTTTTAAAAACCAGCTCATCAAACTCCAGGGATTTACTAAAAAAATCGCTACGCTCTCGTGAATCCAGGTAGATTTTTGTATCCGGATAGCTAGCTGTAAATTCCCATATCCACTTATTGGCAAGAAACTCACAGACAATAGCCGGAGCCGAAAATTTTATACTCCCTCTGATAATTTTATCCGGATTTCGCAATTCATCCAGCAAGGACTGAAAGGAAGATGTTATCCTTTTCATGCTTGCATAGGCTGTCTGACCAGCTCCAGTCAGTTCTAAGTGATGTGAGTCGCGCCGAAGTAAAGTAACCTCAATAGAATTCTCAAGGCGGCTAAGCGATTTACTGACAGCAGAAATGCTAATATCTAATTCCCGTGCAGCCCGGGAAAGATTCCCTACTTCCGCCACTTTAATAAATATCATCCAGTCTCGCATACCACGATTATTGATCAGTTCCATCATTATCTTCCGTTGATAAAAGAAATTCTTATATCAAATGAGCTATCAACGACTTACTGATGCGTCATTGTGTGCCTCAATGTCCTTGATATCATCTTAATAAAAAATCTATTGGCTGCAAAATAGCATCTGAATCGATCATGATTTTGCATCCATCTCCGGTTACTAATTGAACCTGTTTACCACTCAGTGTAAATACCCTATCTCAGAAGCGATCGTCAAGGTTGTCGCCGAACCAGATCTCAATAATAAAGTGGTTCATTGTCATGCACCCGTTCTGCAAAGGCATTCTCCTTTTCTGTGACGCAGTCTGGAGCACATTAATTGCATCGTTCACCTAACAAAGTATCCCGTGGAAACAAGCAAAACATCGCCAGATTATTCTTACTTGCGTACCCCCCACCCGGCTCGATATTATTTGTGAAAGCGGAGGAAACAGAACAGACGGTTTAAATAAGACACTTACTCAAAACACAAACCTATGTGCAGGCTCCTCTCATTTCGTCACGTCGCTGATATCCAGCTTTACTGGCGCCAGGGGAAGATATCTGCGCAAGGCAATAATTCCGGCGCAACAACAACCACTCCCGCTGGGCCTCTGTACATTCAAAATCTCCCATAACCAAAAGCCAGCGGGTAGAAGCCCTGCGCCAGTGACCTGCTGCCTCCAGATTCTGCGCAACCGGGTCTATCACGGCTTCCGGTGTTATCTTATTTCTGCTCAAAATCAGCACCATCATTTGGGATATAGCCTACAACCCCTGCCCGCCGATGATGGGGGAGGATTCGGTATGCAGCACTTTCATCCTGGTCTCCGGCTCAGTCAGCTATCCGACGTGCCCCCTTATGCCGGGCCAGCAGCGAAGAAAATCCGGGCGTGGTGTGATAAAACAGACGACGTTTCAGCCAGCCCACATTCTTTCGCTCCTTTGTGTTGATACGACCAATACGCTGTGAACCGATGACTGGATTGTTCATACGCCTTTCTGTGGTATACAGGTATGTGAACCCCAGCTCTTCAGCCACATGAATATAATCAGAACAATACCAGCCCTCAGGCCAGCACAGATGCTGACTGCAATAACCCAGCATCTCCCTCATCCGCTTACGACTAAGAAGAATATCGACACGAAGCAAATCCGACGGATTACGGGACACAGGTTTCTGGTCCCAGCGTCGGTGGGTGTGCGTGTGCGAGTGAAACTCAACAAGGCCACTGAGGTGCATCTCCCGAACCTCTGACCAGCGCAGCATGACCTCATCAGCCCGGCCTTGTTTAACCAGCATCTGACACTCATCATGAGAGTACACCGGTTCGCCTGCAGGAATACGGACCGATCCGTCACTGATCAAACTGGTCACAAGAAAGAGATGCGCATGCAGATTAAACTCCTGCAGCACCGGAAAAACCTGCAACCAGTTATCCAGCCAGCCGCCATCAAAGGTCAGCATGACGCTTTTACGAGGCAATCTTGCACCATGATAAAAAGCTTCCACCTCTGCAGCGGTAACGGTTTTCCAGCCAGATTCAGCCAGCCATTTCATCTGCGCCCGGAACGTACGGGGAGATAAGGTTATCTGTCCGGGTTTATCACTGACATGGTGATACATTAATACCGGTAAATGTCGTGCATAAGACATATGCTTTATTCCTTTATGTAAAAAATAAATTATTTTTACGCCTGAGGGGACAAGAAAAAGCCCCCTAAACATAAAATCTTAAATATCACATATGAATACCTGACAGATAAATAAACCTTATACCAGGGGCTTATAAAGCCCCGCTCACAAAAGAGTGAATCAAACAAATCCACAAAACAGAAATAATAAAGGCATCAGTGTCCGTTAAATTATTTTACGAAACATAATATTCCTCTCCCTACAAAAAAGATGAATTTCAGATTTTAAAATAAATCAGCAATTGATTTTTCTGCAATGAAGATTGCTAACCATATTTGCCTTGAGTAAATTTTCAATACATCCTCGAACCTGATATACAGTATTCGCCTTATTCACTGATACAGGTAGTATGAGTGGAACAGATGTCTACGCCTCCTCGTGTGTCAATGCACAGGCCTTAAAATCCAGCGTCCAGGTGTCCGCTGGCACTTCCTGATTACCATCAACGACCACACTGAAACTGGCGTTATCTGCAGCGGTTCTTAAAATGGCGCCACGACCATTCACTGTATCTGGTTGCCATCCCTCGCCCTCCAGGCGAACCTGAATGTGATGGCGAGGATCCTGTTGCCCGCTCAGCAGCAATACGGTAGGCGTGTTACCCGCCTTTTGCTCATCGCTCCATACCCGAAACCCGCTGTGACTGCCGTGATAAGTCACCCAGCCTTGCGCAAGCACCATCCCATCTGGCACGTGCCCAGCCCGAAAGTAAGTCCCTACACGTAGCGTTGTCTGAAGTTTTTCTGCGGCGTTCGCTATCAGCATCAAGCTACTGGCAGCGACCAGTAAGGTTACGCTATAGATAACCGTTTTCATTCGCTGTATTTTCATCCACATTGTTCTCTCCTTCAGAATCGGCTATCTGCAGAGACCGCTCATTTGATACAAGCCCGCGATTCCCTTGTGGGCAGGTAGCTGGTAGTTAACCCGACATTGCTGTGCTCCCCATTTCACCGTCAGTTCGCCCTTATCCGCCAAACCAGTGAGATAAACCTGGCTATCAGTATCCACCAGAGCAGCACTGCCATCCTGTCCATTGACTGTAACCTGCGCCCCGAAAGGAATGGCGCTACCATCTTCCCGTTTCAGCGTCATCAGTGCCCTGGCCCCGATGCGAGTGTGAAACTTCGCTTCCACCACCGCCCCTTCGGTTGGCACCACGCGCACATCGGTTTGTGTGACCTCTGCGTCATCCGGTAGTCGCGACGGATCGAGGCTGACTGTATTCTCCTGATAGACGCTCAGGTTGCCCACTGTGGTGTCGCCACGAAAATCCGTCATAACGCCAGGCCAGCCGCCAACTGGCACCCCCGAGGCCCCTGGCGCTTCAACCAGCGCCACTGAGCCTTGCAAAGGTTGCCCCAGCGTCACACCATGATGGTGGATAACTATACCTCCCGCGATATTGACTCCCATCTGGCGCATCGCCCGGCTGTAGCTATAGTCACCACCTAACAGGCCGTAACCCCCATTCCATGCCAAGTGCAATGCGCTGTTATTACCACCACCTGGCGGGGCATCGGCACGGTAACTCTGACGCACCTCCCAATCCAGTTGCTGACTGAATGCCTCTCCGTTGACCCCCACTTGTTGCGTCTGACCACCGTGTGATGGTGAAGTCATCTGCCAACTAGCACTTACATTATTCCCCGTCCAGCGGCTTAATGGCATACTGAACCACAGGCTGGTTATGTTCTCTTTACGGTGCGCGCCATTGCGCCACAGCGTTCTGTTTTGATTCCAGTTCAATGACAGCGAGCCCCCTCCGATAGAGGTTCCCCAACTCAGTCCGTAGCTGTCATCATGACCGGGGCGATTACGCCAGTCGGTACGGGAACCGGTTAAACTCAGATTGCCCAAATGCCTCCCCCATGACTGACTCAACATCAGGGTGGTACGCGAGCTCGGCTGCAAATTTTCCCGCCACGACCATAGACGGTTGCCATCATGTCGATAACTGTCGAGCACATCGGATAGGGTGTTATAGCCCTGCGAGGCATACTGCCATCTCGTCAGAAAAAAATTTGTCCCCGTCGCAGTCAGCTGGTTGCTGTAACGCAGTCGCCAGGAGGCTCCTTGCTGTACCGCTTCCCCCTGACGCTGACTGTGTGTGTCGCTTCCATCGACAGATAAACTCCCCCACCGCCCGAGAGATCCCCCCAAACCAAGCAATGCAGCTTGATAGTGCGTTGCACTCTGTATACCGCCATATGCAGTGAGATTCCACGGCAGACCATACATCAACGTAGCCTGCGCCATCTGCGCCTTATCCGTTGCAGAGTCTGACGATCGGTATCGGCCCGCCAACAGGCTGTACTTCAAATATCCCTGGTGCAGTGCTATCGCCGGGGTCTGATACGGCACCACAAACATTTGTGTACTGCCATCGGCCTCCCACACGGTGACATGCAGATCACCACTACTGTCTGTTACCGACAGATCCCGCAGTGCAAACGGTCCGGGCGCCACAGTGGTGTTGTAAATGGTGTAACCATTCTGTTTGACCTCCACCCGAGCCTGCGTGCGGGCAATCCCACGCACTACCGGAGCAAACTGCCGCTCACTGTAGGGCACCATGTTGTCATCCGATGCCAACATCACACCGGTAAATGGCACACTATCAAATATCTCCCCCTGCGAAGTCTTTTGCCCCAGAGTCAGACGACTTTTTAGTGAGTACAGTCCACGCTCAGCATAGGTATATGCTGCCTGCCACTTCCCCGACAGTTGACCACTCCGCTGCCAGCTGGTCGCATTGCGGACACGCCACGCACCTATATTGATTCCCGGTTGCAGTTGTACCCAGGAAGAGTTGTCACGCCTCTCCATATCCATTTTGTAATCCGTCTGCGTTGTCCTCGCACTGTAGTTCATCAGAAACGCCGGAATACCATCATCCCAGAGATCTTCAGGAGCGATCCCCTTAAATTCCGGACGCAACGCCAACTGCGGAATACTCAGTTGCAGTTGCTGATTATTGATATCCAGTACCGCTTTAGCCTGTGGAATGGCGGTCAGATCCGCACACTCATCTGGGGGCTTTGCTGCTTTCCACAACTGAGGGTAATCTTCCGTTTTTATGCCGTAGCGTGAAAGCTGACTGACCGTCAAACAAGGAGCCAGAAAAGGCGTTCCTTGCCCATCCTTTTCTAATTTGAACACCACATCACGGGTGTCGACACGTTTACCATTCACCATTACGTCCACTCGATAAGTCCCTGGCTGTTGTACCCCCTGGTTAAAGAGCGACATATCAACCCCTTTCGCTGCATCGCCCAACATTGATGCATCGAATGTGTAAGCGTGCGCATTTGCGCAGTGAACCACTCCCGCGATAAACAGTAGCAAGGCAGGTTGTTTGAACTTCATATTCTGCCGCTAAGCCCCTGGATTTATTTAAGGACGTAGTGGAACGGATGACTTTCACCACCAAAGTCTGTAATAACTCTCCACTCGATATCACCATGGGCACTACCTGGCATATTTAGTGTTTTGTCAGCAAAAGGGGGGATATACTCAAGCCCTGTAATGGGCTTTCCCCCTACTGTGACGGAGGCTAAATTCATGTAAAACGGGGTGGGGTTCTCCACCTTAAGTTTGTTGCCCGTCTCCACCCATCTTAAATTTCCTGCAACATCTTCCGGCGTCCCCTTCACGGCATCCGGGCGGAAAATCAGCTTATCACAGACGTTAATGGACAAATTGAGGTCAAGGGTCGCGCCCTTAGCCTGTGTATCCGACGGTTCATTTTCGGGTGGTAGCGCCTTTACACAGACCCACTGTAAAGTCTCACGATCCGTTGGCATGTCACCACCAGTACGGACAATACGCAGTTGACTCTGCTGGTTCGCTTCTAAACGAAATAGAGGCGGCATCACCAAAAAGGGAGCAGGCGAACTTTTGTCTGCTGCTTTGACTGAAGACTGAACCAAAATAGGGTAATTCTGCGGGTTGCTCACCGAGAGCGTGGCTCCAGCTGTACCAGAGTGATAAATCACCCGTGTAGCCCCCAGCTTCACGCTGAATGATTTAGTGTTTAAACTTAATTTCTGCTCAGTGGCATACACTGGAGGAGTTATAGAATTAGAGACGAATAAAACAGCCGCCATTACACCAAAACTAATAATTTTCATATTACAAGTTATAAAAAAATGTATGACTTGATATTTATTGCGCCTTAATAAGGCGCAATAAAAGTTGTTTACTATTAAGCTTGATACTCCGCTATGTGTAGCGTCACTGGATAAGTATCAGCCTTTACCGTTTGTGATCCAGACAATTTCACAGCGACTTTATCTGTCATGTCATATACCCACCACTTATGCGAAGCACCATCCACTAATGAACCTTTATTGGCACAGGCTACCCCCCCAAAGGTAACTTTAATGGTATTACCACTTTTACCAGTTACCGTCCACACATCGCTGTCGTTGCCCACTACTTCAGGTTTAGAATAATCTCCCGTTACCGCGTATTGTTTGCTCGAACCGCTTACCGAAAGCATAGCAATAGCCTCATCACCCTTATGAGGCCCTGCCACCAAGCCAGACACTGGAGTAAGCTGTGCTTGTAGTTGTCCAGGATTGCTGAAGTTTACATCCGCCGACACGCCAGTGCTTGTATTCGGCACGAGCGAGCCAGCATAACAACTAGCAGCCATAATGCTCAATGCGCTTGCGATAATTAAATCTTTTACGTTTTTCATCGGAAATCCACCTTTTCAAAATCCCCCAGCACATCAAGAATGAATAATGTCATACCAAAATTCACCGTACAGAAAAGCCTGTGGCTGGGAATGCTTTAAGCCTTAATAATACTTAATAGAAGTTGCTTACTATTAAGCTTGATATGCCGCTATGTTTACAGTCATTGGGAAGACATCAGCTGGGACATTCTGATCTCCAGCTAGTTTAACACCAAGTTTGTCGTTAATATCATATATGATCCACTGATGCCCATTGTAATTTACATTCCCCTTTGGTGAGGTTGTCTCACCATAGAAGTACACTTTGATTCCTTTGCCAGTATTTTTACCATATAAAGTCCATGTATCGCCATTCATGACATTCTTTGCCTTAAAATCCGCTGCGATCGCGAATTGTTTAGCAGCAACAGAACTAACTGCAATAGTCGCAATCTCCGTATTAGACTTAATCACCCCAGCCTTTAAGCCCGCCACTGGAGCAAATGTTACGCTCAACTGCTGGGGAGAGACAAAGCCAATATCCACTGAACTTTGTTGCTCTGAGCCCACCACGATTGAACCAGCATAACAACTAGCAGTTATCATGCTCAACACGCTTGCGATAATTAATTTTTTCGCATTTTTCATTTAAAAAAATCCCCTTTACTACCCGAGATTTACAACATATCCTAATCTAAGAAAAACAACGTTGTTGCCGACATAACCAATATCGATGTTAATATCGTGTTGTCGGGGTGGAATAGAATACTAGTCAAAAAATAATTATACCCTCCATTTACATTCAAGTGATAACATTACAATGACACCCACCACACTGGGTGTGGGAAACTTATTTTCGAAGAGAGAATAATTATCAGGCATCGTTGCAACATTGTTTATATTTAAACATACATCTCCTAACTCGACGGTAAGATTATTAGTTAACTTTTCCTCGCAGGGAAGATCTTTAATGGAAAATCTTGTTTTCCGAAACGGAAAAGCAATTATAACGCTCCAACGAGAGTCTCAACACTAAGAGCTGACTGACACAGGCCAGACTGATTATACAGGCATGAAAAAGCTCTCCCCTTCCTTTCAGTTCTTGCTGGATTATGCAAACGTCGCACAACCTCCCCGTGAACATGGCACATTAATTTGAAGCAGCTCTCATCCGGTATCGCTTTTCAGTGCAGCGAAATTCATCGCAGGTGCCCCTGTAAATAGACCCGTTTTAGTTCCATGCATTTTTAAGATTCCGGCCAGATAATGTTGTTAGCGGTATTCCTTCGGTATCATATTGTTCCGCGATTCATGTGGACGTTCGCAGTTATATTCTGATAACCCTTTATCCATAATTTCCCACACCTCATTCAGCGTTCTGAACAGATAAGAATTGAGTATTTCTGTACGGTATGCCCGGTTAAAGCGCTCGATGAAAACGTTTTTCTTCGGCTTACCCGGCTGGATAAACGCCAGCTTTACTGCATGTTTCTTTGCCCATTCAGCCAGTGCCAGCGAGATAAATTCCGGTCCCTTATCCATACGCAGCATGGCCAGATAACCGCGGTTGCTGTAATCCTGTCGAGTACACGGACCACTCGCAGAGCTGGCAGATTCAGATCGATTTCAATCGACAACGCTTCACGATTACAGTCATCAACAACATTGAACGTGCGAAAACGACGCCCACAGACCAGCTCTGGTTCAGCGCTTCCGGCGTGACCAGTGGCGAGGGATTGCGTACCGGCAGCCGTTGTTTACCCTTACGGCGAAAATTCAGCTTGAGCAGACAGTAAATACGGTGGAGCCTTTTGTGATTCCACGCGTATCCCTGCCGCCGTATCCAGACTTCCAGTTGTCCCTGGTGGCTTTAGAAATACCGGCCTCCCGGCAGGCATCTTTAACAGTCCGTCCGGATTCGACTGATCTAATCACAGCGATGATCTGGTGCGCAGTAATACGGGCTTTACGCATAGCGATCTCCTGCGTTGGCAGATTGATTATGTCGGATGATCTCTAAATGTGAATGGCTCGATTATGCGGGATACTTACATACTCACGCGTTGAGAGACTTTCAGTTCGTTTGTACGGTGAATGGATGCCGCAGGCGGGGTTTATTAACGGGATGCCCGTCAAGGTGCGGGTAATGAGGGATTGCATCGTGATCACGCCGCAGCATACCCGCGGACTCTTTGTCTGTATTGAAGGGATGGGCGTGACTTTTATTAATCAAAAGAAGGTGAAAGCGTGGCTAAAAACCTTTCCGGGGGCGCTGAACGATACCGGGGATATTCCGGTGATTAAGCGGAGCAGGCTCGAAGGCGGGATTTGATGGGGGTTAAATAATAAAAGCCGGGAATTTAAATCTCCCGGCATATTTAAAAAATAAAATATCACCTCTTATTCTCACCGAAGAGAAACCATGCCCAGCCTACCATTTTGAGATAAACAAATTGAAATGCCATCATGAGTTAAATAAAACAATTTATTATCATTATTTATGTCAAATTCATTTTCATTCGCTAAATTTAACCAATCATTGATCTCCCAATTCATTGTCTTATCAAACGTAATCACCCGTTCTCTATTGCTATGAAAATCAATATCTATAGCTATCACATAGTCTCCTTCGGAAAGGAAACTAACATTACCATAAAGCCAATAATATATTTTTGATTTCTTACCCATTCTTGCCACTGGTAGTTCTGGCTCTCCCATTATTTCATGAAGTTGAGCAATAGATGAGCCAACACATAAACCTTTAATAGAAAGATCTTTAATAACATTCATTACATCCAATTTAAATGCAGGATTCCATTTATTATGTTTCATACACACCCTCCACGTGTATTATGTCTTTCCACGTTTCGGGCAATATCACGAAACTCTCTTGATCGACCATTAGCCAAATCACGCAAAGATCCAGTTTCTCTTTTTGCATGATCAAGAACAGATTGCACCGCTTCATTTGCCTTATTCAGTATATCATTTCTGAATCTGACATCTTTTTCAAAATGTTCTTTAGCCAATGCAATTGCTTTTGTTACTTTTGGACTTCCTGCTTCATTTGGGATTGCATTTGTAAATGTTATACCACCTTTATTATCAGGTCTTACAGATAATTCAACACCACCAGGGGCATAAAAATGAAGTCCTTTTTGAACAACATCACCATAACCAGGGGAATGAATTTGCCAGGTTGTATAATCAAGTCCTAATGGATCGATCCATCTAATCGGATTAGGCGCATACTGATAAAGGTTTATCCCGCCTTTTAACCCTATCGGGTCCTGACTGACGAACCTGCCACACTCCGGTGCATAATATCTGAACAGATTGTAATGCAACCCCGTCTCGTCGTCAAAATACTGCCCCGGCAGCCGCAGCGGCTGGTGAAAGTACGCCCCGCTGTTGCTGATGTCCGCCGCATTCTCTCCAAACCCCCTGATATACCCCGCCCACACCAGCGTTCCGTCCGCCGCCGTCACCTCCTGCGGCGTGCCCGTCACATCCGTGTGGTAATACCACACCTGCCTGCTTTCTCCCTTTCCCGTCACGCTCGCCACCGGCGTGTACGGCTGTTCCGCATCGTACAGATATGTCCGCCAGCCCTGCTGCTGCACGTTCTCCTGCAACAGCCTGAACCCCTCCCACACAAAGTCCGTCCGGCTCCGCGCCGTATGACCCGTGTGCCGCCCGTACGTCGCCTTGCGGATTCGCCTCCCCAGCGCATCGTAGCCGTAGTGCGTCTCCGTGTTGCCGCTGATGACCCGCGTCAGCTGCCCCTGCGCGTTCCACTCCAGTTGCTGGTCGCGCCGCGTGGTCAGCTCGCCCCACTCGTTATAGCCGTAACGGTCACGACCACAGCCCGGCAGCCGGTTGCTCATCACCGCTCCCTGCCCTTCGTTATCCAGCAGGTTGCCCGCCTTATCGTAATAATAACGGTCGTGGTCATACATCTGACCTGAGCGTCCGGTCAGGTAACCGCTTCTGTCATAGCTGTACACCACGCTGCCACGCAGGCCGTCGTCAATCGTGCCCACCTCGCCGTGGTTGTTCCAGTAATAGTCCCTCGACGTCACGCAGCCCTGCCGCGCTGGGCGCTGGCCGGGAAGAACAGGGGCACTGCCGGACGCCAGGCTGCGCTGCCAGCTCAGCAGCCCGTCGTCGTCATAGCCGCTGTACGTCGCAAGCTGCCCCTGCGTGCGCATTATCTGACGGTGCAGGCTGTCGCGCTCATACTCGCTCACCGTCAGGCCATCCAGCGCCGTCTGTAACAGATGCCCGCTCCCGTAATACAGATGCGTCAGGTGCTGCCCGTCCGGCAGCGTGATGTCCGTCGGGTTGCCCAGCGCGTCGCGCTGATAACATATGCTACCGTTCCCCGCGTGCTCCGCCGTCAGCCAGCCGCTGCGGTCATACTCAAAACGCACCGTGTCGGCCTGCATCCGGTGCTGCTGTTGCCCCGCCTCCGTGGGCGTGAGCGTCACTGCCGTTATCTGGTCCAGCCGGTTGTAGCTGAACGTCCGCTGGCCGTGTTCATTCTCCGTCCGTAGCAGACGGCCCAGCGCATCCCGCTGCTGCGTCTCCCGCCGCACGCCGCCCTGCGTGCCCGTGGTCTGTATCGCCGTCAGATAACCGCTGTCGTCCAGGATAAAAGTACGGCTCAGTCCGTCCGGGCGCACCTCACGCACCAGCCTGCCGTCCGCATCGTGACTGAACCGGTACTGCGCCCCGTTGCCGTTGGTCAGCGCTGCCACCCGGCCTTCCGGCGTGTACTGCCAGCGCGTCTCACGCTTCTCCTCATCCGTGTGCGCCGCCAGCAGACCGCGCGGCGTATACCGCCAGCTCTCCACGCTCCCCGTGATGCGCCGGTGGCTGCTCATCAGCCCCAGCGCATTCCAGGTATACCTGTCCTGCTGTTTCCCCGGTGAGTTCACCGTCTCCGGCAACCCAAGTCGGTTGTAGCATTCGCTTTCTGTTCCCTGTAATACTGATGTTTCTTTTCCAGTCTCAGTTGATCACGATGAACATCAGCAGAAAATGCCAATCTGCTGAAACCCACTAAAAAAGCGAGATCGATACGCGATCCTGATACTGTGCCGGATTTTACCCACTGTGAGTTTTATTCATGCGTTGAAGGACGCTCGGTTCGTTTATGCGGCGACTGGATGGCGCAGGCCAGATTTATTAACGGGATGCCTGTGAAAATTCGGGTGATGAAAGACTGCATCGTGATCACGCCGCATAATACCCGTGAACTGTGGGGCTGTATTGAAGGTATGAGCGTGACATATATTAATCACTGGAAAGTTAAGACATGGTTAAAAGATTTTCCCGGCTTACTGAATAATACCGGGGATATTCCGTTGATAAACCGGAGCAGACTCGAAGACGGGATTTGAGAGGTTAAATAATAAAGAGTTGAGGAAATTCAATATTTCCCCAACTTATAAAAATAAACCTCACAAAGATTTTATAATTTATCCATCCACGATCTCATGTGATTTATATCACCATCAAAAACAAATCCTTCTCCATTATCGGGCAAGAATAACTGACCAGTAGCAAATCTTAAAAATAGTTCTTTTTTTGATTTTTTCTGCTTAATGGAAAAATCATCATCCCAATTTAATATATCTTCATTATGTTTTTTTTCATCAGATAAAAAAACCAAAATTGAATTTTCTAATTGTTCATAAGATTGATAAGTTTTCCTGAGTGTAATATCGAAGTCTAAATCACCAATTATATTGTATGTAATAAGCAGTTCATTTCCAGACGATTCAATGGTTCTTTCCACTAATGGAATTGAATCTAACATCCTATTATCTATTGTATTTCTCATGCAAACCTCACTAAGGAACGATAATTATCCCAGCTTTAGTACCATCACCAAAGATAATATTATAGTGCGGATTATTATCGTGTAATGGATTTTTAGAATTATGAACAACATTAGATAATGGATTTTTCACATTATATAAATCACCCCGATATGTTCCCGCTGGTTGTTTCCATACATCGCTGAATTTAGTGCCAATATAAAGCTCTCCAGACCTTGCAGGAAAATTGTCAACATGAGGTCTAAGATCCGGCATGTTATCTAATAATGCTCTTGCTTCGTCAATACTTCTAACCGTGACATCTTTACCATTTCGTAAATCAGATATATTGCGCCGTTGTTGGGCATTACATCCAGCAAGGCCTAACGGATCTATCCATGACAGCGGATTAGGCGCATACTGATAAAGATTTATCCCGCCCCGGATCGAAATAGGGTCGCCCGATATAAACTTCCCGATATCCGGATCATAAAATCTGTACAAATTGTAATGCAGCCCCGTTTCCCTGTCCAGATATTGCCCCTGGAAACGCAGGTTCTGCTGTACGGGCCGGGTTTCTTTTTCATGCGTCAGGTTCCCCCATACCTGATAGCCCGCTTCCCAGACAATATTGCCCCCGCCGTCCGTCATCTCCTCCGGCGCGCCGTTTACGTCCGTATGGTAATACAGCACCTCATCCGCTTCGCCCGGCGCCGCCCTGTCCACCCGCGCCAGCGGCTCGTGGCTCCCCTGGTCGCTGTAGATATACAGGCTGCTGCTTCTTCCCAGCCTGCACTCCTGCGCCAGCCGCATTCCGTCCCATAAAAACGTCGTCCGGTTATACGGCTTTCCTTCCGCGTCCAGTTCGTGCTTCTCCACCCGCCTGCCCGGCGCGTCGTACACGTACCCGTAACGCCGTACGGTGCTCCCCCGGATGACCGCCACTTCCGTCAGCCGGTGCTCCGCATCCCAGCGGTAGTGCTGCGTACCGTTGCGGCCCCGCTTTTCCACAACCCGGCCATATTCATCGTAACGGTAATGCAGCCCACGGTATGACGTTATCCGGTTGAACGGCACCACGCTGCCTGCACCCGCCTGCGCGGTCTCTCCCTGCCGCCTGTCCAGCAGGTTCGCCGCCGCGTCGTACTGCCAGCTGTCCAGGTATGCCTCATTCCGGCACGCCGTGATGCGCCCCGTCGTGTCGTAAAAATAATCCGTCACCCCCTGCCGGCTGTGCCGCTTTTTCAGCAGCTCATCCTGGCCGCTGTACGCATATTCCCGGTCAATAAACGTCTCCGGCACCACACCGCGCATTCCTTTACAGGTCAGTTTCCGCGTTAACCGGCCCGTCCGGTCGTACATCCGCCGCGTGTCCAGCCGCCCCTGGCTCCGCTGCACCTCACGGTGCAGGTGGTCGCGCGTGAACTCGCTGATGACATCACGCCCCAGGTTGATTTGCTGGAGATGGCCGCTCCCGTAGTACAGGTACCGCAGCGTCCGCCCGTCCGGCATCTGCGTTTCTGTGCGGTTGCCCTGAACATCGTACCGGTTCTGCAGCACGCCCTGCGCCGTCTCCTCGCTCAGCAGGTTACCCGCACTGTCGTAGCTGAACCGGATAACTTCCGGCTCTCCGCCTTCCGCCGCATCATGCTGCCTGCGGCGGATTTCCAGCAGACGGTCCGCCGCGTCGTACCGGTATTCCGTGCGCGTCTCCGGCGTGATTTTCGCCGTCAGCCTCCCCGCCGCATCACGCTCCAGACCGTGGCGGATTTCGCCCCCGCGCTCCCCGCCGTATATCACTGCCGTCACCGCATTCAGCGCGCTATACCCGTATGCCCGGCGGCTGCCGCCGGGGTCCGTCTGTTCAGTCAACCGGTCCAGAACATCGTACCGGAACCGGTAGCTTTCCCCGTTCTCGTTCGTGAGCGTGGTCAGCCGCCCGTAAGCGTCGTACTCATACGCCGTCCTGCGACCCGTCGCATCCGTCTGCCTGCGCACCCGCCCCTGGCCGTCCCGCTGCCAGCGTGTTATCTGCCCCGCCGGGCTGGTGTATTTCACCAGCCGTCCCGCCGCATCCGGCTGGTAACGCTCCGTACGCCCGTCCGCGAACATGACCTCCGTCAGATGTCCGTTGCCGTCATAGCTGTAACGCGTACTGTTACTCTCCGCGTCCGTCACCCTTTCCAGCCGCGTGCGTTCATCATAAAACCATGCCGTCTGCGAGCCAGAACAGTCCGTGTGGCGCATAAGCTGCCCGGCTTCGTTCCACTGCAGGTATTTATCTCCGCCCCGCGCGTCGGTTATCCGCACCACCTGGCCGTGCCGGTCATACCCGTATACCGTGCGCTGGTGCAGCGGGTCGCTGACCGCCTGCAGGTTGCCCCGCTCATCATACTCATAACGCCACGCCGCCCCCGCGGCATCCACCTCCGTTTCCGGCTGGTGCCACACCGGATGCCACTGCGTCTGCTCAACCCGGCCCAGCGGGTCATGCGTCTCCGTCAGGTGGCCGAGACGGTCATAGACATAACGCCATTTGCCGCCCTGCGCGTCCGTCATCCCCAGCAGTAACCGCTCTTCATCGCTCCAGCGGAAAGTGGTCATCTGCCCGGCCTCGTCCCGGTACGCCGTCACCAGGCCCTGCGCATCCCACCAGTGGCAGCGCGTACGCCCCAGGCTATCCGTCACGCACAGCGAGCGTTCTGCCAGATTCCAGTCCAGACGGTACTGCTCGCCGCTGTCCGTATGATGGCCCGTCACCCGCCACGCCGCATCGTCCGGGCCTTCAAACCACGCCCAGGTGTAGTAATACCGTTCGCCGCCCGGCTCCCGGTGCATCGTCATGCAGTCGTTGTCGTCGTACGCAAACTCGCGCTGATACTGACCTGCGTTGTCCACCACCCCGTTCAGCCGCCCCGCCTCATCGTAGCGGTAACGCCGCAGCAGCTCCGGCTCCCCTTCCGGGTAATGGCGGAAGATGCGCGTCACGCGCTGCGGGTGCGCTGCCAGCTCATAGTGCAGCCGGATGCAGGGGCGCTGCCGATCGCCGCTGATTTCCACCAGACGCCCGTGGTTGTCGTAGGTCAGGTGCTGGCAGTTACTGTTGCGGTCGCCCAGCATTTTCAGCCGCCGACGCTGTGGGCTGAACGGGTCCGCTTCAAACAGCCTGTACACGCCGTCATCACTGCTGATAAGCCAGTGGCCCTGTTCGCTGCGCCGTACCGCCAGCCCCTCGCCGGGGCTGTAAAAACCGCTCCCCGGCTCCACCGCCTGCAGGTCAATTCGCCGTCCCATTGGGGATATATACGTCATGCAGTTTTCATCCGGGTTGTCCGGCGTACGCTCCAGGCACACTTCATACAGCACGCTCCAGCCCCGCCCGAACATCCCCTCCGTCCGTTCATCACGGCTGCTGTAGGTCCGCTGCCACTCCAGCGGGAAGTGGCCGGGCAGACTGAAATCAACGTCATCATCGCCTGCCAGGTACTTGGCTCCGGTGGCGGCGTTTACCGGGCGGTTCAGCGCACTCCCCGCCTTCTGAACCATCATGTTAATGCCCAATCCCATCATAAAGCAGGCACTTTTAGCTGACGCCCGTCCGGGCTGCATGAACGTCAGCGCAATAGTGGTCACCAGGGTTATTTGTGACTTACCGCTTTTGATATCCCGTACCACCAGAAGCGGCCCGCCGATACGTACATCACCGGATACATGTACGCCGTTCTCAGGCTCATCCACCACTTTTGCCTCGCAGGTACAGCGTACCCCGCTGCGCGCCGCAGGCTGGCTGTTGATACGCACATCCCGCGTCCCTTCGGCGATATATTCTGCTGCGGGCGGCTCATCGTCGCCTTTGAACAGGTTCGACACGCTGCCGATAAGCGCGCTTGCCGCCTGAAAACCGGCTTCCAGCACATCGAAAGTGTTCATCGCCCCCAGTACCGTCCCCACCGGGTCATCCGTCAGCGCCTGCAGTTTCTGTGCCATAAACTGGGTGAATGAAGAGGGATGTTTGTGGCAGTCGATTTTATCATCCTGTTTCGGGTCAGACCCCGGATATGCCGTTGCCACCGTGGGCTGCCACATCTCTGAAATAAAGTGGCCCGTGTCGGAAAGCATATCGCCCGCCTCCGCCAGAGCATCATTTCCCAGCGAGGCCCATCCTTCTGCTGATCCCATCCGGCTCACCACGGAAACGACGCCCTTAGCCATATTCTCTGCCCGGCCTTTTACTGCATCCAGATATTCCCCGGCCACATCCCACATTGATTTGGCGTCCTGCCTGCGTTTTTCTTCTTCTGCCTCTGCCTGCGCCTGCGCCTGCGCATCCAGGGTTTCTACATCATGGCGTGATAATGCCGTTGCCGCCGCCCGCGCCGCCCGTTTGCTGTTAATCCGGGTATCGCCTGAGCCGGTCAGGATATATCCCTCAATTTTCGGCGGAAAAAGGCTGTTGGCTATGTCTTCACAGGCTTTACTGATTTTCTCCCCGGCGCCACTCAGCAACATCGTCGCGCCGACCACGGTCCCCACAAGTAATACGGCGCTGCATCCCAGCGTTGCCACCGTAGCCCCCGTCGCCAGCGCCACAACAGCCAGTGCCGCAAAATCAATAACCGCATTGATGGCGAATTCCAGCGCACTGCCCACCAGATCTGCCAGAAAGGACGTATGCAGCAGCGCGTCGCCTTCCCTTGCCGCCCAGAATGCTTCTCCCATACCACACTCCCTGTGTTATTGTCCGGTTGCCGTGTTTTCCGGGTCCAACCTGAAACGCAGATTCTTTTTGATATCCGCCCAGCGCCCCCTATCCGCTTCGGTTAACGCTGTTGAGCGGGCATAGGTCAGGGCCATCATTACCCGGCTGCTCTGTAGCACAAATACCGCCTGGTACTGATATACATGCTCATTACCCCGGATAAACTGACTCTGTATTTCCAGCCCTTCCATTTTCCCGTCAATACCCAGCCGGACAACCTGTGCTGGCGTATAACGCAGTTCCTTAACCTGCTTTTCCAGTTTTTTCATCTGTTGTTCAACCTGGGACGCCAGCTCATCACCGTCCTGCATTTTGCCGCGGCTGATAATCAGCGCCGCATCCGGATCGCTCAGGCGGATCATATTGAGGGTGCTGTCCTGGGATATATTACCGGAGAAACTCAAGATGGCTTCGTTGATATAATAGTTCGTCATGATTATATAAAATCCTTTTTGGTCTGAAAGTGTTGATAAGTCCGGCACTAAAATAAAAACTATTCTTTGGGTGGGAAAGTTTCCTTAATTACTGCTGCCATTGCTGTTTTTTCTGACTCACCAAATGTTCCCACTTTGGGTTCTCTTTTATCCATATTTAAATCCAGCTGCCCTTTTATAGTATTAATCTGACCATCGGCATCTGTTGCAGTAATATTGAACGTTTTACAGGTTACGTAAAATTCCCCCTTACTGCTCATGTACAGAACGGTGTCACCACAACTCAGAGTAATAGAATCACCCGCTGCCAGATATAACTCTTTTACTGTCTGAATGGTTTTATTTCCTCCGGCCAGAGAGGTATCGTCATACTGAACTTTATGGTCGCGGACAGCGCCAATAGTGGCTATTTCTGACTGATCAATGACCTTAACCCGATTATTCCCCACCCAG
The DNA here is from genome assembly GCF_013350575.1 of Salmonella sp. SG203. Lineage (NCBI taxonomy): Bacteria > Pseudomonadati > Pseudomonadota > Gammaproteobacteria > Enterobacterales > Enterobacteriaceae > Salmonella > Salmonella sp. SG203. The sequence continues at coordinate 182,004 of NZ_SNMT01000009.1, forward strand.
TGACTTTCATTATTATTAACTTCAATACGCTGATCTTTTTCAGCATGTAGCCAGACCTCTTCACTACCGGGTTTATCTTCAAAACGCAGAGCGTTGGCATTGGTCGGTCCGCCGCCGATAGTGTGGCTGTATATCCCGCTCTGTGTTGCCGCGCCCGGCAGTCCCCACGGCGGCATGGTGTCCTGGTTGTAGGTACGCCCCACGATGATCGGCAGATCCGGATCGCCGTTTTTGAAATCCACCAGCACTTCCTGGCCGATACGCGGGATCTGGATCATCCCGAAGCCTTTGCCCGCCCACGGGTAGCTGACGCGTATCCAGCAGGAGCTGTTTTCATCCATTTTGCCGTAGCGATCCCAACCAAACTGTACCTTTACCCGCCCGTACTGATCCGTCCAGATTTCCTGGCCCGCCGGGCCGGTGACGATGGCGCTCTGCGGCCCTTTGGTGTGGGGTTTGCTCACCGTCCGCTGCGGGCGGAACACCTCGCGGGTGGGGTGCAGTTCAAAACGGGTGGAAAAGGTAAAGTGCTGGTCCTGCCCGCTGTGCTGCGCGTTGTCCTGCACAAACAGCAAGGTCTGCATCAGCAGGTATTCCTGATTGACTTCGGCAGTGGGATAGTTTTCCAGCGTGAAGGTATAACCGGTCATGAGTGTGCGGATATTCCCTCCCCCCAGCCCCCGACTGCCGGGGCTGCGCTGCGCTTCCATACGAATGCGCGTCAGCATCTCGCCTTCACTCTTGTCGAAGTAGTCTCCCGGCCACTCATAATGCTCGTAGGTGGCATGACCGGTTTCACGCGGGTTTGCCACGGTGTTTGCCAGCAATGAACGTGGCTTCGTAAAATCGAAATCATCCAGCACCCACTGGCCAGTCCGCAGACTCTCGTTTGCCGTGATAGTGTGGATAAACTCCTTGTCCAGCTTCAGCCCTTCCTGGTGCCACTCGACCAGCGGCGAGTCCGGACATGCTTTGTGGGCGCTGATGGCATCCGCCAGCACCAGCGTGTGGCTGTCCTCGCTGTGCTCAAACCACCAGTAGATGCCCCACTCCTGCATCAGTCGCTGAAGAAAATCAAAATCAGTTTCACCGTACTGCACCTGCCAGGTGCGTACCGGGTAGCTTTCCACCAGCCGCTTTTCCACCGGGTAGGGGTATTCCGCCAGCACTTCATCCAGAATATCCACCACGGTTTTATTCTGGAATGCTTTGTAGTCGCTGGTATGGGTCAGCAGTTTTACCCACGGCTCCATACGCAGCTCATAGGTAACCGAACGCCCTTCATGGCCCACCACCCGCGCCGCCGTGACCAGCCCGCTGATATGTCGTTTACCGCCACCATCCAGTTCGATGTTGACGCACAGATCTTTGCCCACCATCGGTTTGAGCGGCAGGTTGGCCGCCGGGGAGACATAGCCCAGATTCAGGGTGTCGGGCGTTTTTAGCTGTACCACATAACTGAACAGTTCACTTAATGTTTCGCCGCCGTCCAGGCTGGCGAACAGTAATGCGCCCGGCGGTACGGCGCTGCCGCTGACCGTCACATTATGCGCCCCCGGCCCGCCTGCAACAGCAGAGACGATGGCCGATACCGCATCCTGCGCCATACCTGCGGCGGCGGCAGCCTGCGCCGCTGCCACCGCGGCTTTCACCAGTCCTGATGGCTCCGGCAATGCGCCAAACAGCGATCCCGCAGCCTGTTCCACGGCGGCTTCCGCCGCATCTGCCACGCTTCCGGCGACTGAATCTGCGGTGACACCGCCACTTTCTCCGGTTATCGGCGGCGTGGTTGTCGTCAGCCCTCCCATACCGGATTTATTATTTGTGGATACAAAACTCATGGTAGTGACTCCTTTAATACCGGATTAAAATAAATAGACTCACCGTCAGGAAACAGTGCCCCGCACTTTATAATGCAACCAGCCTGTTATATTTGAATATTTACCAGAAGAACAGGGTATATTGCTGACAAGAGCCATGAAAATAAAGACACAAAAATTAGCACATAACATAAATACTGAATTACATAAATAAGGAAATGAACATAACAATATTATGATTTTATTTTTATTACGCTTACCAGATTCGCATTGCATTTTATAGAAATTTGATTAATAACCAGCACACCGCCAGTCATATACTTTATCATTGGTGCTCATTACTTATCTGGCCACCATTGTAATCATTGACCACCACAGCACGTCCAGACACGATAATTTCAGCCGGTTTTAACGGTATTATTGTTTTGTTCCACCATTCGTTTGCTGACCAGAAACATACTTAACATTAACCGTAAATGTCTTTTCACCATTTTCTTTTTCCGTCTCCTGTTTCAGAATACGGAAAAACACCGGTTCCACTTCAATACAACCATGACTGTAACCTTTGGTGGAATCATGGATATAAAAACCACCCCGCTTGCCCCCACAGGCTTTTCGGGTCTTCTCATCCGCTGATTCCAGCCGGATACGGTTATATCCCCAGTTCGCCCAGTATATCTCACATGTTCCGGCAGCCTGGCCTCGCGGAATGGTACTCCAGCCCCATGATGGTCCCAGATCACAATCCGCAGCATTTCTTATCGGTGCCTCCCCCTGAAACTGAATAAACAATTTATAATTCCCTTCCGGTATCGCCGCATCCGGCACACACTGTTTATCTGGCCACTGTAAATCCGGTAACCCCGTGGTCGCCTTGAATATCCCGATACCAGGCCATGTCAGCTTTTGCCCGTCAAAAGTCAGTCTTACTGCCATCATCTTCTCCCTGACTATTCTGTGTATTACAGCGGTGGTGTACAACGTATCATTAGCGCCAGCTTCTGATCCCGTACAGACTGGTTATCCACCGATAATACAAAGCTGAAAGGATAACGTCCCTGCATCTTCGCCAGTGAGATATTCCCCTCCTGAAGGGAATATGCACTTCCGCGTCCGTAACCCTCAACATCCTGCGCCAGTAAGCTGGTATAGCTGATTAATGCTGAGAAACAGCCACATTCACCGGTACTTTTTTTCAGTGTGACCGTTGTTTTCAGAATGGTAAGGTTATCCATTTCCTGACGATGAACGGGATGGATATCCACACACTCCGCCAGCGGGTTATCAATGTTTACATCTGTTCCGCCCCAGGCAAATACGGGCAGGAACATTCCTGCACAGGCAGACATAAACAGAACCTCTACAGCGTACTTTTTCACAGCATCTGACCTCTATTTTTTTCATCCACCAGTCGCAGCGCATCCACATACCGCCCTTCACTGTTCTGCTGCCAGAACCAGCCTTGCCCCGGTGTTGCCTGCCCCAGCGTCTTACCCGGCCAGCCCGGCCACGGCAGATAACGCACGCCCGGCAGTTCTACTACCGGTGCTTCATCCGGCAGCCCGGTCAATTCCCGGCTGCGCTGCGATGTACGTCGTAACCCACGCAGCCACTGCGCCCACCACGGCCCCGGCTGCCACATCGCCCATAGCTGGTCCACCTGCTCCGTCAGCCGCCCGCGCCGCATCGTGTCCGGCGTGATATGCTGCGCCGCCAGCCTCGCCAGCCAGTACAGCCAGCCCTGCGTCTCCTGCAAACTCTCGTCCAGCCACTCCCGACCGCAGCGCTGGTAAATCACCAGCGGCCACGGGCGTCCCACGCTATCCCGTGACGCCATCAGCACTCCGGTCAGCCAGTCAGTCGTCCCACCCATCGGCAAAAATCCCGGCGACATCACAAAGCTCCACGGCAGCGGATGGTGTTCCGGCGCGGGCATATCATGTTCGCCACGCGGCGACAGGTGCATCCAGCCGTCACGCTCTTCATCGGTCGTCTGGCCTTCCGGCAACACGATATGCCGCCCGCTGCCCACCCATGTCTGGCGGTTCAGCCAGTCCTGCCATATTCGTCCCTCTTCAGCGCCCACCCGCCAGCGCACATAGTCGCGCTGGTCCGGCAGCCTGCCGAACATCGCCGGGGCTGATACCACCGCTGGCCGGCGCATTACAACGCCCTCGCCGGACAACTGAAGTTCTGCAACAGCTCCCGGCTGACCGGGTTAAAATCCCGCCCGGCAGTGATTTCCAGCACTACCCGGCGACCGTCAAAATCATATTCCACCAGTTGGCGCCCCCGCACCGCCGTTTCCTGTACCTTTCCGGCGTCCAGCAGATGAAACAGCGCCCACGGCCCGCCGGTCAGTAGCGTTGAGGTGTCCTGGCGAATTCGCGGGCTGGCGGTGATTTCCGCCATCGAGCCGTTGCGCGGTCCCGGCCACGTCACTTTCAGGGGCCGGTCCGGACCATGGGCGTAGCGCAGCACCTGACCATCGATATCAATCACCAGTTCCGTGATGGCCGGGTCCATATCCACCACGCTAATCTGCATCGACCAGGAAAATTTTTTCCCGCCCTCGCTGTTAAAAAACACGCTGCGGATCTGCTTCGCCTGCTGAAACGGCGTCAGATCCGGCCCCTGCAATGTCATGTTGCCTTCGGTCGGTTTGTAGCGCCACGGGTCGCTGGCGGTGTCCGCCAGCGGAGCCAGTTGTTTGCTCCAGAAAGCATCCAGTACGCCACCGCTGGCGAAGATGCGGTTAAAGTCCTCGGCGCTGACCTCCTGCGGACTGTCGGCGAACGGATAGCGCCCGTCGATGGCGTCACGGCAGTCGTCGCCCATCATCGCCTCCATCTGGGTGTTCAGCACATCGCCGGTCCCGGCGTTGATTTTGCGCGTTCCCTGCTTCGTCAGATCCAGCAGGATGTTTTTCAGCGGCGCAGGCAGTTTCGCCGCCTCCAGTTGCAACTTGTCTGCGGCAGTAATGCGCGCTGGCAACGTCCCCGCCGCCAGCGCGCTGTCAGCAATGGTCAGTTGGGTGTAATACTCGTTGAGCATGGTCAGCAGCGAAGCGATCTGCATCGTCCCACCGCCGCTCTGTCCGCCGTCCGTCCGCCCGGCAATGACCTCGCGCAGCGCGGCGAAACGGTCATCCACCAGCGTTTTTTCCAGCCGCTCTTCCGGGTGAATATCCTGGAACAGTTTTGCCGTCTGTACCACTTTCCCCGCGTTACCGGACGCGCGCTGCGCCAGTTGTTTCTGTCTGGCCTGCGGGTCCGGCGGCGGCACCAGCGTGGTCTGCTCCACCACCGCTTTTCCCAGCCGCATCAGCGGTGAGTCCGGCGACGCCAGGGTGCGCAGCACCTGTAAATCATACGCCAGGCCGGAACTGCCCTCTTCCCCGGCACTGTTGATACTATGGATACTGTCCAGAAAATCCTGCCAGCGGCGGGCATATTCTGTCAGGTACAAACGGCGGACTTCGCGGGCGACAGACTGCTCCTGCCCCGGTATCTGGCTGCGCAGGCTGTCAGTCAGCTTTTTTGGCGTACTCTCCCGGCCCATCACCCAGCCATCGTTCGCCGTCGCCGCCGCCACAAATTCCGGTAATCGTTTGTCGAACAGCTCCCGGTAACCTTCACGGGTAAAAATACCCGGCACGCCCCGATCCAGCGGCGCGCCGTTGCTACGCACAAACACCGTTCCCGCATCCGCGCCCACAGCGCGTACCAGCGTGAACTCCTGCGGCGCTTCGCTCTCCATTGCCGCCAGCGCCCGCGCATAGATACGCTCGGTACTGGTGTGACCGTCGAGGAATGCCCGCGCCTGGCGGATCAGCGCCTCATCTTTCTCATACGGTGAATGCACCACCCGGCTGCCGTCAAACAGCGCTTCGATATGCGTCAGCACGGCGGCGCGCCCGCCGAACCCGGCCACGCTGTCGCTGTTCCCCAGATCGTTAATCACCCACGACTGGATCTCCGCCGCGTTGTATTTATCTTCGTGATCTTTATCCAGATTCAGCAGCAGATAGATGCGCAGGGCATCGTAGGCTGCTTTACTGTCCTGACGGGCAATGGCATCCGCCAGCACATACTCCATCCGTTTCACCAGCGGCGGTAGCAGCAGTTGATCCAGCAGACGGTTGTACAGCGACGCCACACTGTCGGTTACCGGCGGTACGCTGTACAGGCCGTAGCGCCAGGTCAGCGGCGGCGCGTCCGGGTCCAGTTCCGGCCAGGCGGACAGTTCCCTTGCGCTGTCCAGCAGTGCCGGGACGGGAGCCATCGCCGGTTTACCGGTGTAGGCTTTCACCTCGCCGTCCAGCCGGGTCGCGCGGGCGCTGATTTCATTCAGATAGTCGCCGTTGGTCTGCTGGCTGGTCTGCATCCCCTGCCACAACAGGAATGCCAGCACCAGTACCAGCAGGTGCCCGCCGAGGCGCAGCAGGCGGTAACGCCAGCCCCACTGGAGGTTTGGCTCCACCAGGTGCGCTTCACGGAAAATAAACTGTGTCAGCAGGTCATGCAGGAAGTAGCTGCGGTTGCCGTCCGGCAGAGCGTGTGGGAGAGAGGCGGAGGATTCGCCACGGGCGGTTTTTATCGCCCGGACAAAGCGCTGCCAGATACTCAACTGGTCGGCCACGGCGTCGGCCTGCGCCTGCGCGGCACTGGTGAAAAACACCCCGCGCAGCGTGTTATTCAGTTGCGTGGCATCGAATTTTGAATCGAGGAAGATCTGTTCAATAGCCTCCAGCAACGGCTCGCCGAGGGCGGCGAACTCACGCGGGAAGGTATACAGCCGCTGGCGGCTTTTAAGGTCGTACTCTTCCTGTAACCGGGTATCCAGTCCCTGATCCAGCCGCAGCGTCAGGCGCGCCAGCTCCTGCGCGCAGGCGGCATGCAGCGCCTGCGGGTCGCCCGTTTTTCGCCTGCGGCTGTACGGCAACGTGAAGCCCCAGATTTGTGCGCGAAGATGGCTGGTCAGCGTGCGAAAATACTCGCTGAACCCCGGCAACAAATCCATTTTGGTGACCACCAGATAGACCGGAAAGCGAATCCCCAGGGTCTCGCGCAGTTCTGCCAGTCGCGCCCGCAGAGCGGCGCAGGCCGCCAGGCGTTCCGCCGGTGACTGTGCGGTTAAATCCGCCACGTTTAGCGTCAGGATCACGCCGTTAAGCGGCGCGCCGGGGCGATGTTTACGCAGCAGACCGAGAAACCCCTGCCACTCTCCGGCGTTGCGCTGCGCGGCGCTCGCTTCGCCTCCGTCATCGTGGCGCGCGTAGCGTCCGGCGGTATCAATCAACACCGCTTCGTTGGTAAACCACCAGTCGCAGTGTAGCGTGCCGCCACCCGGCACTGTCAGGATACGCGAGGTCTGCTCCATTTGCTCCGCCAGCGGGAACTGCAATCCGGTGTTCAGCAGGGCCGTGGTTTTTCCGTCACCGGGACTGCCGACCACCATGAACCACGGCAGCTCATACAGAAAGCGTTTCCCCTCGAAGATTTTACGCCAGCCGGGCATGTCCACCCGCAACTGCCGCAGTTGCCGGATGGCCTGCGTGACAATATGGTTGACGGTGCGCAGGTCGGCTTTGATCTCGCCTGCCACCGGTACCTCTTCCCCGCGCGGATGCAGGAAGCGACGCAGCAGTTGTTCATCCATACGCAGCGCACGCCACAGCCGGTACAGGCCGTACAGCGCGTACATCAGCAGGATGAAACCAATTAATGTCAGGCGGACCCACAGCGGTGCAAACGGATGGACATCGCCCAGGGCCAGCAGCGGTGTGACGAAGCCAATCGCCAGGCACAGGACACTGATGCCGATGATACTCATCGACCAGTTGACCAGCCACAGTACCAGCAGCATCAGTAACAGGGCAATGGTCACTACCCGGCTACCCACGGAGGCCAGCGGGCGCAGGGTATCAAATGACACCAGCGGCCCGACAAACCAGACCAGCAGCGCCAGAACCAGAACGGCCACAACTGCCAGCGCGCGCCGGGAAAAAAGCAGACTAAGAAATTTTTGCATTATATTTCGACTCGCCACCCAATAATCAATATTTTAAAATTCCCTGGATAAAGTAATATAACCATTAAATCTTACAGAACACTCATCAGCATTCATGAAGCTGGATGCAATGAAAATATCTTTTTCTTTATCTTTGTTAATATAGGTATATTTTGCCACGATAGATTTAACCTGATTTTCATAGTAACTATCGAAATAGGATTTTTTATCTAATATTGCCACTTTATTTTTGGCCTTATCTTTTTCGTAATCCATCCTGGCCAGAGATTCTGCATAGACCTTAGATACAAGTGAGATATCAAGAATCTCTACCTTTGTTTTATCCTTTATAATAGTAGCGACATCTATATTCAGGTCATTTTTTATGGCATCAAATAATGATGACTCCATTGATGCTCCAACCGTAGCACACCCATAATCGTGCGCATAAGAAATGGCAGGAATACCCACCAACAGACAGACCATTATCTTAAACATATCAATCCCTTACTACCAAGACTTTACCACCAATACTTATCTGAACTGGCAGCGATAACATTATCACAGGGTATACCTGTCATACTTCAGGCTGCATGTGCGTTGGCTTTCCTCGCTCACCCCAGTCACGAACTAATGTACGTTCCTGGGGATTCACTCCCTTGCCGCCTTGATGCAACTTGAATGATTTTATATATTACAGGGATACTCTATTAATTTATTTATGATAAGTTCAGCCGCGCGAGAATTCAGTTCCTCATTGGTTTTATTTTTAAGAGAAACATAGACAATTTCATTTAATGTTAGCGTCTTAAATAAATCGTATCCACACCATAGTTTTTTCTCCGTTGCATCCTCCACGCCAAGCAGATAGATACCCGCCCTGAGTTTATCCAGTTGATTACCAGATACCCAAAATTTAAAAAAGTCATTACCTGAAAGATTAAGCGCATCCGGCGTCAGGGATAACACAGGAGATGACCGGGAAGCAATTTTTACGGAGGGTTCAGTCCCCTGACAGGGGAAATTTTTAACTAATGCTTCCTCTATCAGCACCGAAGCTCTTGCATCAGGCTTTTTCACAGAGTACCGATCAAGCCAGGCCAGCACAGTATGGTTTATTGTTATACTGTCAACCTGACCATATCCACACCACGTCTTACCTTCTGTGGCATCCGCTACCCCCAACACATACATCAGTGTATTATCTTTTTCCTGTAAGTTATCACTGGCATAAAACCCCAGAAAATCCCGTATACTGAGGTTGACATTATCGGGGGAAATGAATCCTGCGTTAATCAGGGACCCAGCAAAAACGCCACCGGGTAATAAACAACATAAAATGATCAAAAAAACACGGATAGATCGTTTTATGTGATATGTCGCTGAGATCCGATAATAATCCCCCGTCACGCCACATACTGCCGAATGATGAGACACATCATAGGTTGATTTTTTCATCATTCATTCACTCCACTACCAGAATTTCCACCCGACGGTTTTTCGCCCGCCCGGCTTTACTGCCGTTATCCGCCACCGGCACCGTATCGCCCTTGCCGACGATATGTACCCGTCCGGCAGGTACGCCGCCGGAGGTCAGCAACGCCGCAACTTCCGCCGCCCGTTTTTCCGACAGTACCAGGTTGGATGGGAATTCAGCCGAATGAATGGGCTGGCTGTCAGTGTGACCCGTTACAGTGACTGCGCCGCCCACGCGGGCGATTTCCCGCGCCGCTTTGTTAATCACTGGCCGGATTGCGTCACTCACCGTTTTCTGTCCCGGCACAAACATGGCGTCGCCACGGAAGACCACCCTACTGTGCTGGTCATCTTCGTCCACGGTCAGCAGGCCACGGGCGATTTCGTTTGCCAGCAGGATTTTCAGCCGCAGCTTATGAACCGGCACGGGCGGCGGCGGCAGTTTTATACCAATCGCATCAATATGCTGTTGTACGGTGACGGTCTGCACATCCATCCGGTGGCTGTAAAGGCCAAACAGCGTCAGCATCGCCAACAGGGCTATCCCGGCGCTCAGCCAGACCGGCACCCGGCGCATCCGCCGCAGTCGTCCGCTTATCGCCCCCTGAAAGTCAGGCGAGAGCGCGGGCATAACCGGATCGCGACGCTGTGAAAGCTGTGTCAGCAGTTGCTGGCGAATATTGTCCAGTTGCTTACGCCCGTCTGGCTGCACGCTGTAGCGGCCTTCAAATCCCAACCCCAGCAGGTGGTAGATAACCTCCAGTACGTTGCCATGCTCCTGGAAGCTGGCCGCCAGACGCCCGATGATCTGGAAAAGTTTTATCCCGCCTTCGCTTTCACCATGAAATGTTACCAGCAGGCTTTTTCCGGCCCAGACGCCGCGCCGTCCCCAGGTTGTGTTATTGGCGGCTTCATCAAGCGCTGTACACAGGCAGTAACGTACCGCCAGTACGTGCTCGCGCCGCAGGTTCGCCTGATCGCATAATGTCTGGTACAGATGCATCTCGCGTACCAACAGATTACGGTAAGGCTCTACCAGGGCCGCATCCAGTTTAGCGGGCATGGCTGCGAGAGCGCACAATAAAGGCCGGGCAGCGGCGAGCAACGGGTTAGCCGCCGCGCTGATTTCAGCCAGCCGGAGTTTGCTGTCCGGACCGTCTTCAACGATGACATTGAGTTCCGTGCGCTGGCTGGTGTGTACCGACATTTCATATTCACTGTCCTTATGTTCCGGCGTGGTGGACAAAAAGGACATCATGTCCGCCGCTGGCGGCGTCAGGGTACTGTCTGTCATTTATCGCGCACTCCCCACAGTTCTGTCTCCAGCCCCGGAAATTCCCCGGCGGTATGCATGGCCATCCCGCCGTAACGGGCAATGTGTTCCCACAATGCTCCCTCGCGGCGGATGTCGTAATAGATGTATCCGGCCTGAAACGGGATTTGGCGGGGTGGTACAGGCAGAACCTGCAAAGCCAGCCCCGGCAGATGCGAGCGGATCAGTTCCGGCAGGCGATCGGATGGCCCGATTTTGGTCTGGGCGGCAAAATGTTGCAGTAGCACATCGGTCGGCATTGAAGCCTTTATCGCCAGTACCAGCGTGCTGAAATCGGCAAGATCGGAAGGGGCCACCACCGCATTCAGGATGCCGTAAGTCCCCTCTTTCAGTTCGATGCGCTGCGCGCCCCGGATCAGTACCGCATTCAGCAGGAACTGCACCTCATCAACCAGCGATTTCAACCCGGCATAGGGCGTCAGGTGTTTGTACTCTTTGTATTCAGCGGGCCGTCGCGTTTGTGGACGCACATAGGTGGAGAGTTCCCCGGCCAGTTCGGACAGGTAGCGATACAACACTTCCGGGGCCAGCGGGGTTTTCGCCAGGTGAGTCAGCAGCGGCTCAAAGCGATTGAGAATTTGCAGCAGCAGGTAATCGGAGACCTCCGCTGCTTCATGGCCGTGGTTGTCGCTGCCGGTCAGCCGTTCCGCCAGCGAATCGGCCCGCATCCGGATGAGATCGTTGATCCACGACAGCCAGGTACACATCAGTGAACTGGCCTGATAATTAATGATGGGCGGGATCAGGTCGTGGTCGATATCTATCCGCCCGTCAGGGTTCAACCCGGTGATGCGGGTCAACGGCAGGCCAATCCAGGCGCCCGTCACCGCCTTTTCCGGCAGCAGCCGCAGGCGCAGGTGACTGAGCTGTAATAACTGCGCGCCACGTCCCAGCGAGTTGGCGTCGCGGATGTCGTGTTCATGTACCGAGAAACGCGCCAGTGATTCCGGGTTATTGTCAAACGTAGTTTCTTCGCTGTTCGGCGCGCGTACCGGTACCGCCAGACAAATCTGCTGGTTCAGGTGCTCCGGCAGGATGGTCAGCGGCGGCGGCAGCGGGGTGTGGTCCGGTGCGTTAAACGGCGTGCCGTCAGGAAAAATCCCTGATGCCTCTTTCAGTATCAGTTTACCGATGTTCAGCGCTTCGCCATCAATATTGTAGTGGCTGAATCCCCAGAAAAAGGGGGTCAGCGGCAGGCTGCGGTAATGCATGACGTGTTCCAGATAACGCTCTTGCTGCTGAAACATCTGCGGCAGTAAAAATTGTCCTTCACTCCAGACTACGCGGTCATTCCAGCTCATAATTCATTTATCCCGTTCCGTAATTACAATGGCGCTTTGTTCCAGTTCCGCCTCCAACTGCACTTTTCCTTTCCCCGGTATGAAGCTGCTGTACCAGGCTTTTTCCGGGGCTTCCGGGATTTTGTAGGTTACCCGCCAGACCGATTTGGCCAGGTTACGGTATCCGGCCAGTACGCCGATTGCCGTGGTCTGCGCATTCAGCGGGCGACGCAGTTTTTTCTCTTCGCCGGGACGCAAAATAAAGCTGTCGCGACGCACTAAATCGTCGGTAAGGACGGATTTGTCGTTGTCATGGAGCGACCAGTAATCAGCTGTCGTGAAAGCGGCGTCATTTTTTAGTTCATACACACGTATCTCAATGGGCGCGGCCTTCTTCTGATTGTCAGGATTCACCTTATCGGAGGCTTTCACGCTCAGGTCGAGTCGCTGTGATTCGAGGTCAGGTAACGCATCGCTACTGCCGCATCCGGAAAGCAGGAGCAGTGCAAAAGGCATAGCTACCGCACATAACCACCGAGTGGGGTTACGCCATTCATTCACTGTAAACTCCTTTAAAATCAAAATAATAAATCCGGCCAGATATAAATCTGGCCGGAAAAACAGCCGTTAAATTTCTTTGTTGGCCTTGAAGTCGTAGCCTGCGGTGATGGTGCCGCCGCTGCCGCCCTGCTGGTTCTGCACCACGTATTCCTGCTTCACGGTGCTGAAGGAGAGTTCAATTGATTCGCGAGACGCAATTTCCCCTCCCTGGCTTCCGCTGGGCGATACCATTGCAATAATCAGATCTGTGAAAGTGTACTTGAGGTACTCCAGCGGATTGCCGCCAGCCTTACGCATAACCAGAATGGCCTGCGGAATGTGCTTACCGGAAGAGCAGTATTTGAACAGGTTCGGGCTGGCGCGATCGATGTAATGTTCAAATGAAAGATTAGTGACGGAGACCTTACCGGAACCGAGACCGCTACCGGCGTGCATGGTGGATTCCTGATGAATATTCCAGCGCCAGCTCAGTACTTCAATTTCATTTTTGTGTTTGTCATCCATTGACTCGCCGTCAATGCCGTCAATTTTCAGAAAAATGTCATAAGACATATCTACTATCCTTTTAACTACCTAAATTAAGCCCTGATTTATCTGCTTTATTAGGTGAACAGATTAACTATTCCTGTACAGCTCTTTCTTACCCATAAATTCATCAGAGCAAGAGAACGTATGCTTTTAATATCTTTGAATTTTACTTCTCGACACGCCTTTTAATTAATTCATTTAATTCCCTGTCATGGATAAAATCTATGCACTTCATGGTATTAAAATCTGATGATATCGAACCGTTATATTTCAACCCTGAATATTTTTTCGCAATCTCATCAATTTCATGGTAAATCTCCACAGATTGTTTACCATATTCAAGGTAAGCACTGGCCGTAGCTCTGGCATCGTTTTTAACGACATCATCTTTGTATACTAATGCCAGACAATGACTCAGCGCCCAATTTTTTAAGAGTTCCGACTGTGAATATTGTGTGGTCAATGCTTCTTGTGCAAAGGATGGCTGCCATACCAGCATTCCACTTATGCTGAAAGTAACTAATATTAACCATTTCACGGCAGTATCCACAGAGTCCCAACTTCAGGAACAAATGGTCCATTATCTGGGTCATTTAATAAGTGGCACTGATCTGAACAGATACTGCCATTCCATAATGTAACGTGTCCTCTGGCATTGCTCCAGCCATGCCCTTTTACTACGATAATTCCTTTCTTCCCGATAAAGTCACTCTGTTTCGGATTATTAACAATAAGATCAGGCTTGCCCATAGTATGAGTAAGATAATCAATCATATCATTCACGCGATAAATATAGAATTTATTATCGGCACCACTAACCTTTGCATACGGAGAGTTACGGGCTATTGGGAACCCTGTCGCATTCAAAACATAGCTCATTCGAATAGGGCAGGCATTTTGAAAATAACCACCAGTTATATTTTTCCCAACGTTTCCACCAATAATGCTACCCACATCAGCGACGGAATGATTCACCTTCCTAAAAGCTAACCACGCTTCATTGAATGAAGGTCTGTTCATTTTGCTTAACCTCTAAAAATTCTGTGTAGGTCATTAATTCTCAACACGTATCTTCATGGACGCCGCTTTCTTCTGATTGTCAGAATTCACCTTGTAAAACGCTTTCACGCTCAGGCCAGGCCGCTGCGATTAGGGGTCAGGTAGCGACTGCATCCGGAAAGCAGGAGCAGTGCAAAAGGCATAGCTACCGCACATAACCACCCAGTGGGGTTACGCCATTTATTCACTGTAAATCCCTTTAAAATCAAAACAATAAAACCAGCCAGACATAACATCTGGCCGGAAAAACAGCCGTTAAATTTCTTTGTTGGCCTTGAAGTCGTAGCCTGCGGTGATGGTGCCGCCGCTGCCGCCCTGCTGGTTCTGCACCACGTATTCCTGCTTCACGGTGCTGAAAGAAAGCTCTACTGTTTCACGGGAGGCGATTTCACCATCGTGGCTGCCGCTCGGGGAAACCACGGCGACAATCAGGTCGGTGAAGGTATACTTGAGGTACTCCAGCGGATTGCCGCCAGCCTTACGCATAACCAGAATGGCCTGTGGAATGTGCTTGCCGGAGGCGCAGTATTTGAACAGGTTCGGGCTGGCGCGGTCGATATAGTGATCAAAATCCAGGTTGGTGACGGAGACCTTACCGGAGCCGAGGCCGCTACCGGCGTGCATGGTGGATTCCTGATGAATATTCCAGCGCCAGCTCAGTACTTCAATTTCATTTTTGTGTTTGTCATCCATTGACTCGCCATCAATGCCGTCAATTTTCAAAAAAATGTCATAAGCCATTTTTATATCCTTATTAAGTTTTACTTAAAATAAACCTGATTTTATCTATATCTTTTTGTTTATAGATAAATCATTGCCGTACAGAATCCTTCTCCAATAACTTCAGGAGAACAGAAGACTGTATATTTTTTTCGGTACCGATAATGTATTTAGTTATTTTATGAATTTGCATTATTTAATGCATATGAATAATGCTTCATAACTTCCGATAATAAAAACCATAACCTGTACTGAAATTTTCACGTCTCAAATCGCTAATTACAGATAAAAGATACAGACTGGTCTTCTGGCGATCCCTCAAAATTATGAGTCTTACAGCGAGTAGAAGAAGCAGGTATTGGTTGCGTCAACCATATCTGTTCATGACCATAAATACACGAAACCCAATAGCGATCGGTTTCTTTATCGCTAACACGTTCTGTTTCCCATACAGACCAATTTTCACCGTTTACTTTTTTAGTCTCTGGTTTGA
Source organism: Salmonella sp. SG203 (assembly GCF_013350575.1). Taxonomy (NCBI): domain Bacteria; kingdom Pseudomonadati; phylum Pseudomonadota; class Gammaproteobacteria; order Enterobacterales; family Enterobacteriaceae; genus Salmonella; species Salmonella sp. SG203. The sequence continues at coordinate 197,286 of NZ_SNMT01000009.1, forward strand.
GATCCATCAGGTTTTCAGGTTTACCCTGCGTTACCCCAATACTACTTAACCATAAACGCGACATATATCGAGGAGAAAGCTGCCACGGCGCTGGGACATCAGACTTCAGGCTCACAGCAGAAGACTGAGTATCAATAACAGCCGGACAACTGACTTCCCAGGCTACAGCATATTGTGAAAAGAGCAGAACAATACCAGGTAACAGATGAAAAGTTGGGGTTATGGTCATAATATGTATTTCCTACTCAATGATATAAAAAGCTTCGGCATTGTTACTGGCATTCGGATATGTGTCATCATTACGTACCCCACCTTTACGAGACCGTGGGCGAGACGAAATTCTTTTCTTCATATCCCTCTTTATATTCTCTATCTTCTCTGACTTCACTCGCTTAAACATTCACAAAATATATATCAGGCATTGCCCTGCTTCACTGACGGCAGTTTTGTCACCAGGCGCAGCGATCCCGTCAGCCCTTCAAGCTGGAAATGCGGACGCAGGAAGAATTTCGCGTCGTAATAACCTGGATTGCCTTCCACCTCTTCCACCACTACCTCTGCGGCAGCCAGCGGACGACGGGCTTTGGTTTCTTGCGAGGAGTTCACCGGATCGGCGTCGACATAATTCATAATCCATTCATTTAGCCAGCGCTGCATATCCTCACGCTCTTTAAAGGAACCGATTTTGTCGCGGACGATACATTTGAGGAAGTGAGCGAAGCGCGAGCAGGCGAACAGGTACGGCAGACGGGCGGACAGGTTGGCGTTGGCCGTCGCGTCCGGATCGTAGTATTCCTGTGGTTTTTGCAGCGATTGTGCGCCGATAAAGGCGGCATAGTCTGAGTTTTTACGGTGGATCAACGGGATAAAACCGTTTTTCGCCAGTTCAGCCTCGCGGCGGTCAGAGATGGCGATTTCGGTCGGGCATTTCATGTCCACGCCGCCATCGTCAGTCGGGAAGGTATGGCAGGGAAGATTTTCCACCGCACCGCCTGATTCCACACCGCGAATCAACGTACACCAGCCGTAGTGTTTGAAGGAACGGTTGATGTTTACGCCCATCGCGTAGGCCGCGTTGCTCCAGACGTATTTGGTATGGTCAGAACCATCCGCATCTTCTTCAAAATCAAACTCGTCCACCGGGTTGGTTTTTGCGCCATACGGCAGGCGGGCAAGAAAACGCGGCATCGTCAGGCCAATATAACGGGAGTCTTCGCTAGCCCGCAGCGAGTTCCACGGCGCATATTCCAGGTTCTGGGTGACGATTTTGGTCAGGTCGCGGGGATTCGCCAGCTCCTGCCAGGAGTCCATTTGCAGTACCGAGGGGGAAGCCCCGGCAATAAACGGCGCATGGGCCGACGCGGCGACTTTGGCGATAGAGCCAAGCAGATCCACATCGGGCGGTGTATGGTCGAAGTAGTAATCCGCAATGATACAGCCATAAGGTTCGCCACCTAACTGGCCGTATTCGGCTTCATACAGTTTCTTGAACATCGGGCTTTGATCCCAGGCGATGCCCTTGTAACGCTTCATGTTGCGCCGCAATTCATCTTTTGACAGATTCATGAAGCGAATTTTCAGCTTTTCGTCGGTCTCGGTGTTGTAAACCAGATGCTCCATACCGCGCCAGGAGGATTCCAGCTTCTGCCAGTCGGGATGTTGCAGAATCAGTTTGATCTGTTCGGTCAGTTTAAAGTCGATCTGCGCAATAATAGCGCTGATGCTTTTATAGGCGTCATCGCTGACGGTGATCGTGTTCGCCAGCGCCTGTTGCGCCAGCGTCTGCACCGCGGCTTCCACGGCTTTTGCCGCCTGGGTAGTCTTGGGTCGGAAGGCCTGATTCAGCAACGCATCAAATTCACCGGATGCGGAGACGGTATCCTGAGCAACCGCGTCGGTTGCCTGCATATTACTGTTTGCCATGAAAATTCCTTAAAAATTCGACGTTATTCCGCTGATTCATTATCCGCTGACACACCTTGCTGGGTAGCGGCCGGTTTCGGCGCATTCGCCAGCGTTTTCAGCAGAGTCGGGTCCTGCAACAGTTTATTGACCAGATTTTCCGCCCCGGCCTTGCCATCCATGTAGGTCTGGAGGTTCGCCAGTTGGGTGCGGGCTTCCAGTAACTGGTTCAGGGCGTCCACCTTGCGGGCAATCTGTGCCGGCGAAAAGTCGTCCATATTTTCCAGCGTGATATCGACCATCAACTGACCTTCACCCGTCAGCGTATTCGGCACAGCGAACGCCACGCGCGGCGCAATGGCTTTCATGCGCTCATTGAAGTTATCAATATCAATATCGAGGAATTTGCGATCCGTCACCGGCGGCAGTTCTTCACGCGGTTTCCCGGCCAGATCGGCCAGCACCGCCATCACGAACGGCAGCTCGATTTTTTTCTCAGAGCCGTAAATCTCTACGTCATATTCAATCTGCACGCGCGGCGCGCGGTTGCGCGCGATGAATTTCTGCGCGCTATTGTTGATAGCCATAATCCTTCATTTCCTTTTTAGTCAACTGGTTGCCGCAAGGGGAGCGGTATACCGGTACAGTTTTTAAAATCGCACTACGGACACTTCGAACGGCCGGTTTCAGCAAACGATCTCAAAAACAATCTGCTCATCACCATTAACGCCGATATCAATCTGCCTGATCGCGGCTTTTTCCGTCATGGCCTGCAACCAGTAGCGCGACAGTCGTGGCAGAATGTGCTGTTCGATGTAGCCAATCAGCAACCGCGCGCCCGTTTCATGCATTGGACAGCACGCCACAATATGTGCGACCAGTTCCTCGCTATACGTCAGCGTCACGCCGTGCTGTTCACTCATCCGCGCCACCAGCCGGTCAAGGTGCAGACGGGCAATCACGCCACGCGACGTTTCGTCCAGCGGCAGGTAAGGGATCACCGTCACGCGGCCCAGAAATGCCGCCGGGAAATGCTTGCGCAATTCCGGCATTAGCGCCTCTTTAAGCCCCGTAGCATCGGGCATTAAGGCCGGATCTTCACACATCTGGCTGATGAGGTCGGAACCCACGTTGGTGGTGAGTAATAGCGTGGTGTTTTTGAAATCGACATGTGTTCCCTCACCGTCCTCCATCCCGCCCTTGTCAAACACCTGATAGAAGAGTTCATGGACGTCATGGTGCGCTTTTTCGATCTCGTCGAGCAGCACTACGCTCCAGGGGTGGCGACGCACTGCTTCCGTCAGCACACCACCCTCGCCATAGCCCACATAGCCGGGGGGCGCGCCTTTCAGCGTGGAAACGGTGTGAGCCTCCTGGAACTCGCTCATATTGATGGTTACCAGGTTCTGCTCACCGCCGTAGATAGCCTCCGCCAGCGCCAGCGCGGTTTCGGTTTTACCGACACCGGACGGCCCGGCCAGCATAAACACGCCCACCGGTTTGCGTGGATCGCCCAGTCCCGCCCTGGCGGTCTGAATACGTTCACCAATCTGCGCCAGCGCGCCGTCTTGCCCGGTAACGCGTTGCGCCAGTCGGGCAGGCAGTTCCAGCACCTGGCTGGCCTCATCTTTCACCATGCGCCCGGCAGGAATACCGGTCCAGTCGGCGACAATCGCCGCGACAACCGCCGCGCTGACTTCCGGGAACACCACCGGCGCGTCGCCCTGCCACTCCCTTAGCGCCGTTTCGGCCTGTTGCAGCGTGGTTTTGTCATCAGCATCAGACTCTGCGACACGCAGTTCCTGCAACGTATGTACCAGTTCCAGCTCCCGCTGCCAGCGAGATTCGGATGCAGTCAGTTCATTGTTGAGCGAGAAAATTCGCGCCGTCAGCGCATCGCGCCGCTCATCTGACTGAATCCCCATTTTTTCCTGCTTCTGCAACAGCGACCGTTCCATTTCCGCCGCTTTTAGCTGCTGGCGCAGGAACTGTACGCTGGCAGGCGGCGTGTGCAGCGTCAGCGCCACGCGGGCCGCGGCGGTATCCAGCAGGCTGATGGCCTTATCCGGCAACTGCCGGGCGGGAATGTAGCGGTGAGAAAGCTGTACCGCCGCACGTACCGCCTCATCCAGAATCAGTACGTTATGGTGTTTTTCCAGCGTATCCACCAGACCACGCACCATTTCCATTGCGGGGATCTCTTCCGGCTCGGCAATCTGCAACACCTGAAAACGCCGGGTCAGCGCCGGATCTTTCTCAATATGGCGCTTGTATTCGCTCCAGGTGGTGGCGCCGATAGTCCGCAGGGTGCCGCGCGCCAGCGCCGGTTTCAGCAGGTTAGCGGCATCGCCCGTGCCGGATGCGCCGCCCGCGCCCACCAGAGTGTGAACTTCATCGACAAACAGAATAACCGGCTGCGGCGAGCGCCCGGCCTCTTCCAGTAACCCTTTCAGACGAGATTCAAACTCGCCTTTCATGCTGGCTCCGGCCAACAGAGCGCCAACGTCCAGCGCCAGCAGCCGTACTTCCCGCAGCGCGGGCGGCACTTCCCCCTGCGCAATCGCGAGGGCAAAACCTTCGACGACCGCCGTCTTTCCGACGCCCGCCTCACCAGTCAGTAGTGGATTATTCTGGCGACGGCGCAGCAGAATATCCGTCATGGTGCGGATTTCATGCTCACGCCCCGTCACCGGGTCGATTTTGCCGTCGCGCGCCTGTGCCGTCATGTCCTGACAGTATTTTGCCAGCGCGGATTTACCGTCCTGCACGCCGTTGGGAATCGCCTGGCTGCTTTCACCGGGAATGGCTGATGCCAGACCGGAGCCGTCGTAAGGGCGCTCCTGCGCTTCCGGCGATGTTTCGATCAACGAGGGCAGTATTTCCGTCAGTTCATCAACCGGAAGCGTGGCCAGCGGCGCGCAGATACTGCTCAGTACCCGACGCAGTTCTGGCGTGGTCAACAAGGCCAGCAGCAACCAGCCGCTGCGAATTTTGTTATCGCCGTAACGGACGCTCGCCAGCATCCAGGCCTTTTCAACGCTGAGATCGATATGGTGAGAAAAATCACTGATGGCGCTGGCCCCGGCGGGCAGCATATCCAGTTGCCGGAGCAACGCTTTCTCCACATCAGAAAGAGGGATCTGGTAATGCCGAAGAACGTGGAGAATATCGTTATCGGGCTGCTGTGTTAACTGGTGCAGCCAGTGAGTCAGCTCAACCCAGGGATTAGAGCGTAGTTTGCAAAATGCCGTTGCCGATTCCAGCGACCGGAATAGTGGGCCGGCCAGTTTTCCATACAACGCACTGCGTGAAACAGGAGTTTCCATGTGTTATGCCTTGTGACATAAAAATTCATAAAAATAATGCATCAATGCATATAAATATATAAACAATTCTTTATTGATAGCCTCGAAAAAATATCGAAACAAAACAATGATACAGATCAGGGACTAATTAGCAACTAAGCCGTTAATATTAAATAATCAATGAACAGCAAGATAAAAATCGCAATTGCAGAATTAAAAGAAATAATATTTCAAAAAAGACATCTATGCATACAACAATGCATTCACGACGAAAATAATAAAAAGGGTGTCATCAATAATGACTCCCTATGAATTTAGTTAAAATTATTTATGAATTAAAACTCCCTAAACGTTTCCTCCAGAAAAATAAATACATTTAAGGGACATAATGAAACAAGACATGTGGGAATTACGGAAAATACAGTCGCAGGGTATAACGGATAACGCACAGTATCCCGCAGGGACATACATCGTATTTACTGCCGCCGCCCCCTACATTCCGCTTTTTGAGCAACATGGGAAAGACGATATCGCGCTCAGTCTTGTTCGCCACGAAGAGGCGTGGTGGATTGTCAATCACTCGGATGAACTGTGCTGTGCCGTCAATGAGCAGGTGATGGAACCTCATCACCGTATGCGGCTGAATGATGGAGATACGATTGAATGGGGTCTGTCATCCTGGTGCCTTGCCCGCACCAATGATGAGTCCCGTCCCGATGTTTCGTTTCCTCAGTTGGTTCAGTCATCTGAATCCGTTGCTGAGTACCTGGATCTGGACTGGTTTAAACAACAACAGCTCAATCCGCAGAACCCGTTCGATATTATTCCCGTCCGGGAAACCGCGTCCTCTTACACCAGCCATGAAGCGGATAGCACGCTACACCAGCTTTACCAGGAATATCAGCAGGCATTGCGGCCCTCCGGGCAGGAAAAGCCCCTCCGTCCTAAACCGTTTCCCCGAAATGAAGACGCAGTCACCCAGGACTTGACGTCGTTATACGATAAAAAGGGCGACACCGACACGTTACAGGATATGGTGGCAGGCGCGCCCGGTATTGATGCCATTCTGGATACGCTGGACACGACCGGTGAGGGTGAAATGCACTGGCTGGCGATGGAATCAATGCCCGATATCCTGCAACTGCTCTCACCGGAACTGGCGGGGAAAACCGCACATAGCGAGATACTGCCCGATCTGACCCGCCGCGAGCATCGTATTATTGGCATCGATAGCCACTACCGAATCACTCCGACACAGAAAAATGGAAATACCGCCCATGAAAAAAACTGACACGCTTCCTGCTACCCTGTCCGCGCTGCTACAGGAATACTCTATTGCGGAGGGGATTCAGATGGCGGAGCAGCAGGTTCGGGAAAATCCGGCGAAAGCGCTCTGCCGCCACAGCCTGTTTCAGTTGCTGTGTGTGGCCGGAGACTGGTCGCGGGCGCTACACCAGCTTCAGCTATGCGCCAGGATGGAGGCCAATTATACCCAGGAGGCCCGGCTGTACCGGGAGCTGGTTCGCTGCGAAATGTTCCGCCACACCGTTTTTCAGGGTGAACAACGACCCGGTTTTCTTCTGCCGCAGCCCGTTTGGGTGGAGTCACTGCTGGCGGCACTCGCCTGTCATGACGATACCGGTGAGGTTGATAAACACCGTAATACCGCACTGGAAGCCATAACAGACACGGGCGGGCAGTGGAACGGCGGCGCATTTGACTGGGCGAGCGACAGCGATTCCCGCCTTGGCCCGGTACTTGAGCTGGTCACCGGCGGCGTGTATATCTGGCTGCCGTTTTCGCAAATACGCTCGCTGGAATCGCCGCAACCGACGCGCCTGACCGATCTGCTGTGGAAACCCGTTAATATCACCCTTGTGAATGGCGATACGCACGGCGCCTGGCTCTTTACCCGCTACAGCGGTTCGGAAAGTGCATCTGACGCCCTGCGTCTGTGCCGGGAAACCGCCTGGCAGGATGGCCCCGGCGAAACCATCGTGCGAGCGCAGGGGCAGAAAGTGTGGCTGACCAGCCACGGCGATATCAGCCTGCTGGACATGGCCCATTGTACCTTTCATGCTCAGGAAAACGATGGCGCATGAGCACGTCTCGTTTTACACCCGCTAACCACCTGCTGCCCACCCTATTTGATCGGCTGTGTGACAATGCTCCGTATCAGAAAATTGACCGGGATATCAGCGTCACGCCGGTACAACTGAAGGAGATCATTCGTCGGGATCTCTCCTTTTTGCTCAATACCATTAGCCACGAAGGTGACATCGACGCCCGGCGCTATCCGCAGGCGGCGGCGTCAGTGCTCAACTATGGCCTGCCGCCGCTGGCGGGCAGCTTTATGTATGAGCATAAGTGGGACGATATCAGCGAGGCGATCCGGCGCGCCATTATCCGTTTCGAACCCCGGCTGAACGCCGCCACACTCAGGGTCACGCCCTTGCTCGATAAAACCCGGCAGGGTAGCTATAACACGCTACAGTTTGAAATTCGCGGACAAATTCTGACGCAGCCGTATCCCACGGAGTTTCTGGTACGCAGCGCGCTGGATATGGAGCTGAGCCGCATTACGTTCTTTTAATACAGGGCATTATTCATGGATCCACGGCTACTGGAGTATTACAACCGCGAACTGAGCTACCTGCGGGAGACCGGTGCTGAGTTCGCCACCCTCCATCCCAAAATTGCCGCCCGGCTGGGGATGCAGGGAACCGATATTGCCGACCCGTATGTGGAACGCATGATCGAGGCGTTCAGCTTTCTGAGCGCCCGCACTCAGCTAAAAATTGACGCCGAGTTTCCCCGCTTCACACAGCGGTTACTGGAAGTCGTCAGCCCCAATTACGTCACCCCCACGCCATCGATGGCAGTGGTAAAGCTGTATCCCGATACGCAGGAAGGCGACCTGGCGAAAGGGGTCACCGTGCCGCGCGATACCGCGTTCGTTTCCCCTATCCCGGAAGGTGAAAATACCGCCTGCCAGTTTCGCAGCAGCCAGGACGTCACTCTGTGGCCGCTGTCCATCGAGGAGGTACGCCTGACCGCCGCGCCGCCGGATATGCCCGCCCTGCACCGCTATCTGCCGCCTAATATTCATGTCGCCGGGGCATTGCGCATCACCCTGCGAACCTTCGGGGAACTGACTTTCAGCGAGCTGGCCGGTCCGGCACGGCTGCCCTTTTACCTCTGCGGCGAAGAACGCATTGCGTCACACCTGTTTGAGCTGCTGCATACCAGCGCCGTCGCCACACTGGCCGGTGAGCCCGGACACTTTGACGGCGAACTGAATGTGAATCTTCAACACCCGGTGGCGCACGAAGGGCTGGAGCCAGGGCAGGGGCTGCTGCCGCTCGCCTGGAACGTGTTTCACGGCCATAATCTGCTGCATGAATTTTTCGCCTGTCCGGAACGGTTTTACTTCTTCACCCCGACCGGATTGTCTGCCGGTCTACAAAAGGTGCAGGGCAATGTGGCGGAAATTGTCATACTGCTTAACCGCCTGCCGCCGGACTGGCTGATTCATCAGACGGACGCTGCACAGTTCAGCCTGTTCTGTACGCCGGTGATCAACCTGTTTCCTCGCACCACCACCCGGATTGAAGTCACTCACAGCGTGACGGAACAGCATCTGGTGGTGGATCGTACCCGTCCGCTGGATTACGAGGTGTTTTCTGTCCAGGAAGTCGAAGGCCTGGAAGCGGAAACCACACGGAAGATGATTTTTCGTCCGCTGTATCACACCCGTAATAATGACGAAGGCAACCACGGGCGTTATTTTTCACTGCGTCGTGAGCCGCGCCGATCGTCAGAAAGCGCCCGCCGCTATGGCACCCGAACCCCCTATACCGGCTCGGAAGTCTTCCTCTCGCTGGTTGATCAGCATGAAGCGCCCTACCCGGAAAATCTGCGCCATATCACCGTCACGGCAATGGTGACTAACCGCGATCTGCCCTGCCTTATTCCACGTAATGGCCGGGATGATCTGACCGTAGATGCGGCGATTCCGGTGGCGGGCGTGGGTCTTATCAGACCGCCGCGCCCGCCGCAGCCGCCGCTGGCTGAACGCGAAATGGCCTGGCGGCTGATCCGGCAGTTGTCGTTTAATTATCTGCCGCTGGCCGATCTGGATCACCGTACCGGCGGCCAGGCGCTGCGCGATCTGCTGAATCTGTTTATCCCGGCTCACGACAGCCCGCAGTCGCGCCAGGTGCGCAGCCTGATTGGCTGCAAAACCACCCCGGTGACCCGCCGCCTGCCCGGCTCCGGCCTGTTGGTCTATGGCCGGGGCGTCAGTTGCGAACTGACCGTGGACGAAGAAGGATTTTCCGGTATCAGTCCTTACCTGTTCGGTCTGGTGCTGGAACACTATATTGCCCGCCATGTTTCCATTAATACCTTCTCGCAGATGACGCTGCACTCGATGCAACGCGGGCATGTCATGACCTGGCCGGTCAGAACCGGGCAACGGGGGAGCGTATGACCGGCGCTCTCGACCAGGCGCAGAAAACCCCCTGGCGTTACGGATTCCTGAACCTGATGCGGCGCGTGGATGCCCAGCTCTGTGATACTCCGGCAGGCAGTATCTGGCAGCCACGGATGGAAAAATTCCGTCTGGGACAGACGCCGACGATGACCTTTGCGCCACGGGAAATCGCCCAGGTCAGCTGGCAGGATGGACGCCTGCACCTGAGCCTGTACAGCCTCGGACTATGGGGGCCAAACGGCCCGTTGCCGCTGCACTATACCGAGCTGGCGCTAAATCGCTCAGAGAGCCGTCACGATCCGACGCTGGTTCATTTTTCCAATATTTTTCACCACCGCTGGCTGACGCAGTTCTGGCAGGCATGGCGCAGCGCCCAGTCCGCTGGTGGCGGGCTGGACAAACCGGAACACGACCGTTTTGCGTTTTATATCGCCAGTCTCAGCGGGCAGGATCTACGGGAAAGCGCCGAAAGCCCGCTGTCAGATCATGTTCGCCTGGCTGCCTCCGCCCATCTGGTACGCGAATCGCGCAATCCTGACGGGCTGGCCGCCACGCTGGCGCACTATTTCAGCGTACCTTTTGCGGTGAAAGAGTTCGCCCTGCACTGGATAACGGTGGCGAACGATGAAATCACCCGTCTGGGCACGCCCGCGCAGTCTTCGGTGCTGGGCAACGGGGCGCTTATCGGCCAGGCCGTACCGGATATGCAGTACAAATTCCGGCTAATTATCGGCCCGCTCACGCTGGAGGATTACCTGCGTTTTCTGCCCGGCGGCAACAATCTGCCCGTGCTGACAGAACTGGTGCGTACGTTCATCGGTTTTGAATATTGCTGGGAAATTGAGCTGCAGTTGAAGCCTCATGCCGCACCGCCTGCGGTGATCGGCGGCGCGCAGCGGCTTGGCTGGACGGCCTGGGCAGGTAAAGCCATGCATGACCGTCCGGTGACCGGCATGATTTTTGAACCTGAACACGGCTTAACCCACTGAGAGTAATGATATGGATATGTCCCTGACTAAACCGGTAAGCGCGGAACAACCCTGCGGCCCCGATCCGGAGTACGACCCGGAATACCTGCTGCTGTTCAGCCGCGCCGCCCCTCAGGCGGAGGCGCAATATGGTGATTTTGTCAGTACGCCGGAAGCCGTGAACTGGCCGGAAATTGAGCGTGATGCGCGCCGTCTGCTCACGCGCAGTAAGGATATCCGGGTGTTGATCCTGCTGCTGCGCAGTCGCATCCAGCAGGCTGGCGCACAGGGACTGGCGGAAATGCTCACGCAACTGGCAGAACTGAGCGTAATCTGGTCCGATGCACTCCATCCACAGCTGCTTACCGGCGAAGGCGCACCCGCAGAATCTATTGAAGATGCGGCGCTAGCGCGCAGTAATGCCCTGGCGGCGCTGCTGGATCACGAAGGCGTGATGGCAGACATTCGCGGTATCACGCTGTCAAACAGTGCCGTCCTGCGCCTGCAGGTACGGGATGTCGAGCGCGCGTTATCCGCCCCTCGCCCGGCTGATGCGCTGGCCCCCGAATCCGTCCGCCAGCAACTGGCCGACCTCGAAGCCCGTGGGGCATTACCGCTGGCGGCGTTTCGCGAAGCGCAGGAAAGCGCAGAACGCCTGCAAGTGTGGGCGCGTGAGACATTAGGCGATCTGGCTCCAGATTTTTCACGCCTGCGGCAGTTGTTAGCGCTGCTGCCTGACGTGGTACAGACAACCACACCGGAAATCCCTCCGTCGCCAGCGCCAGTGCCAGACCCCGCAGGCACGGTTATGGATAATGCCGTTCCGGCACGGGCAGAGGATGTGCCGCCTGTCAACGCGCCACCCGGTATATCCCTCCCACACAATGCTGAACCGGGGCCAATTCGCGATCGTAATGATGCGCTGGAGCGCCTGCGGTGCATTCGTCGCTGGTTTGAGAGCAGTGAACCCAGCAGCCCGACCATCCCACTGTTACGTCAGGCTGAAAGACTGGTGGGAAAACGGTTCTCGGAGGTGATCAATGAGATCCCGGTGGAGTTGCTGGAGAAGTGGGATGCCCTGGAGTGATGATGCGCATGTCTGGCGGTTCTCCGTGATTATCTGAGTGACATCAACATTACGCAGTCTGCTTCTGCGCTGAACATGTCCCGATCCCGGTTAAGCACCGCCATGAGGCCGCGCCTTAAATGTCAGTGGGACAAAATAACCATGACAGTGAAAGAAGTGGCGGTAATATCCTGTTCGTCATCCAGGCGTAGGCCCATTTGCGCCAGATTCCACGATAGACGGTGGAACTTCTTGAAGACGAAAAAAAACCGTATCCCTTTTACAGTGATACGGTTTTTTTTACTTCACAGGATGTATAAAAACACCCTGAGATTTGTATCTGGCGGAACGGACGGGACTCGAACCCGCGACCCCCTGCGTGACAGGCAGGTATTCTAACCAACTGAACTACCGCTCCGTGATGTTCCCGCTGGGAACGAGGCGAATATTACGGTTTGCGGTGTCGCCCGTCAACGCTTTTTCTCACCTTTTGAATCAGTTGCTGCAAAAATCGCCCGAAGGATGATTTTTATAGCCTAAAAAGGAATAAATTACGCCCGCCAAAGGCAACTTCCGCCCTTTTTCTGCACCAGATCAAGCCGCGATTCATGCGCAGCCAGCTCTTCCTCAGAGGCAAAAACGACCCGTAACCGGCTGGCCTGGCGAACGATTCGCTGAATGGTCGCTTCACCTTGCTGCCGTTGCGTCTCTCCTTCCATCGCAAACGTCATGGACGTTTGCCCGCCCGTCATCGCCAGATACACTTCGGCAAGGATCTGGGCATCGAGCAATGCGCCGTGCAAAGTACGTTTGCTATTATCTATCTCATAACGCGAACACAGCGCATCAAGGCTGTTACGCTTGCCGGGGAACATTTTCCGCGCCAACGCCAGGCTATCGGTAACTTTGCAGAAAGTATTGGTTTTAGGAATATCGCGTTTAAGCAGACCAAACTCATAATCCATAAAGCCGATATCGAACGATGCGTTATGGATGACCAGCTCCGCGCCGCGGATATAATCAAGAAACTCATCGACCACATCAGCAAAAACCGGCTTATCCAGCAGAAACTCATCGGCAATACCGTGTACGCCAAACGCCTCCGGATCCACCAGCCGATCCGGCTTCAGGTAAACATGAAAATTGTTGCCGGTCAGACGACGGTTTATCACCTCAACCGCACCGATCTCAATAATCTTGTGACCTTCATAGTGCGCGCCTATCTGGTTCATACCGGTGGTTTCGGTATCGAGGACAATCTGTCGTGTAATTGCAGTGCTCATATCGGTCATTTATGTCAGACTTGCGTTTTGTTATCGATTTCAATTACAGGAAGTCTACCAGAGATGCTTAAACAGGTAGAAATTTTCACCGATGGCTCTTGCCTGGGGAATCCAGGGCCTGGTGGTTATGGCGCTATCTTACGCTATCGCGGTCATGAAAAAACGTTTAGTGAAGGTTACACGCTGACCACCAATAACCGTATGGAACTGATGGCGGCGATCGTCGCGCTTGAAGCGTTAAAAGAACATTGCGAAGTGACATTGAGCACCGACAGCCAATATGTGCGGCAAGGAATTACCCAATGGATTCATAACTGGAAGAAACGCGGCTGGAAAACAGCGGAAAAGAAACCCGTAAAAAATGTCGATCTGTGGAAACGTCTCGATGCTGCGTTAGGCCAGCATCAGATCAAATGGGTATGGGTCAAAGGCCATGCAGGCCATCCCGAAAACGAGCGTTGTGATGAACTGGCGCGCGCCGCGGCAATGAATCCCACGCAGGAAGATAGTGGCTACCAGGCAGAAGCTTAGCCATCCGGTTTGCGATATTGCCGGGTGGCGCCAACGGTCTGGCGGATAGGGGTTTTACTTTTATTATGTCGCAGCGGATTAAGCGTAAGCGGAATGGTCCGCTTACGGGCCACAATAAGCTGTAAACAGCCCAGCGCCGGGATATGCGTATTTAAAAGCCGCCCTCCCTGCTTTTTCCAGGGTAAGACATGAAAACGGCTATAATGTAGCACTTCGAAATTGAGTAAAGACAGCCAGTCCAGTTGCCGCATAAGGGTAAACATCCGACTATTATAGGGCGGTGTTTTACGTAAAACGGGTACCAGTTTACGTAACCCCATCAAACTCAGCGGGTTAAATCCACTGATGACCAGCCAACCGTCATCAATCAATACGCGGTCGGCTTCCCGCAATAAACGGTGCGGGTCAGTACACCACGGCAAAGTATGCGCCAGCAGACAAACATCGACGGATTTATCCGCAAAAGGAAGGTGTAGCGGATCGGCCAGAACCTGCATCGGCGACCCCTGCGATGAAACATTCACTTGATGGGAGACCGCGCACGCTTCGGAATTGATTTCTGCGCTTAAATTACCGATTTTAAGCAAATGGAAACCATACATTTTTGCAAACCACGGATTTAGCTGCTGTTCCAGCGCCTCACGGTAGTAATTGCCCCAGGGCAACTCACCCCAACATCCGGGCGCAACGACAGTTTGAGAGAGCCTTGCCGGTTTCATCGCAACCTTCCGCTAATTATTTGAGAGGTAATATATGAATCTTAACAGTATTCCCGCGTTTCAGGACAATTACATCTGGGTGCTGACCAATGATGAAGGCCGCTGTGTGATTGTTGATCCCGGCGAAGCGGCACCCGTCTTAAAGGCCATTGCTGAACATAAGTGGATGCCGGAGGCGATTTTTCTGACGCATCACCATCACGACCATGTTGGCGGAGTCAAAGAGCTGTTGCAACACTTCCCGCAAATGACGGTTTATGGACCGGCGGAAACGCAAGACAAGGGAGCAACCCATCTTGTTGGCGATGGCGATACTATTCGCGTTTTAGGCGAGAAATTTACTCTTTTTGCCACGCCGGGTCACACGTTAGGACACGTCTGTTACTTTAGCCACCCTTACTTATTCTGCGGCGACACGCTGTTTTCTGGCGGCTGTGGTCGACTGTTTGAAGGCACGCCATCACAGATGTATCAGTCACTTATGAAAATTAACTCTCTGCCTGACGACACGCTCATTTGCTGCGCTCACGAATACACTTTAGCTAACATTAAGTTCGCATTGAGCATACTTCCGCACGATTCGTTCATAAATGAATATTATCGTAAAGTTAAAGAGTTACGTGTAAAAAAACAAATGACATTACCCGTTATTCTTAAAAATGAGCGTAAGATTAATCTTTTTTTAAGAACTGAAGATATTGATTTAATTAACGAAATAAACAAAGAAACAATATTGCAACAACCAGAAGCGCGTTTTGCATGGTTAAGGTCAAAGAAAGACACGTTCTGATAATTCTTACTTGTCATTCGCTAACTTCGCCGTTATGATCGGTCGTCTTTTAAGCAACTATTGACACACACATGAAGGCAAAAGCGATATTACTCGCCTCTGTCCTGCTTGTGGGGTGCCAGACGTCTCAGAACACTGGCAACGTCCAACAGCACGCACAGAGCCTTTCTGCAGCTGGTCAAGGGGAAGCAGGAAAGTTTACGAGTCAGGCACGATGGATGGACGACGGAACGTCTATCGCGCCAGATCAGGACTTGTGGGCTTTCATTGGCGACGAGCTAAAGATGGGAATTCCGGAGAACAGCCGGATTCGCGAACAGAAACAGAAGTATTTACGCAATAAGAGCTATCTCCACGATGTAACTTTACGGGCAGAGCCGTATATGTACTGGATAGCGGGGCAGGTTAAGAAACGTAACATGCCTATGGAGCTGGTACTACTACCCATAGTGGAGAGCGCTTTTGATCCTCACGCAACGTCTGGCGCCAATGCCGCAGGCATCTGGCAGATCATACCGAGCACAGGGCGCAATTATGGTTTAAAGCAGACCCGTAATTATGACGCGCGTCGCGATGTTGTAGCCTCTACGACCGCCGCGTTAGACATGATGCAGCGTCTGAACAAAATGTTTGACGGCGACTGGCTGTTAACCGTTGCAGCGTATAACAGCGGCGAAGGCCGTGTTATGCGGGCAATTAAAGCAAACAAAGCGCGTGGAAAACCGACGGATTTCTGGTCGCTTTCTTTGCCCAGAGAAACAAAACTCTACGTACCTAAGATGCTGGCATTGAGTGAAATTCTCAAAAACAGCAAACGCTACGGCGTACGTCTGCCAACAACAGATGAAAGCCGAGCGCTGGCACGAGTTCGTTTAAACAGTCCAGTTGAAATGGCGCAGGTTGCGGATATGGCGGGCATGTCTATCAGCAAGCTGAAGACGTTTAATGCCGGTGTAAAAGGGTCTACCTTAGGCGTAAGCGGTCCGCAATATGTTATGGTGCCCAAAAAGCATGCCGAGCAGTTGCGTGAGTCGCTGGCTTCCGGTGAGATTGACGCCGTTCAGTCCCAACTGATCGCCGACAATACGCCGTTGAATAGCCGTAGCTATAAGGTGCGCTCTGGCGATACGCTTTCCGGTATTGCTTCGCGGCTTGGCGTAAGCACGAAGGACTTGCAGCAGTGGAACAACCTGCGTGGTTCGCGCCTGAAAATCGGGCAAAGCCTGACCGTGGGCGCTGGCAGCAGCGCGCAACGACTGGCAAACAATAGCGATAGCATTACCTATCGTGTCCGTAAAGGCGATTCGCTTTCCAGTATCGCCAGACGTCACGGGGTGAATATCAAAGATGTGATGCGTTGGAACCATGATACGGATAATCTACAACCGGGCGATCAGCTTACGTTGTTTGTGAAGGACAATAGCACGCCAGACTCCTGATATTGTCCGACGAAAAAGCCAAAAGGCGCCGCTTCCCCCGGCGCCTTTTAAATTGCTATACCGCTTTATGCGCTTCCAGCATGATAGTATCGCTGCTAAACGAGCCGTCATCCTGCAACTCAAAATAACGCTTCACCTCTACCGGGGCACTCGCCTGATATAATCGAATCGCCTCAACCAACGGCGCTGGCGTACGCATCCGCGTTACCCATGAGCGAAACTCCAGCGATAAACGATCGGTTATCACGGTATTCGTTACCAGCATCGCGTTATTGACCATCGTCAGCCATTCGCCACTGGAATAGTTACGGACATGCGACGTGTCGCGTAACGCCTCCACCGTTTGCAGCCAGATATCGCGTACAGGATGTCCAGGCGACATGACATCCATGATAATCAGCACGCCGCCGGGTTTTAATACACGATAAACCTCACGCAATGCCTGACCAACGTCGTGCCAGTGATGCGCGGAATAGCGGCTAATCACCACCTCAAACGATGCATCTTCAAAGGGCAGTTTTTCGGCATAGCCTTGGCGGAGAGTAATATTACTTAAATGTCTTTCTTCCGCCGCTCCAGCGACAACCTCAAGCATGCTGGCGGATAAATCGTATGCCACGACCGAGTTGGCATGTTGCGCAGCGACAAAACTCGCGTGTCCAGCTCCACATCCCATATCCAGTACGTTCGCGTGGGAAAAATCAGACAGCCTTTGCGCCAGCCGCGCTAAGTCACGACCCGATGCGTGAACGGCGCTATGTAAATAGGCGTTCGCCTGTGAACCAAACTGCTTTTCAACATTGTCATGATGGGAATGCGTTGTCATGGTAGTGCCCTTCTGTTATGAGAAAAATAGAGGGCAGCACCCGAAGAGGCCTGCCCCACGGCAGACCTGACGCACCTTTATTGCTCAGGTTTGCCGGGACTGAATTCAACGAGTAGCGGATTGTGATCGGAAGCGCGCGTCACCAGTACGGAGGCTTCATTCACGTTTAACCCACGATAAAAAACAAAATCCAGCGGTCGTCCAAACGCACGACGGCGCTGATCGTCAGTGAAACGCACCTGGCGCAGCGACATCTCACGTGCAAAGCGGTACAACGCATTCATACGTGGGCGGCTCCAGGCATTAAAATCCCCCGCCATAATGACAGGGCCGCTATGGTGCGCAATCTGGTCGCCGATCGGAAGTAACTGCTTACTGTATACGTCCACGCCCAGACTAAAATTTACCGCATGAACATTTACTACCATTAATAAACGGGTATCCGGCAAGGGATATACCGTCACCAGGGCTGATTTCGCCAAACGTAAAATTGGTTCTCTTTCCCGTAAAGGGCAGCAGTAAACAGGATGGGCGGCAGACAGCGTCATGACGCCAGACGGATGCTGAGGTAATACAAAAGCGGGAACCTGGTCGGCGGCAAGATAGTTAGCGGTGGCAAACTGTACCAGCTCAGGCGTCGTCTGCGCCTCCTGCAACAGGACCAGATGCGCATCTTTGCCGTAGTTCTTCAGCACCGATAACCATTCGGCTCGCTGCTGCTTGAATATATTCCACACGAGGATACGGATCCGCTCTTCACTGCTTAGCGGTTCCCCGGCGGGCAATGCCTGGCCGATGCTCGCAAACGACCCTGGCGGCAAAATCCGCTCGGCGGGCTGTCCGGCAACATAGCGCATCGCATAGGTATTTTTTCGCACTTTTGACTTTCAAACCTCTGTAACGTCAACCAGTCCTCAACCGGACTGGTTCTTCTGTTATAGGGATTTTAGCACTCACTTTCAACGAACAATTGCAGTTTGTTTTGTAAGTAGGCGCTTACATCAATAATTTACTCCAGAGCAATGCGTACAGGTTTATCAAGACGTCCGCTGATACCCATCAGCAGGAAAGCCACCAGAACAATGAGGGCGCCAATCCACGGCGTCTGCGCCAAACCGTAATGCTCCACCGTTTGCCCGCCAATCACGGAGCCCAGCGCAATACCAATGTTAAACGCCGCAATGTTCAGACCTGACGCCACATCTACCGCATTAGGCGTGAATTGTTCCGCTTTCTGTACCACATAGACCTGCAACCCCGGTACGTTACCGAAGGCAAAGATCCCCATCACTAGGATGGTAGCCAGCGCGGCATACTGCGTGGAGGCCGTCACCTGGAAGACCATCAGCAGAACAAACAGCGCGGCGAAAATGAATTTCAGCGCCGGCACGGCACCATGCTTATCCGCCAGTTTACCGCCCCAGATATTGCCGATAGCCACTGATACGCCATACCCCAGTAAGATCCAGCTTACCGCTGCCGGGGAGAATCCCGCCAGATCCTGCATCATTGGCGCCAGGAAGGTGAATGCCGTGAATACCCCGCCGTAGCCCAGCGCCGTAACGGCGTAAATCAGCAACAGACGAGGATGAGTCAGTACTTTCACCTGGTCACGAATGCTGGCGGCCGCCCGACCGGGAATGTTGGCCGGGATCAGCAGTTGACTGCTCATCAGCGCAATCACGCCTAACAGTGATACCGCAAGGAAGGTCTCACGCCAGCCAAAATGCTGACCGATAAATGTTCCCAGCGGCACGCCCGTGACCAGCGCTACCGTTAAACCACCAAACATAATAGCGATCGCAGAAGCCGCTTTCTCTTTTGGCACCAGACTTGTCGCGATGGTAGATCCAATCGAGAAGAACACGCCGTGCGCCAGGCCCGTCAGCAGACGGGCGACGATTAATGTCATATAGCCCGGT
Source organism: Salmonella sp. SG203 (assembly GCF_013350575.1). Taxonomy (NCBI): domain Bacteria; kingdom Pseudomonadati; phylum Pseudomonadota; class Gammaproteobacteria; order Enterobacterales; family Enterobacteriaceae; genus Salmonella; species Salmonella sp. SG203. The sequence continues at coordinate 216,532 of NZ_SNMT01000009.1, forward strand.
GCCTGCCATGCCAGCAAATTCCCCGCCGTAAACAAGACCATCAGCGCGACCAGTAACTGTTTACGCGGCAGGCGTCCGGTCAGCGCGGTTAGCACCGGCGCGCCAATAGCCACACCCAGCGCATAGATTGAAACCAGCATTCCGGCGGAAGGTAACGAGATAGCCAGTTGTTGAGCAATGGTCGGCACCAGGCCGACAATCACAAACTCAGTCGTACCGATAGCGAAAGCACTTATTGTCAGTGCAAATAAAGCGAGAGGCATACATAACTCCATAACAGCAGTAATCAGATGACACGCAGTATGCCTGGATGTTTTAATGACAAAAATAGCCAAAATATCAATTTAATTTTGCTTCAGGAGCAAAAATGAAAGCCACCTCCGAAGAACTCGCAATTTTTGTCGCTGTCGTGGAAAGCGGCAGCTTCAGCCGGGCGGCAGAGCAGCTTGGACAGGCCAATTCCGCTGTCAGCCGGGCAGTTAAAAAGCTGGAGATGAAGCTCGGCGTCAGTCTGCTTAATCGTACGACCCGACAGCTGAGCCTGACTGAAGAAGGAGAGCGATACTTCAGGCGCGTGCAGCAGATACTGCAAGAAATGGCCGCCGCAGAAACGGAAATCATGGAGTCGCGTAATACCCCGCGCGGCTTACTGCGTATCGATGCGGCAACGCCGGTAATGCTGCATTTCCTGATGCCGCTGATTAAACCTTTTCGTGAACGGTATCCGGAAATAACGTTGTCTCTTGTCTCCTCAGAAACGTTCATCAATCTTATTGAACGAAAAGTGGATGTTGCGATACGCGCAGGCACGTTGACAGATTCAAGTCTGCGCGCGCGTCCGTTATTTACCAGTTATCGTAAGATTATCGCCTCACCGGATTATATTGCCCGTTTTGGCAAGCCAGAGACCGTTGAAGAGTTAAAACGGCATCTGTGCCTGGGGTTCTCAGAACCTGTTTCGCTCAATACCTGGCCGATTGCCTGTAGCGACGGGCAGCTCCATGAGATCAAATGTGGGATTTCTTCCAATAGCGGGGAAACGTTAAAACAACTTTGCCTGAACGGTAACGGCATTGCATGTCTTTCAGATTATATGATTGATAAAGAGATCGCGCGGGGAGAACTGGTGGAACTGCTGGCCGATAAACGTCTGCCGGTAGAAATGCCTTTCAGCGCCGTTTACTACAGCGATCGCGCCGTCAGCACACGCATTCGGGCATTTATCGACTTTTTGAGCGAATATATAAGAACAGCTCCCGCAGGAGCTGTGAAAGAGGGGTAAAGGTACAAAGGATCGGGTAATTAATCCCAGGCAGGAGCCAGTCCTTCCGGGCTAACCAGACGATCGTTGCAGTCCAGTGCCGCGATCGCATTTTTATCTTCGGCATCCAGATGCAGATCCTGCGCCAGCAGGTTGCTTGCCAGATTTTCACGCCTGGTGGATGAAGGGATCACGGAGTAACCTTCACCCATTGCCCATGCCAGAATAACCTGCGCCGGGGTCGCATTATGTTTAGCCGCAATGCGCGCAATCACTTCATCTTTCAGCGCCTTACCGTATGCCAGCGTCATATAAGAGGTGATGTGGATACCGTGCGCTTTCGCCCAGTCAACCACCTTACGATTCTGCAGATACGGAGATAGCTCAATCTGGTTGGTGGCGATATTGTCTGCGCCCACCGCGGCAATAGCCTTTTTCATCAACGGAATGGTGAAGTTTGAAATGCCAATTTCGCGAGTCAGCCCTTGTTTTTTAGCTTCCAGCAATGCCAGCATAAATTCTTCGACAGACACAGCATCACCCGGAGATGGCCAGTGGATCAGCGTCAGATCGACATAATCGGTACGCAGTTTTTTCAGGCTCTCTTTCAGGCTTGGGATTAGCTTGTCTTTGCTAAGGTTTTCAATCCAGATCTTGGTGGTGATGTACAGCTCGCTACGTGGTACGCCGCTCTCAGTAATCGCCTGTCCAACAGCCGCTTCATTATCATAGATTTGCGCAGTGTCGACAGCACGGTAGCCCAGTTCAAGCGCCGTTTTCACAGAAGCGATAACCACGTCGTCTTTCAGGCGAAAAGTACCTAAACCGAATGCAGGGATAGTCATAGAATTCCTCTTTTTAATCACTATGTTCGTTAACTGAGGGGATTATGACCTTCAGCGCTTTGTAGAAAAAGAGCGAGAAATGCAGAGGATTTTTGCGAATTGAGCAATAATTAAATCGCAGGCAAAGAAAAAGCCCTGAGCTAATGCTCAGGGCTCTTAATAAGTGGCGGAACGGACGGGACTCGAACCCGCGACCCCCTGCGTGACAGGCAGGTATTCTAACCAACTGAACTACCGCTCCACCGAATTTCTTTGTCACAACCCGGATTTTCATCCCGGTTTACTGCAATTTGATGCCTGGCAGTTTATGAATCACTTCGTGATTCACCCTTCGGGCCGTTGCTTCGCAACGTTCAAAAGCTTTCGCTTTTGTCCTACTCTCTGTCGAGTAGTGAACTGCCCCGAAAGTTAATGCCATACTTCTAATTTGATGCCTGGCAGTTCCCTACTCTCGCATGGGGAGACCCCACACTACCATCGGCGCTACGGCGTTTCACTTCTGAGTTCGGCATGGGGTCAGGTGGGACCACCGCGCT
>NZ_SNMT01000010.1:0-207588 GCF_013350575.1 Salmonella sp. SG203
GCGCGGTGGTCCCACCTGACCCCATGCCGAACTCAGAAGTGAAACGCCGTAGCGCCGATGGTAGTGTGGGGTCTCCCCATGCGAGAGTAGGGAACTGCCAGGCATCAAATTTAGTGTGCTGATATGGCTCAGTTGGTAGAGCGCACCCTTGGTAAGGGTGAGGTCCCCAGTTCGACTCTGGGTATCAGCACCACTTAATACGGTTAAAGTTCGGTATTTGAAAAAGAATTTGTCTGGCGGCAGTAGCGCGGTGGTCCCACCTGACCCCATGCCGAACTCAGAAGTGAAACGCCGTAGCGCCGATGGTAGTGTGGGGTCTCCCCATGCGAGAGTAGGGAACTGCCAGACATCAAATAAAACAAAAGGCTCAGTCGAAAGACTGGGCCTTTTGTTTTATCTGTTGTTTGTCGGTGAGTAGTCTCCTGAGGAGGACAAATCCGCCGGGAGCGGATTTGAACGTTGCGCAGCAACGGCCCGTAGGGTGGCGGGCAGGACGCCCGCCATAAACTGCCAGACATCAAATAAAGCAAAGGGCCCAATCGAAAGACTGGGCCTTTTTGCATTTATCTCTCTATGGAAAAAGTTATCGGTTAATGGCGCCGACGCGTTTTAAACATCTTCGTAGAGTGGATAAAAACCGTTTTAGTCAACGTGATTTCCCGCCATATATCCGCCTGAACCATAGAATGTGAACCGTGCTGAAGTGGATGTACAAACGGCTTTTACTTACGCCTCTAATAAGCAATAGAGATATTCGCTGAGGACTAAGAATCTGGCCCATTAGGCTATTTTATTTGCCAGTTTGGCCCTGGGACAGTGCTCAAAATCCTCATGTATTACGTGTATGCTCCGGTTTTTATCCAGACTGTCTGCGATAATTACGCCTAATGACCACGCTCTAAGTCTTACTGTATAAAGCGTGTTTGTAATGCGGCTTACGATGCTATCAAGCTACAATTTTGTCTGCATCGGACAAGGAATAGAATAAATACCATCGGGATGGGCGAGTAAGAAAAGAGAGCGTTTTATCGTGTTAACTTTCGGGGGACAGGCTGAACAGATTACGTCGCTGAGTATCCTTACGACCTTTATATTATTACTGAAAGCGCGGCATTGCCGCGCCTGCATGTATCATTTAGAAAGCGCAATGATACCCATCGTCAACCCTGCTACCGCCGCAGCGCCGCCAGCAATAGCGCCTGCTGTCTCCCAGTTATCCTGCGTAGTACCTTTCATACATGTATTGGTATGAACCAGCCGCCCTTGATCGTCATAAACCGGTACGCAGGGAGAATCATGTGCACAACCTGCCAATAAGGTGGTAAGCAATGCAACTGGAATTAGTCTTTTCATGGTGTTACCTCATTAATCAGCGTTTCGCAAAGTACAGCAACGTAAATGCTGGCTCTAACCGCTGCGAAAACGAGAGTTATTTTACCACCACAGAAAAAATGGCTGACATGAGGAATCATCTCAATTCATGTGAATTGTAAAAACTATGGAGAATGCAGAGGTAAGCGGAGAGGGGGAATAGCGGAGATAAAAACGTACCGTTTAAAAAGGCGTCCGAAGACGCCTCTGTTTACCGGTTAATCATGATGGCGATTAAATCGGCGTTTTACAACAACGAAGAATACTGGCACGAAGAAGATAGCTAATAAGGTTGCGGTTAACATTCCCCCCATAACCCCTGTGCCTACTGCGTTCTGTGCCCCACTACCTGCGCCACGACTGATAACTAACGGCATTACCCCGAGAATAAAGGCCAGCGAGGTCATTAGAATAGGACGTAAACGCATACGGGATGCTTCCAGCGTCGCTTCAATCAATCCACGTCCTTCTTTTTCCATGAGATCTTTGGCGAACTCAACAATCAGGATGGCGTTTTTAGCAGAAAGGCCAATAGTGGTTAACAAGCCAACCTGGAAGTAAACGTCATTGTTCAGACCGCGCAATGACGCTGCAAGCAGAGCGCCAACCACGCCGAGCGGTACGACCAGCATTACCGAGAACGGAATTGACCAGCTTTCATACAGAGCGGCAAGGCAGAGGAAAACGACAATGAGTGAGATTGCGTACAGCGCCGGCGCCTGGTTACCTGACAACCGTTCCTGATACGACATACCTGTCCAGTCATAGCCAATACCGTTTGGCAGCTGTGAAGCCAGGTTTTCCATTAACGACATGGCTTCACCGGTACTTCGTCCGGGCGCTGCTTCACCGAGCAGTTCCATTGACGGCATCCCGTTATAGCGTTCCAGGCGTGGCGAACCATAAATCCACCGTGCTGAGCTAAAGGTAGAGAAGGGCACCATCTCGCCATTAGCGCTGCGAACATAAAGATTGTTGATATCTCCCGGCAGCATACGGAACTGAGCGTCAGCCTGAACGTATACTTTTTTCACTCGTCCGCGATCGATAAAGTCGTTAACGTAATAGCCGCCCAACGCCGCGGAGATGGTTTCGTTGATATCAGACAGCGAAACGCCGAGCGCCTGCGCTTTTTCTTGATCGACATCCAGCTTGAACTGTGGCGTGTCTTCCAGCCCGTTCGGGCGTACGCGCACTAATAGATCAGGATGCTTCGCGACCATACCCAAGAGTTGATTACGCGCTTTTGTTAACGCATCGTGACCGAGTCCTCCCTGATCAATCAGTTCAAAGTCGAAACCTGTCGCGGTACCTAACTCGACAATTGCCGGCATGTTGAAGGGGAACACCAACCCGTCGCGAATCTGGCTAAAGGCGCGTGTCGCTCTGGCGATAACGGCTTCGACGCTATTTTCTTCACCGTTACGCTCTTCCCAGGGTTTAAGGCTGACAAATGCCATCCCTGAGTTTTGTCCCTGACCGCTAAAGCTAAAGCCGTTTACGGTAAACACGCTTTCGACGTTCGCTTTTTCATTATTCAGGTAGTAATGAGTGACTTGATCCAGCACTTTCTGCGTACGTTCTTGCGTAGCGCCAGAGGGGAGCTGAATCATGGTCAGGAATACCCCCTGATCTTCTTCCGGCAGGAAGGATGTCGGGAGGCGTAAAAACAGAACCGCCATTCCGACTACAATAAGTAGATAGATAATGAGATAGCGACCCGTATTACGCACGATGCCGCTTACGCTGTTAGTATAGTGGTTAACGCTGTGGTCAAACCTGGTATTGAACCAGCCAAAGAAGCCGCTTTTTTTCTCGTGATGTTCAGCAGATACGGGTTTAAGCAGCGTAGCGCACAGCGCTGGCGTCAGAATCAACGCAACCAGAACGGATAGCGCCATTGCTGAAACAATAGTAATAGAGAACTGGCGATAAATTGCCCCGGTCGAGCCGCCAAAAAAGGCCATCGGGATAAATACCGCAGACAGTACCATCGCGATACCAACCAGCGCTCCCTGAATCTGCGACATGGATTTTTCCGTCGCCTCTCGGGGAGAAAGGTTATCCTCCATCATTACACGTTCAACGTTTTCTACGACCACTATCGCATCGTCAACCAACAGCCCTATCGCCAGTACCATACCAAACATCGTCAGAGTATTGATGGAATAGCCAAAGGCGGCGAGTACCGCAAAAGTGCCTAGCAACACGACAGGAACAGCGATGGTAGGAATCAGGGTTGCCCGGATATTCTGTAAGAACAGATACATTACCAGGAACACCAGAATAATTGCTTCAAACAGCGTTTTTACCACTTCGTGGATAGATATTTTTACGAAGGGCGTTGTGTCATAAGGATAAACCACCTTCATTCCCTGAGGGAAGAAAGGCTGCAGCTCCGCCAGTTTCGCTTTGATTGCGGTTGCGGTATCCAGCGCGTTAGCGCCGGTCGCCAGTTTAATACCGAGACCGGAGGCCGGTTTACCGTTAATGCGCGCTACAACATTATAGTTTTCACCGCCAAGCTCAATACGCGCGACATCTTTGAGATGGACGACAGAACCGTCGGTATTGACGCGCAACGTAACTTTGCCGAACTCTTCCGGATCTTTCAGACGCGTTTGGGCGATGATTGAGGCGTTAAGCTGCTGGCCCGGTAATGCTGGCGTGCCGCCCAGTTGGCCTGCCGCAATCTGGTCGTTCTGTACTTTTAACTGGTTGATGACGTCAACTGGCGTGAGCTGGTATTTATTTAGCAGATTCGCATCCAGCCAGATACGCATGGCGTACTGTGCGCCAAATAGCTGAACGTCGCCCACACCATTAAGACGGCTGATAGAATCCTTAATGTTAGAGGCGACATAGTCAGAGATGTCGTCCTGGGTAGTGTTCGGATTATCCGAGACGAACCCGGCGACCATCAAAAAGCTGCTGCTGGACTTTTCAACGCTAATCCCCTGCTGCTGGACTTCTTGCGGCAGTAAAGGCGTGGCGAGCTGCAATTTATTTTGCACCTGAACCTGCGCGATATCCGGATCGGTTCCGGACTGGAAGGTCAGGGTGATGGTCACGCTACCAGCAGAGTCGCTGGTAGAGGACATATACATCAGGTTATCGATACCGTTCATATTTTGTTCGATAACCTGAGTAACCGTATCCTGTACCGTCTGCGCATCCGCGCCAGGATAGGTTGCAGAAATAGAAACCGCTGGCGGCGCAATGGTTGGATACTGCGCAACGGGAAGTTGCATTATTGCCAGTGCGCCAGCCATCATCAGGATAATGGCCAGAACCCAGGCGAAAATAGGACGTCTAATAAAAAAGTTTGCCATGTACGGTTACCTTATTGCGCCGTTTTCGCTGCAGGAGCATCGGTAGTGGCTTTCACCTGGACGCCCGGTCGCGCTTTTTGTAAGCCGCTGACGATGACCTTATCGCCCGGTTTTAACCCTTCGCTGATGAGCCATTTATCGCCAATAGCCTGCGCCGCCACGACATTGCGGGCTTCGACCTGGCTTTTATCGTTAACCACCATCACCATTGCGTCGCCGCGCGGCGTGCGGGTCACGCCCTGCTGGGGGACAAGGATGGCATTGGGCTGGACGCCTTCATCAATGCGGGCGCGAACAAACATACCGGGAAGCAGACTGTGTTGCGGGTTAGGGAACACCGCCCTGAGCGTGATAGAGCCGGTGCTTTCATCTACGGTAACGTCGGAAAATTGCAGCGTGCCTTTAATCGGGTAGACCTGACCATTTTCCATTACCAGTTGAACCGTGCTACTGGCGCTGTCTTTATGCAGGTTACCTTGTTCGACGGATTGCTTGAGTCGCATAAAGTCGTTGCTTGATTGCGTCACGTCGACATAAATCGGATCGAGTTGTTGCACGGTAGCCAGTTCAGTTGACTGACCATTAGTCACCAGCGCGCCTTCAGTCACATTAGATTTTCCTATACGCCCGCTGATGGGTGAGGTGACTTTGGTATACGCAAGGTTAATACGCGCGCTTTCAACAGCGGCTTTTGCCGCCACAACGGCGGCATCGGCCTGGCGGGCGTCGGCAATCGCCTGATCATATTCCTGTTGGCTGATATATTTTGTGCCGACCAGTGGAACATAGCGTTTGACCGTCAGGTGCGCGATAGCCGCAGCCGCTTCGCTTTTAGCAAGTTCGCCTTTAGCGCTGTCATAATCGGCCTGATAGGTGGCAGGATCGATCTGATAAAGCGACTGCCCGGCCTCTACATCGCTACCTTCGGTGAAGTTTCTTTTAAGCACGATCCCGCTCACCTGGGGGCGAACCTCCGCAATGCGAAATGCGGACGTACGTCCGGGAAGTTCGGTCGTTACGGCTAGCGGCGCTGTTTCGACCACGTGGACGGTGACTTGCGGCTCGCCGGCATGAGCCTGGGTATCTCCCTGGTCATTACAACCGGCCAGCAGCGCAGCAGAGAATATGATGAATGAGGGCAGGAGTGAAAACCTGGCATGTTTCGTCATTACTGTTCCTTAAAAAACCGAAAGACCGGATAACGGTAAGGCGTTAACGCGCGAAAAATAGAATAGCAGTGGGGTATCCTACAAATTATTAGCTTGTGATGTAAGCAATACTTATTTTGGGATGGGGTTCACGGCACATAAAAGCAAAAAAAAAGAACTATTCCCTGTCGTTTCATAATGTCCCGATTAGTAAAATCATGATGTTGAATAACATAATTAGAAATATATATTTTATATGAATATGTTTTATTAATTTATTTGTTTTTATTATTGATTTGGCGATATTGTGCGAAATAAAAATAGCTGTCTCTCGTCTGACTAAAAAGGACATGGTAAAGTTGTTTTTTGTGCTGAGTATTTTATCAGCGTATTTATCGTTTTTATGGTCCAGGATATCTTAATTATGGCGAAGAAAACGAAGGCGGATGCGCTTAAAACGCGGCAACATTTGATTGAAACCGCTATTGCGCAGTTCGCTTTGCGCGGCGTTGCCAACACGACGTTGAATGATATCGCTGATGCCGCTGATGTCACGCGGGGCGCCATCTACTGGCACTTTGAGAATAAAACGCAGTTGTTTAATGAGGTTTGGTTACAGCAACCACCTTTACGCGAACTTATTCAGGATAGGCTTACGGGATGCTGGAATGATAATCCTTTACAGGATCTACGAGAGAAATTTATTGCAGCCTTACAATATATTGCGGCAGTGCCTCGTCAGCAGGCATTAATGCAGATTTTATATCATAAATGTGAATTCCATAATGGTATGATATCGGAACAGGCCATTCGGGAGAAGATGGGTTTCCATCATCAGTCGCTGCTTGAAGTATTACAGCGATGTATGGATAAAAAGCTGATCTCAGGCAGTCTTGATCTGGATGTCATATTAATTATTCTGCATGGTAGTTTTAGCGGAATAGTAAAGAACTGGTTAATGAATCCCACAAGTTATGATCTTTATAAGCAGGCGCCTGCATTAGTCGATAATGTATTAAAAATGCTAAGTCCGGATGGCAGTGTGAGGCAATTAATGCCAAATGAACAACAGGCGGAAGAAGCCTGAGATTATTTTGAGTTGATATTATATATTGACCTTGTGAATATATTGGCAGAGTCCCGAATATCGCGAGCAATTTCCTCTGCCGTACGCGGCTTGCCAAGCAGGAACCCCTGAAGCGTATGGCATCCTAACTGGGTCAAAAATTGTTGCTGCGTTTCATTTTCTACCCCTTCTGCCACAATTTGCAGATTTAACGCTTTCGCCAGCGCGACAATAGCCGCAACAATGGTCGCGCCGTCGCCTGCCTCGCTGAGTTCATGTACGAAAGCGCGATCAATTTTTAGTTCGCACGCCGGAAGACGTTTCAGATAGAGAAGGCTGGAATAACCGGTGCCAAAGTCGTCAATAGAGGCCTTAACCCCCATTTCCGTTAATCTGGTGAGTATAGCGACGCTTTGCTCTGGCTTGTTCATCGCCGTGGTTTCGGTGATTTCCAGAATCAATAAATCGGGACGGATACTGTGTCGGGCCAGGCTCCGCGTAATGGTGTCCACAAGCCCGGGCTGCTCAAATTGTAAGGCGGACAGATTTACCGCCACTGACCATAAGGCGTATCCCTGTAAGTGCCACTCGCGGAGCTGTCGACACGCCTCGTCTATCACCCAGCTACCGATAGTGACGATAAGACCCGTTTTTTCCGCCAGCGGTAAAAACTGGTCAGGATTCAGTACGCCTTGTTTTGGATGATACCAGCGCAACAGGGCCTCAAATCCTACAATGGGGCCGGCAGGGGCCTGAAATTTAGGCTGATACACCAGCCTGAGCTCTTGTCTTTCCAGCGCCAGCCACAGGTCATTCATTAGCTGAAGTTGGGTTTGCGCCAGCATATTCATTGATGGCTGAAAGAAATGGTATCCGTTACGCCCCGTATGTTTCGTGTGGTACATTGCGGCATCGGCGTTGAACATCAGTTCCCGTTCGTTTTTTCCGTCCAGCGGATAGAGCGCTATTCCCACGCTAAGTGTGACGACCAGTTCGTACAGATCTATTGTAAAGGGCGCATCTATCGAATGTACCAGCGCGCTGGCAAGGGAAGCCGCTTCGTCAGGCGCGCTGACTTCTGCAAGCAGCACAAATTCGTCGCCGCCAATCCGCGCCAGGGTAAACTGACCGCTCAGCGGTTGGTTCAGACGATGCGTGACCGCCACCAGTAGCTTATCGCCGATATCATGACCATAAGCGTCATTAACGGTTTTAAAGCCATCCAGATCCATAAACAGTAGCGCGAAAGACGTGTTTTCCCGATTCGCTTTGCTGATGGCCTGTTCCAGACGATCCTCAAGGAGTACCCGGTTTGGTAAACGGGTGAGCGTATCATGCAGCGCCAGCTGCGCCAGTTCCTGGTTCGCCTGCGCCAGCGAAGAGGCAAGTAGTGTGGTACGGGCCTGAAGCCGGGCGTCAAATAAAGAAACCAGCAGAGTAATGCCCAGGATAGTCAGCGCGACCACGCTGACAAGAACAGCCAGCCAGTTGCTATCGACGCCACGATGCTCCATCGGCCAGTTTTGGGGAAAGTGTGCGGCCTTCATGCCGGCGTAATGCATGCCGGCGATAGCTATCCCCATTAATACCGCGGCGCCTGCTCGCCTCAGGGCGACATCTGTTCCCTCATGACGCAGGCGGAACGTGAGCCACAGCGCGCCGCAGGACGCCAGTAGCGCGATAATGATAGAGAGGGCAACCCACGCGCTATTCCAGACGATAATGGAAGCAAATGGCAGCGCCGCCATCCCGGTATAATGCATTGCGCTGATGCCCAGCCCCATCACCAGCGCGCCCGGCAGTAAACGGCGCAGGCGTAGTTTTTCAGCGCTAACCAGCCATAGCGCAAACAGGGAGGAGCCGATCGCGATCAGCATGGAGAGGCCGGTGAGGAACGGATCGAAGCGCATGTTCATCGCGTGATCCATCGCCAGCATCCCGACAAAATGCATCGCCCAAATACCGACGCCCAGCGCGAAGCCGCCGCCCATTAGCCATATTCTGGCGTTTGATCGGGCGCTTCCGGCTACGCGTCCGGCCATATTTAATGCGGTATAGGACGCAAAAATAGCGACAGCAAATGAAACCGCCACAAGGATGTGGTTGTACTCACTAACCGGCATGTATCATTAGCTCATTGGTTATGCAGGAAAAGAACAGGACGAGACAGTATCACCCCTTCTTTTATCCTCAACGTGTTTTAATTCCCTTTTTTTATAAGGGATAAAAGAAATCCGGGTGATAAATAATCATAGGTTAAATCGCCCGGTTCGCTACTCCAGATCGGTACAATTGATCAATTTGAGAGGGTTAACCGAATCCATGTTTCGGCACTTATCCTGTTCAGTTGCCATCAATTCGATCCATTGCATCAAAAGCGCATCAAAAAGAAAAACGGAGACGGCAAAAACAACCAGCCACCAATACTTACGTATCATCGTCAAATCCTGTGTATTCATGCCCATGCGTGCTGGGAATATACATGAAATTTTGACGCTGAAAAGCGGACTTACAATGCTTTTACTTCTCTGAAGATAGCGCGTTTATCCCGACATTTCGCTGCTTTTTGGACAGGTTTTGTGTTTTTCTCTTTTTGACTTTTGCAAGTTCATTTTCTGAATAATGCGAAGTGACGCTCAATCTTCTGAGCCCCATTTTTACGTACTCATTATTGAGTTCAATACCGATAAACTTACGACCTGACGCCGCTGCGACAGCGCCTGTGGTGAAACTGCCCGCGAAAGGGTCCAATACGGTATCGCTCGGGTTAGAAGAGGCCAGTATGATCCGTTTTAACAGCGCGCTGGGCTTTTGCGTAGGATGGTTTTCATATTCATCCATCAGATAACGTACGCGAGGAAATGACCAGACGTTGCCCGGCACTTTTTTCTGATTGTATGGTTGGGGCGGGTTTTTTCGATAATCGATTAGCGCGCGCTTAGCGCCCGTAGTGGTTTCGACCAGAATCGCGTCACGGTTAAAGGTATAGCTTTTCGGGTTTTTTACCATCATCAGGATCGGTTCATACATAGAACCAAAGTATTTTTTCGCCTGCACCCCGGAACTATCATAGGACCAGACGATACGGCTTTTGATGGTAAAAAGCGTTCGGCATTTGAGATCGATATACGGCATATTTTCTGTGCTATTCATGATGTACATGGTGCCGTGTTTCTTCAGTACGCGGTGGCACTCATCAATGCATTCATACAGCCAGGCCAGAAAAGACGCTTCGTCCCAGGATTCCACCATACCGTCGAAATCTTTTCCGATATTGTAAGGCGGATCGGCAAAAATTAAGTCAATGCTTTCAGAAGGCAGTTTTTTAAGTTCTGTTAGCGCGTCACCGTGAATAATCTTCTTCGATTCATCGCCAAAGTACTGAGGTTCACATTCCGCTTTCATGACCAAATTCCATGTGATGCGTATAAAAAAGGCGCTTCCCCATGCCGAGTAGCGCCTTTTTAAACAAGCAGTTAGCTAATCGAAATTAGTTCATGCCGTATTTTTTTAATTTTTTACGCAGCGTACCACGGTTGATGCCCATCATCAGAGCAGCACGGGTCTGGTTACCACGGGTGTATTGCATCACCATGTCCAACAGGGGCTGTTCTACTTCAGCCAGTACCAGCTCATACAGGTCATTAACGTCCTGACCATTCAGTTGAGCAAAATAGTTCTTCAGTGCCTGTTTAACCGAGTCACGCAGGGGTTTTTGGGTTACCTGATCCTGAGAGTTAACGGTAGAAACGGTCAGTACGTCAGAATTTACGCGTTGTTCGAACATAGTTCTGTCAGCTCTTTATTTCTGTTTACGCAAAATTTTCGAAGTATGCCTCCAACGCCTCCAGCTGTTCGCTGGCGTCCTCAATAGCGTTGAATGTGCGCCGAAACTGGTCGTCTGGAGCGTGCTCCTGGAGATACCAGGAGACGTGTTTACGCGCGATTCGGTACCCTTTTGCCTGACCGTAAAAGTCATGCAGTTCCCGAACATGCGTGCAAAGCAAGCGCTTTACCTCTGCCAACGGCAGCGGCGGAAGCAGCTCCCCAGTGTCCAGATAATGCTGGATTTCCCGAAAGATCCAGGGTCTTCCCTGAGCTGCGCGGCCTATCATCAGGGCATCCGCCCCTGTATAGTCGAGAACAGCTCTGGCTTTATGCGGGTTAGTAATGTCGCCATTCGCGATAATCGGAATGGAAACTTTCTGCTTAACTGCCCGAATACTGTCGTATTCAGCTTCTCCGTTGAACAAACAGGCGCGGGTGCGGCCATGGATGCTCAGAGCCTGAATACCACAATCTTCAGCCAGTTGGGCAATCTCTACGCAGTTACGGTGTTCCGGCGCCCAGCCGGTGCGAATCTTGAGAGTCACAGGAACGTCCACTGCGTTTACGACCCCGATGAGTATAGACTTCACTAAATCCGGGTACTGCAAGAGGGCTGAACCTGCCAGCTTACGATTCACTTTCTTCGCCGGGCACCCCATATTGATATCAATAATCTGGGCGCCGCTTTCCACGTTAATACGTGCGGCATCGGCCATCTCAACAGGATCGCTACCGGCAATTTGCACCGTGCGAATTCCTGGCTCATCAACGTGCACCATCCGTAAACGAGATTTATCGCTTTCCCACACTTGCGGGTTAGAAGACATCATCTCGGATACTGTCAATCCTGCTCCCATCTCATAGCACAGCGTCCGGAAAGGTCTGTCAGTAATGCCAGCCATGGGCGCTGCGATCAGGCGATTTCTGAGCTGATATTGTCCGATGCGCATGAGTTAAGAAATGACCATACTGTGACTGCAAGGCGGCGTATATTACGCATTTTTTGCACGAGATGAAAGGCCAAACTTTGAACAATCCACTGTTGTAGATCAATGAATCGTGCTTAAAAACAGCAAAATAAATTTATAATTCAGTAAAATCATAGGGTTATTTGTTGTCGGCGGTTTTGTACGCGCTTACAAATTCCCGTAACTTCTCTCTATTTCTTCGACCAGAAACAAGATAAGCGGAATAATCTGCTTTTTTTATAAGCTAATTACCCCAAATGAATGGGATCGCCGTCTCGTTTCAGGACAAGATCACTTCCCGCTGCGCGTGACTTTTCTCCGTTGCCAGTCGGAAGGGGGCGCGCAGATGCGCTTTTGTGTTCATGAATGGCACGGATAAATTTTTCCAGCTGCGTTGAAGAGAGGGTTAGCGGATGCTGCAGAACAACCCGGACAGCATTTACTAAGCACGAGGACGATGGCTGCGATCCGTTAAAACGCCAGTACCTTTTGTCCGCTGGTAGCAGCTGTTTATCCAGACGGATAGTGACAAAGAAGTTATTTCAGGCATTCATTTGATGAATTTAATGATGTCTCGGTGACAGAAAGGTGTTAAGGCAGTTGTGTGGAGAAAAGCGTGGCCGGGCGACCACGCTGACAAGAATTATTTTTTACGGCCAGTAATGCGGCACCATTCTTCTTTTTCGACGACCGGGTCGAGAGTGAAAAGCTCGGCGTAAGCATCGCAGACGCTTTCCGCCTGGCTGGCGAGAATACCTGAAAGCCCCAGCAGACCGCCCTCAACGGGCAGTACGCTGATTAACGGGGCCAGTTCGCGTAATGGGCCTGCCAGGATGTTAGCGACGACCACGTCGGCTTTCATGGCTTCTGGCTGGTCTTTCGGCAGGTACAGCTCCAGCCGGTCAGAAACGCCGTTGCGTTCGGCATTATCGCGACTGGCCTGAATAGCTTGCGGATCGATATCAATACCAATCGCCTTTGCCGCTCCCAGCTTCAGCGCGGCAATCGCCAGAATGCCTGAACCGCAGCCAAAGTCGATCACGGTTTTGCCGTTGAGATCGAGCCCGTCCAGCCATTGCAGACATAAAGAGGTGGTGGGGTGCGTACCCGTACCGAACGCCAGTCCCGGGTCGAGCATCACGTTGACGGCATTCTCGTCCGGAATGTCACGCCAGCTGGGACAAATCCACAGACGCTCGCCAAAACGCATCGGATGGAAATTATCCATCCATTCGCGTTCCCAGTCTTTATCTTCCAGTTGTTCGATTTTATGGGCAAATCCGGCACCCAGCAGCGGATGTTGCTCCAGAATCGCGACAACGTCTTTCATGTCGGTTTCGGCGTCGAACAGACCGATCACATCGGTATCGCCCCACAGACGGGTTTCGCCCGGCAACGGCTCAAAAACCGGCGTATCGTGCGTATCCTGAAAGGTAATGGAAACGGCGCCCGCTTCCATCAGCGCATCACTCAGCTCTTCAGCATTCGCGCCGGTGGTATTCAGTTTCAATTGGATCCATGGCATGGCAAAACTCTTTATTTATCAGTAGACAATACGGTGGCTTGCGAAGCGGAAGAGCCGAATCGGTTTCCGATCAAAAAAGCCAATAAACTTAACAGTAACGCGGGCACAATCGGATGAAAGCCCAGGTACTGAATATTAAATGTGGCAAGCAGGGCATATAGCACGCCGCCCACGATCATGGCGCTTAATGCGCCTGCCGCGTTTGCCCGCTCCCAGTAAAGGCCCAGTACCAGCGGCCATAAGAACACCGCTTCCAGGCCGCCAAACGCCAGCAGGTTGAGCCAAATGATCATCTCTGGCGGTTTCCACGCGGCCAGCAGCAACAGCGCGCCTAGCAGTAATGTAATCGCTGCCGACATACGCTTCAGCCGGATCTCATTTTGCATCTGATCGGGGCGCAGGTTGAGATAGAGATCTTTAATGATCGTCGCGGAACTTTGCAGCAGTTGGGCGTTAATTGTTGACATGATCGCCGCCATTGGCGCAGCGAGGAAGATCCCGGCGGCAAACGGCGGCAAAACTTTCACCATTAGCGTTGGGATCACCAGATCCGGCACCGTCAGATCCGGAAGCACCGCGCGACCCAGCGCGCCGGCAAGGTGCATCCCGAACATTAAAATCGCCACGACAATCGTACCGATAATAATGCCCCGGTGTACCGCTTTACTGTCTTTATAGGAGATGCAGCGCACCGCCGTATGCGGCAGGCCAATCACACCAAAACAGACCAGTACCCAAAAAGAGGTCATAAAGGCGGGAGAAAGTATGTCATCGGCGCCCTGCGGCGTTACCAGTTTGGGGTCGAGAGCGTGCAGCGTGTCAACGGCCTGATTTAGACCGCCCGCCGCATGGATCACGCCCACCAGCAGCACTATCGTGCCGACCAGCATCACCAGGCCCTGTAGCGTATCGTTAAGTACGCTGGCGCGAAAGCCGCCAAACGCCGTATAGAGTGCGATACTGACGCCAAATATTAGCAGGCCGGTTTCGTAGGGAATCCCCGCCGCGGTTTCCAGCAGTCGCGCGCCGCCGATAAATTGTACGGTCATTGCGCCAATAAACGCGACCAATAAACTCAGGCTTGCCAACCACACCAGCAGGCGGCTTTGGTAACGAGCGAATAGCATATCGTTAAGCGTGACGGCATTATAGCGACGCGCCAGGATAGCGAATTTTTTACCCAGAATACCCAGTGAAAGCCAGACGGCGGGAAGCTGGATCATCGCCAGCAAGACCCAGCCCAGACCGTATTTATAAGCCGCGCCGGGACCGCCGATAAATGAACTGGCGCTAATATAGGTGGCGGTAAGCGTCATCGCGAGCACGATCCCGCCCATCGAACGGCTGCCAAGAAAATATTCGTTTAAAAAGGTGCCGGCGGTACGCTTGCGCATAGCGTAAATCGAGACCCCGAAGACCACGACCAGATAGGCTACCAGCGGTAGAATGACCTCAAGCTGCATCGTCATCCTCCAGCGGAATATCGCGATAAATGAATTTCACCATCGCCCAGCACAGCAAAATAAAGACCAGCGGCGTCAATAAGCAGGCCATCTCGAACCAGTGCGGCAGACCGGTAATTCCCGGAGAGTCTCCAGGTAAGTAAGCAGCCACTAACCATGCCGCCAGATAGCAAAGGGTCAGCCACAGCGCCCAGCGCGCCTCTTTATGGGCCTGAACAAAACGAGCGTCCATTTTTTGTCCCTTATGGGTGAAGAAAGCGGGAATTGTACATGATGGGGCATCGCTATCCCCAGAAATAAAAAAGGCCGGATTCACCGGCCTTTTGAGATTAACGTGCGATTACTTTTCCTGAAGACCGAGTTTTTTCTCCAGATAGTGGATGTTGGTTCCACCGTGCTGGAAGTGCTCGTCATTCATGATGCGGGTCTGCAGATCGATATTGGTTTTGATACCATCGATAATCAGTTCCTGCAGGGCATTTTTCATACGGGCAATCGCCACGTCGCGGTTTTCACCGTAGCAGATGAGTTTGCCGATCATGGAATCATAGTACGGCGGCACCGTGTAGCCCGCGTAGATATGGGATTCCCAACGAACGCCAAAGCCGCCAGGCGCATGGAAGCGCGTGATTTTGCCTGGGCTTGGCAGGAAGGTGTTCGGATCTTCGGCATTGATACGGCATTCTACCGCATGGCCTCGAACGACAACTTCGTCCTGTGTGATCGACAGCGGCTGACCCGCCGCGATGCGCAACTGCTCTTTGATCAAATCGACGCCGGTAATCATTTCAGTCACCGGGTGTTCAACCTGAATACGGGTGTTCATTTCGATGAAATAGAACTCGCCGTTTTCGAACAGGAATTCGAACGTCCCTGCGCCGCGATAGCCGATGTCTACGCACGCTTTCGCGCAGCGTTCGCCGATATAGCGACGCAGTTCCGGCGTAATGCCTGGCGCCGGGGCTTCTTCAACCACTTTCTGGTGGCGACGCTGCATGGAACAGTCGCGTTCCGCCAGATAGATAGCGTTGCCCTGGCCGTCCGCCAGCACCTGAATTTCGATGTGGCGTGGATTTTCCAGGTATTTTTCCATGTATACCATGTCGTTGCTGAAAGCCGCTTTCGCTTCCGCTTTGGTCATGGAGATGGACTGCGCCAGTTCAGCATCGCTACGAACCACGCGCATACCGCGGCCGCCGCCGCCGCCGGACGCTTTGATGATCACCGGATAGCCAATACGTTTGGCATGAGCGCGGTTCGCATTCATATCGTCGCCCAGCGGGCCGTCAGATCCTGGTACGGTCGGCACGCCCGCTTTTTTCATCGCGGTAATCGCGGACACTTTATCGCCCATCAGGCGGATGGTGTCCGCTTTCGGGCCGATAAAGATAAAGCCGGAGCGTTCAACCTGCTCGGCAAAATTGGCGTTCTCAGAAAGGAAGCCGTAACCCGGGTGGATTGCCACCGCGCCGGTGATTTCAGCGGCGCTGATGATAGCCGGGATGTTCAGATAACTTTTTACGGACGGTGCCGGGCCAATACAGACCGTCTCATCCGCCAGCAATACGTGTTTTAAATCGCGATCCGCGCTTGAGTGCACAGCGACGGTCTTGATGCCGAGTTCTTTACAGGCTCGAAGAATACGTAGTGCGATCTCGCCGCGGTTGGCGATGACAATTTTATCCAACATGTTCGCCTCGTTACTCGATGACGACCAGTGGCTCGTCAAATTCTACCGGTTGACCACTTTCGACCAGAATCGCTTTCACAGTACCTGCTTTGTCAGCTTCGATCTGGTTCATCATTTTCATGGCTTCAACGATGCACAGGGTATCGCCCACGTTCACTTTCTGGCCCACTTCGATGAACGCTTTCGCGTCCGGGCTTGGGGTGCGGTAGAAAGTACCAACCATTGGGGAGCGTACGATGTGACCACTGATTTCCGCTGCGGCAGGCGCTTCCATTGCTGGAGTAGCCGCTGGCGCGACAGCGTTAGACAGAGCGGGTTGCTGCATCATCGGCGCCGCATAAGCCTGCTGCATCACCGGAAAACCGGCGTTTGCCGTTGTGCGGCTGATGCGAACAGATTCTTCGCCTTCAGAAATTTCCAGTTCGGAGATACCTGATTCTTCAACCAGCTCGATCAGTTTTTTAATCTTACGAATATCCATGAGTGGGTTCCGTACTCTTTGTTTAGTGTGATTGTGACAGGCGTTTTAGCGCCGTCTGTAAAGCATGTGAATGACTGCCGCGGGTAAAATACCGCGCATCTTTGATTTGCCTGTTATGCCGTAGCACCCGAAGGTGAAATTCATGATTTGCCAGTCATTGTGTGGCTATCTTCTGCCATTTTCGGGCAAAAAACAAAATATACCTTCATTGCTCGATTGTCACCCTTTCTGCGAACGAAAATCGCCGTTGGGCAATGTAAAGTCGCACATTATAACTATTTCGTCGCAATTGGCAGCTAAATACTGGTCTTATCAGGGAAGATAATCAACCCGAAACATAAAAAGGACATTACCTGTTTTGCGTTTTGCAATCGACCGCACAGTTCACCAAACTAGCGCCACCACTGGCGAAACTTCCGGTAACGCAACGCTAAAAGGGCTAACGCTAATGCCGCGTAGATGACCGGTTGCGGTGATAAAATCTTTACCGACCACAGGTAATGTATGGGAGCCAGGATCGCGATAAGATAGACGACGTTATGCAATGTTTGCCAGCGTTTGCCCAATTTACGCTGCGCAAATTGCGTTGAGGTCAACGTCAGCGCCAATAACACCAGCCAGCTAATGATCCCAAGCGTCAAATAAGGGCGTGAAATCAACTCGCTTCCTAACAACGCCAGGTTATGTATCCCCAGTTCCAGTAAGGCATAGCTGGTTAAATGCAGCGTAGCCCAAACGAAACACCATAATCCTAACAGGCGGCGTGTGCGTATCAATAATGGCTGTTTAGCGTAGCGCGCCAGCGGTGAAACCAGCAAGGTGGCGAGCAAAAATTTGAGCGCGGTTCTGCCGGTAAAGTGTTGGATATCCTTTACCGGGTCTGCGCTGAGTCCACCGTGATTTATCGCCCAAAAGAGCCACAGAAGCGGCAAAAAACCGGCAAGATGCAGACAAACTTTTAGCCAGGTTATCTGTTTTACTGTCAGACGCACTTAAAAATTCTCCCGCAAATTGAGACCGCGATACAGCGAAGCGACTTCATTGGCGTAGCCGTTAAACAGCAGCGTCGGCTGCCTTTGCACATCAAGGATACCGCCTGAACCAATAAAGCGTTCGGTAGCCTGAGACCAGCGTGGATGATCCACATGCGGGTTCACATTGGCGTAAAAACCATATTCGTTGGGAGCCGACAAATTCCAGGTGGTTGGCGGACGTTCGCGGGTGAGTTTAATGCTGACAATAGATTTAATACCTTTAAAACCATACTTCCATGGAACGATGAGTCGAATGGGCGCGCCGTTTTGCGGGGGTAACGCCTTACCATAGACGCCAACGGTCATCAGAGTCAGCGGATGCATGGCTTCATCCAGACGTAGCCCTTCGACATAAGGGTATTTCAGTCCGCCGCCAATAAAGCGATCTTTCTGTCCTGGCATATCATCCGGCGCGTATAGCGTTTCGAATGCCACATATTTAGCGTGGCTGGTGGGCTGTGCCTGCGCGAGTAGCTTATATAAAGGGAAACCAATCCACGGCACGACCATGGACCACGCTTCGACGCAGCGCATTCGATAGATACGCTCTTCTAATGGGAAACGATGTGTTAAATCGTCGTAATCCAGCGTAAATGGCTTCGCGACTTCCCCGCTGATTTTCAACGTCCACGGTTCGGTTTTCAGACTTCCGGCATTGGCCGCCGGGTCGGCTTTATCAAGGCCAAACTCATAGAAATTGTTGTAGCCCGTCACCTTATCTTCCGGCGTTAACGCTAAATCGCTTCGCCAGGCGGCAGGCTGACTAAACTCAAGCGGTTTACCGGCAGGCGCTTTCGGACGATCGTTGCCTTTAAACCAACTGAAGAGATCGGCCTGCGCCGTTGAGGGTAAGGATAAGGCGGCCGCGCTGATGCCTAATGCTTTTAGCACCTGTCGGCGCTGCATAAAAAAAGCCGATTCCGCAGTCACATCGGCTTCTGTTAATGGACGTATCTTTTTCATCACAGACTCCCGGTCTACCCACCACAACACAACATAGCGTGTAGTGAATATGACAGGGAGTGTGTCAATGTGTAAAAATAAATAGTTAATTAAGTGTAAATTTTTTTATACGTGACGTTATTTTATCTTCACCAGCGTACGGCCCTGAACCTGATTATTGATGATGGCATCGGCGAACTTCGGCGCATCCGCCAGCGTAATCTCTGTGGCGGCCTGAGCATAGAACGATTCCGGCAGATCCTTAACCAAACGCGCCCAGGCTTCTGCGCGACGTGCCGGTGGGGTCATCACCGAGTCTACCCCTTGCAAACGCACATTACGCAGAATGAATGGCATAACGGTGGTCGGCAGCGCGAAGCCGCCCGCCAGGCCGCAGGCGGCCACGCAACCGCCATAGTTCATCTGTGCCAGCACTTTCGCCAGCACTTTATCGCCAACGGTATCAATTGCACCGGCCCATAGCTGTTTTTCCAACGGGCGAGATTCAGCAAACTCATCGCGGCTGAGAATACGGTTAGCTCCCAGGCTCTTAAGATAGCCGTGGGTGCTTTCACGTCCTGATACTGCTGCAACCTGATAGCCCAGCTTATGCAGTAATGCAACGGCAGTGCTGCCCACGCCGCCGCTGGCACCGGTGACGACAACCTCACCGTCTTGCGGGCGAATACCTGCATCTTCAAGCGCCATGACGCACAGCATGGCGGTAAAACCGGCGGTGCCGATGATCATGGCGTTACGGCTGCTCAGTCCCGCAGGCAGCGCGACCAGCCAGTCGCCTTTAACGCGTGCGCGTTCGGCCAGGCCGCCCCAGTGGTTTTCGCCCACGCCCCAGCCAGTCAGTAGTACTTCCTGGCCTGCATGAAAGCGAGGATCTTCGCTTGCGTGAACGGTGCCGGCGAAATCAATACCAGGAATCATCGGAAAATGACGGATAATTTTCCCTTTTCCGGTGATAGCCAGAGCATCTTTATAATTCAGGCTGGACCAGTGGACATCCACCGTCACATCACCTGCCGGCAGTTGACTCTCTTCGAGATGTTGCACGGATGCGAGGGTTTTACCGTCCTGCTGTTCTAAGATCAACGCCTGCATAACCTGTCCTCACTTTACATGGTAGATTGGAAAAATAGCTACGAAGACTATACTCGCTAATTAAAACGTGATGCCGATGCAACGCAATAAATTGCCAGATAGATCCATTTTGGTAGTATGCCTGCTTCATTGCGCGCCGTGGCGAATTCCGCCTTCAGATTCGCTTTTTCATACTGTTTATAACCGTCGGAGTTAACTCAAGGATGCGATTAACGACGAAATTCTCAGCTTTTATCACGCTGCTCACGGGGTTAACGATCTTCGTGACTCTGATAGGTTGCTCGCTAAGCTTTTATAACGCCGTACAGTATAAGTATGTCAGCCGTGTGCAGGCGACGGCGACAGCCATTGATACGCACCTGGTGACCCATGATATTGTCTCGCTGACGCCGCAAATCGACGAACTCATGATCGCTTCCGATATTGTGCGTGTCGATCTGTTGCAGGGGGAGCGCAGCGTCTACAGCCATTCTCGTGCCAGAGGTTATCGGCCAGCCGGCACCAGCGACATGTATCGCGAGCTGGTCGTACCGCTGATAAAACATCCAGGAATGTCGCTACGTCTGGCTTATCAGGACCCGATGGGTAACTATTTTCACTCACTGATCACCACGGCGCCGCTAACGCTGGCGATCGGTTTTATCGTTCTGATTTTGTTTTTATCGGTGCGCTGGCTGCAGCGGCAGCTTTCCGGGCAAGAGCTTCTGGAAATTCGCTCAACGCGTATTCTGAACGGCGAACGCGGGGCGAATGTCCGCGGTTCTGTTTACGAATGGCCAGCGCGCACCAGTAGCGCGCTTGATGTATTGCTTTCCGAAATTCAGTTTGCTCACGAACAGCGTAGCCGCCTGGACACCCTCATTCGCTCCTACGCCGCGCAGGACACCAAAACCGGACTCGGTAACCGTCTGTTCTTTGATAACCAACTGGCGACGCTGCTGGAAGATCAGGAAAAAGTGGGAGTGCATGGCGTGGTGATGATGATCCGCTTGCCAGACTTCAATCTTCTGCGCGACAGCCTGGGAGGCAATCAGGCGGAAGAGCAGATGTTTATGCTTATCAATCTGCTATCGACATTTATTATGCGTTACCCTGGCTCGCTGCTGGCGCGTTATCACCGCAGCGACTTTGCCGTGCTGCTACCGCATCGAACGTTGAAAGAAGCGGAAAGTATTGCCGGACAACTTTTAAAAGCTGTCGATGCGCTACCGGCTAACAAAATGCTCGATCGTGACGATATGGTACATATCGGCATTTGCGCCTGGCGCAGCGGACAGTCCACCGAGCAGGTGATGGAACATGCTGAAGCCGCGGCGCGGAATGCCGCCCTGCAGGGGGGAAATAGCTGGGCTATCTACGACGACACTCTGCCGGAAAAAGGGCGCGGCAATGTGCGCTGGCGCACATTGATTGAGCAGATGCTGAACCGGGGTGGACCGCGACTTTATCAAAAACCAGCGGTCACGCGAGAAGGTCGCGTACATCATCGGGAATTGATGTGTCGCATCTATGACGGTAAAGAAGAGGTGAGCTCGGCGGAGTATATGCCGATGGTGCTGCAATTTGGTTTATCGGAAGAGTATGACAGATTACAAATTAGCCGCCTGATTACGTTGCTGGGCTACTGGCCGGATGAAAATCTGGCAATGCAGTTGACGGTTGAGTCGCTGATTCGTCCGCGTTTTCAGCGCTGGTTGCGCGATACGTTAATGCAGTGTGAAAAATCACAGCGAAATCGCATAATTATTGAACTTGCGGAGGCAGATGTTTGTCAACACATCAGTCGGTTACAACCCATCCTTCGCTTAGTCAATGCGCTTGGCGTTCGGGTGGCGGTGACACAGGCGGGTTTGACGCTGGTTAGCACGAGCTGGATTAAAGCGCTCAATGTGGAATTACTCAAGCTGCATCCGAGTCTGGTCAGAAACATTGAGAAGCGAACGGAAAACCAGCTTCTGGTTCAAAGTCTGGTAGAGGCCTGCGCGGGCACGCCTACGCAGGTTTACGCGACAGGCGTCCGTTCGCGCGGCGAGTGGCAGACGCTGACAAAACGCGGCGTGGCTGGCGGGCAGGGTGATTTTTTTGCCTCCTCCCAACTACTTGACACAAACGTGAAAAAATATTCGCAAAGATACTCGGTTTAACCTGCCGTTTAATTTGTTTTCACGTAGAATAACGCGCGCTGCGCCTCATGGGGGTGTGCTTGTCTGCTCGCCAGATTGTTGCAGCAAATATGCAGGTGAATGACCTTTGACAGGTTGCAAACGAAGGCGAGGATTGCTGCTGATTTTTTCAGCCCTGAGGGACTCAGGCCGAGATTTGTAACAAAGGAAACGAACTGCACTAATTTTCACCGTAGCAGATGATTTTTGCGCCTTGTCGCTGCTGCGTGTGGTTGGTAAAGTAAGCGGATTTTGTTTTCCGCCCCAGCTTTCAGGATTATCCCTTAGTATGTTGAAAAAATTTCGTGGCATGTTTTCCAATGACCTGTCCATTGACCTGGGTACCGCGAATACCCTCATTTATGTAAAAGGACAAGGCATCGTATTGAATGAGCCTTCCGTTGTGGCCATTCGTCAGGATCGTGCCGGTTCGCCGAAAAGCGTGGCTGCAGTCGGTCATGATGCGAAGCAGATGCTGGGCCGTACGCCGGGCAATATCGCTGCGATCCGTCCGATGAAAGACGGCGTTATCGCTGACTTCTTTGTGACCGAAAAAATGCTCCAGCACTTTATTAAACAAGTGCACAGCAACAGCTTTATGCGCCCAAGCCCGCGCGTACTGGTATGCGTGCCGGTCGGCGCGACGCAGGTAGAACGCCGCGCAATTCGTGAATCCGCTCAGGGCGCAGGCGCCCGTGAAGTCTTTTTGATCGAAGAGCCGATGGCGGCCGCGATCGGCGCAGGTCTGCCAGTTTCTGAAGCAACCGGTTCAATGGTTGTGGATATCGGTGGTGGTACCACTGAAGTTGCCGTGATCTCCCTGAACGGCGTGGTTTACTCTTCTTCTGTCCGTATTGGTGGTGACCGCTTCGACGAAGCCATCATTAATTACGTTCGTCGTAACTACGGTTCTCTGATTGGTGAAGCCACCGCAGAACGTATTAAACACGAAATCGGTTCCGCTTATCCGGGCGACGAAGTCCGCGAGATCGAAGTGCGTGGCCGTAACCTGGCGGAAGGCGTTCCACGCGGCTTTACCCTGAACTCAAACGAGATTCTGGAAGCGTTGCAGGAACCGTTGACCGGTATCGTCAGCGCGGTAATGGTGGCGCTGGAACAGTGTCCGCCGGAGCTGGCGTCAGACATCTCCGAGCGCGGTATGGTGCTCACCGGCGGCGGCGCGCTGCTGCGTAACCTTGACCGTCTGTTAATGGAAGAGACGGGCATTCCTGTCGTGGTTGCTGAAGATCCGCTGACCTGTGTGGCGCGCGGCGGCGGCAAGGCGCTGGAAATGATCGATATGCACGGCGGCGACCTGTTCAGCGAAGAGTAGTTGGATACGGGCAGGATTATCCCTGGATTGTCCTGCCTCTCCGACGCGAGAATACGCATAGCCTATGAAGCCAATTTTTAGCCGTGGCCCGTCGCTACAGATTCGCCTTATTCTGGCGGTGCTGGTGGCGCTCGGCGTTATCATTGCCGACAGCCGCCTGGGGACGTTCAGTCAAATCCGAACGTACATGGACACTGCCGTCAGTCCTTTCTATTTTATTTCAAACGGCCCTCGTGAACTGCTCGACAGCGTGTCACAAACGCTGGCTTCTCGCGACCAGCTTGAGCTGGAAAACCGGGCGCTGCGCCAGGAATTACTGCTAAAAAACAGCGACCTGCTGATGCTGGGGCAGTACAAACAGGAGAACGCGCGGTTGCGCGAGCTGCTGGGGTCGCCGCTGCGTCAGGACGAGCAGAAAATGGTGACGCAGGTTATTTCAACGGTTAACGATCCTTACAGCGATCAGGTCGTTATCGATAAAGGCAGCGTTAATGGCGTATATGAAGGTCAACCGGTCATTAGCGACAAAGGCGTCGTAGGGCAGGTTGTCGCCGTGGCGAAACTGACCAGCCGCGTACTGCTGATTTGCGATGCGACTCATGCGCTGCCGATTCAGGTACTGCGCAATGACATCCGCGTGATTGCCGCCGGTAACGGCTGTACTGACGATCTTCAGCTTGAACATCTGCCCGCCAATACCGATATTCGCGTCGGCGATGTGCTGGTAACGTCCGGACTTGGTGGGCGTTTCCCGGAAGGGTATCCGGTGGCGGTGGTCTCCTCCGTCAAGCTGGACACTCAGCGCGCCTATACCGTCATTCAGGCACGTCCAACCGCGGGTTTGCAGCGTTTACGCTATCTGCTGCTGTTGTGGGGAGCCGATCGTAACGGCGCCAATCCGATGACGCCGGAAGAGGTTCACCGCGTCGCCAATGAGCGCCTGATGCAGATGATGCCGCAGGTGTTGCCTTCTCCGGATGCGATGGGGCCGCCGGCGCCAGTGCCGGACCCGGCGACGGGGATTACTCAGCCATCTGCGGGCCAGACTGCGCCGGTATCAACGCAACCATCGCCTTCGGGCGCGACCACGCCGCCTGCGCGTGCGCCGGGAGGGTAATGGTGGCGAGCTATCGTAGCCAGGGGCGCTGGGTTATCTGGCTCTCGTTTCTTATTGCGCTGTTGCTGCAAATCATGCCCTGGCCGGACGACATCATTGTTTTCCGGCCAAACTGGGTTTTGCTCATCTTACTGTACTGGATTCTGGCCCTGCCGCACCGCGTAAATGTGGGGACGGGATTTGTGATGGGTGCCATACTTGATCTCATCAGCGGTTCCACACTTGGCGTGCGCGCTCTGTCGATGAGTATTGTCGCCTATCTGGTCGCTCTGAAATTCCAGCTCTTCCGTAACCTGGCGCTCTGGCAGCAGGCGCTGGTGGTAATGTTGCTTTCACTGGCCGTGGACATTATTGTTTTCTGGGCCGAGTTTTTAGTGATCAACGTCTCTTTCAGACCGGAAGTGTTCTGGAGTAGTGTAGTCAATGGCGTGCTGTGGCCCTGGCTCTTTTTGCTGATGCGTAAAGTACGCCAGCAGTTTGCTGTGCAATAAAGGTCGATATGACAACTCTGTATCTTGCTTCCGGTTCCCCGCGTCGCCAGGAATTATTGACTCAACTTGGATTTTCATTCGAGCAGGTCGTGCCTGGTATTGAAGAGCAACGGCGTGCTCAGGAAAGCGCGCAGCAGTATGTTGTTCGGCTGGCACGCGAAAAGGCGCAGGCTGGCGTGGCGCTGGTTCCCCGTGATCTGCCGGTGTTGGGCGCGGATACGATAGTCGTGTTAAACGGCGAGGTGCTGGAAAAGCCGCGCGACGCCGCTCATGCCGCAGAAATGCTGCGTTTGCTTTCCGGAAATACGCATCAGGTGATGACTGCTGTTGCGCTTGCGGACTCGCAGCAGACGCTGGATTGTGTGGTGGTAACGGAGGTGACTTTCCGCACGCTTTCTGCGCAGGATATTACTGGCTATGTCGCCAGCGGCGAGCCTTTAGATAAAGCAGGTGCATACGGTATTCAGGGGCGGGGTGGCTGTTTTGTCAGGAAGATAAATGGCAGCTATCACGCCGTGGTCGGCTTACCGCTGGTTGAAACGTATGAGTTGTTGAGTCATTTTAACGCACTGCGTGATAAAAGGGATAAACATGACGGCTGAATTGTTGGTAAACGTAACGCCATCGGAAACGCGCGTGGCGTACATTGATGGCGGTATTCTTCAGGAAATCCATATTGAGCGCGAAGCGCGACGCGGAATCGTAGGCAATATCTACAAAGGTCGTGTAAGTCGTGTACTTCCAGGTATGCAGGCGGCTTTTGTAGATATTGGGCTGGATAAAGCCGCATTTCTTCATGCTTCCGACATTATGCCGCATACCGAATGCGTGGCGGGCGACGAGCAAAAACAGTTTACCGTGCGCGATATCTCCGAACTGGTGCGTCAGGGACAGGATCTGATGGTGCAGGTAGTGAAAGATCCGCTCGGCACGAAAGGCGCGCGTTTGACCACGGACATCACGTTGCCCTCCCGTTACCTTGTTTTTATGCCCGGCGCGTCACACGTTGGCGTTTCCCAGCGCATCGAAAGCGAAAGTGAACGCGAGCGCCTGAAAAAGGTGGTGGCGGAATACTGCGACGAACAGGGCGGGTTTATTATCCGCACCGCGGCGGAAGGCGTGTGTGAAGAGGATCTCGCGTCTGACGCCGCCTATCTCAAGCGCGTCTGGACGAAAGTCATGGAGCGCAAAAAGCGTCCGCAAACGCGCTACCAGATGTATGGCGAACTGGCGCTGGCGCAGCGCGTGCTGCGCGATTTCGCCGATGCGCAGTTGGACCGAATTCGCGTCGACTCACGTCTGACCTATGAGTCGCTGCTGGAGTTTACCGCAGAATACATCCCGGAAATGACCAGTAAGCTGGAGCATTACAGTGGCCATCAGCCGATCTTCGATCTTTATGACGTGGAAAATGAGATCCAGCGCGCGCTGGAGCGTAAGGTTGAACTCAAGTCCGGCGGTTATCTGATTATCGACCAAACCGAAGCGATGACGACGGTAGATATCAATACCGGCGCGTTTGTCGGACACCGTAATCTCGACGACACCATTTTTAATACCAATATTGAAGCGACGCAGGCCATTGCCCGCCAGTTACGCCTGCGTAATCTGGGCGGCATTATCATTATCGATTTTATCGACATGAATAATGAAGATCATCGCCGCCGGGTGCTGCATTCGCTGGAACAGGCGTTAAGTAAGGATCGCGTGAAAACCAGTATTAACGGCTTTTCGCCGCTGGGGCTGGTGGAAATGACCCGTAAACGGACTCGTGAAAGCGTGGAACATGTGCTTTGTAACGAATGTCCAACCTGTCATGGCCGCGGGACGGTAAAAACGGTGGAAACCGTCTGCTATGAGATCATGCGTGAAATTGTACGTGTTCATCACGCTTATGACTCCGATCGCTTCCTGGTTTATGCTTCTCCTGCGGTGGCGGAAGCGCTGAAAGGCGAAGAATCACACGCGCTGGCGGAAGTCGAAATCTTTGTCGGCAAACAGGTTAAAGTTCAGGTCGAACCGCTTTATAACCAGGAGCAGTTTGACGTCGTAATGATGTAATTGAGTAGTAGCACCAGCGCATGTAGGCCGGATAAGGCGCAAGCGCCGCCATCCGGCAATATACCTTCAAGGGGTGTGAGTCGTATTTTTTGGCAGACAAGGAGAGACGCGTGAGGCGATTGCCGGGGATTTTATTGCTCACTGGAGCCGCGCTCATCGTCATTGCAGCGCTGCTGGTTAGCGGGCTGCGCCTGGCGTTGCCTCATCTTGACGCCTGGCGTCCAGCTATCCTGAATAAAATTGAGTCTGTGACCGGCGTGCCGTTGGCCGCCAGCCAACTCTCCGCAAGCTGGCAAAATTTTGGCCCTACGCTGGAAGCGCATAATATTCATGCCGCCCTGAAAGATGGCGGCGAACTGTCGATAAAACGCGTTACGCTGGCGCTGGACGTCTGGCAAAGCCTGTTGCATATGCGCTGGCAGTTTCGCGACCTGACCTTCTGGCAACTCAATTTCCGCACCAACACGCCTCTTCAAAGCAGCGACGGCGAAGGCATCGAAACCAGCCGTTTAAGCGATCTTTTCCTGCGGCAGTTCGATCATTTCGATCTGCGCGATAGCCAAATCAGTTTTCTGACGCTTTCCGGACAACGCGCGGAGCTGGCGATCCCACAGCTTACCTGGCTAAACGGCAAAGAGCGGCACCGCGCCGAAGGCGAGGTCAGCCTCTCCAGCCTGACCGGGCAGCACGGCGTGATGCAGGTGCG
Organism: Salmonella sp. SG203; assembly: GCF_013350575.1. Taxonomy (NCBI): domain Bacteria; kingdom Pseudomonadati; phylum Pseudomonadota; class Gammaproteobacteria; order Enterobacterales; family Enterobacteriaceae; genus Salmonella; species Salmonella sp. SG203. The sequence continues at coordinate 27,832 of NZ_SNMT01000010.1, forward strand.
GATGGATTTACGCGATGACGACGGTTTGCTGAATAACGGCAGAGTCTGGTTACAGGCCGACGATATTGACGTCAAGCCGTGGCTGGGCAAATGGATGCAGGATAATGTGGCGCTCCAGACGGCGCGTTTCAGTCTGGAAGGCTGGATGACGCTCAGTAAAGGCGAAATCGCCGGAGGGGACGTCTGGCTGAAACAGGGCGGCGCAAGCTGGCTGGGCGATAACACGACGCACACGCTGTCTGTCGATAACCTGACGGCGCAGATTAGCCGCGAGCAGCCGGGCTGGCAGTTTTATATTCCGGACACACGGATTACGCTTGATGGTAAACCCTGGCCGAGCGGAGCCTTAACCGTGGCCTGGCTCCCGCAGCAGGACGTCGGCGGCGAGAATCACACACGTAGCGATGAACTACGCATTCGCGCCAGTAATCTTGAACTGGCGGGGCTGGAAGCATTACGTCCGCTGGCGGCTAAACTGTCGCCTGTGCTGGGCGAAATATGGCAGGCTACGCAGCCGAGCGGAAAGATCGCCACACTGGCGCTGGATATTCCGCTACAGGCGACCGAAAAAACGCGTTTTCAGGCATCGTGGGAAAATCTTGCCTGGAAACAGTGGAAGCTGTTGCCCGGCGCGGAACATTTTTCCGGTACGCTGGCGGGAAGCGTAGAAGACGGGCAGATGAAGGTTGCGATGCAGCAGGCTAAAATGCCCTATGAAACCGTTTTTCGCGCGCCGCTGGAAATTGAAAACGGCGTCGCGACGCTTAGCTGGTTGAAAAATGAGAACGGCTTTCAGCTTGATGGCCGCGACATTGACGTCAAAGCAAAGGCGGTACATGCGCGCGGCGGGTTCCGCTATCTGCAACCGACGGGCGACGAACCGTGGCTGGGCATTCTGGCCGGAATCAGTACCGACGATGGATCTCAGGCGTGGCGCTATTTTCCGGAAAACCTGATGGGCAAAGCGCTAGTCGATTACCTTAGCGGCGCGATTCAGGGCGGCGAGGCGGATAACGCCACGTTGGTTTACGGTGGTAACCCGCACCTCTTTCCCTATAAGCATAACGAAGGTCAGTTTGAAGTGCTGGTGCCGCTACGCAATGCGACGTTTGCTTTTCAACCCGACTGGCCGGCGCTAAAAAATCTCAACATTGAACTGGATTTCCTGAACGACGGTCTGTGGATGCGTTCGGATAGCGTCGATTTGGGCGGGGTGAAGGCCAGCAAACTCGCAGCGGCGATTCCGGATTATTCCAAAGAGAAACTGCTCATTGATGCCGATATTAACGGGCCGGGAAAAGCCGTTGGGCCTTATTTTGACGAGACGCCGCTAAAAGACTCGCTTGGCTCGACGCTGGCGGAGCTCCAGTTAGATGGCGATGTGAATGCTCGCTTACATCTTGATATTCCGCTGGACGGAGAACAGGTTACCGCTGAGGGTGATGTCTCGTTGCGTAATAACAGTCTGTTTATTAAGCCGCTAAACAGCACGCTCAAAAATCTGAACGGTAAATTCAGCTTTGTGAATGGCGCGCTAAAAAGCGGGCCGCTGACGGCAAACTGGTTTAATCAGCCGCTGAACCTGGATTTCAGTACGACGGAAGGGGCAAAAGCCTATCAGGTCGCCGTCAACCTGAACGGTAACTGGCAGCCAACGCGTATGGGCGTCTTACCGCCGCAACTGAATGACGCCCTGAGCGGCAGCGTGACGTGGAATGGTAAAGTCGGCATCGATCTTCCGTATCACGCTGACACCACTTATCACATCGAGCTGAACGGCGATCTGAGAAATGTGAGTAGTCACTTACCTTCTCCGCTAAATAAACCCGCAGGCGAAGCCATTCCGGTGAACATTCAGGCTGACGGCAACCTGAAAAGTTTTGCGCTAACGGGGAGCGCAGGGAGTAAAAATCACTTTAACAGCCGCTGGTTATTAAATCAGAAGCTGACGTTGGATCGGGCTATCTGGACGACGGACAGCCGGACGATTCCGCCATTACCTGCTCAACAAGGCGTTGAGCTCAATCTGCCGGCGCTGGATGGCGCGCAGTGGCTGGCGTTATTCCAGAAAGGCGCGGCGGATAACGTGAGCAGTTCGGCCGAGTTTCCTCAACGCGTCACGTTGCGTACTCCCGCGCTATCGCTGGGCGGCCAGCAGTGGAACAATTTGAGCGTTGTTTCAGCCCCCTCGCTGAACGGAACAAAAATTGAAGCGCAGGGCCGTGAGGTGAACGCCACGCTGCTCATGCGCAACCATGCGCCGTGGCTGGCGAACATTAAGTACCTGTACTACAACCCTGGCGTCGCAAAAACGCACGCCTCGTCACCAACGCCGACATCGCCGTTGGCTTCGGCGAACACGATTAGCTTCCGTGGCTGGCCGGACTTACAGCTTCGCTGCGAAGAGTGCTGGCTGTGGGGGCAAAAATATGGGCGTATTGATGGCGATTTCGCCATCAAAGGCAATACGCTGACTCTGGCGAATGGCCTGATCGATACCGGATTCGCCCGTTTGAAAGCGAACGGCGAGTGGGTGAATGCGCTGGATAATGAACGAACCTCGCTGAAAGGTAGTCTGCATGGTAGTAACCTCGACACGGCTGCCGGGTTCTTCGGCATCTCGACGCCAATCCAGAACGCGTCTTTTAACGTAGATTACGATCTGCACTGGCGAAACCCGCCCTGGCAACCTGAGGAAGCCACGCTCAACGGGATTTTACGTACGCGTCTGGGCAAAGGCGAGTTTACTGATCTCAGTAGCGGTCATGCCGGACAGCTACTGCGGCTGCTCAGTTTTGACGCGTTGCTGCGTAAGCTGCGGTTTGACTTCAGAGATACCTTTAGCGAGGGCTTCTATTTCGACTCTATTCATAGTACCGCGTGGATTAAAGATGGCGTCCTGCATACTGACGATACGCTGGTGGATGGGCTGGAAGCGGATATTGCAATGAAAGGTTCTGTTGATCTGGTGCGTCGTCGTCTTGATATGGAGGCCGTTGTCGCGCCGGAAATTTCCGCCACCGTGGGCGTCGCCGCCGCGTTTGCCGTTAACCCGATTGTCGGCGCGGCGGTATTTGCCGCCAGTAAAGTGTTGGGGCCGCTATGGAGCAAGGTCTCCATTTTGCGTTATCGCATTACCGGTCCGGTCGATGCGCCGCAGATCAACGAAGTTCTGCGCCAACCGAGAAAAGAAAGCCAGCAATGATTTGACGGGGGCGAGGAATTGCCCCACTCTCAGTAAATAGTCATGCCGGACGGCGCTGCGTTTATCCGGTTTGCACAATCTAACAACGTAGTCCGGATAAGGCGTGAACCGCCATCCGGCAGAAATCAACGAGTAGCAAAAACGATGAGTCTGAACCTGGTAAGTGAACAATTGCTAGCGGCGAATGGCCTGAACCATCAGGATCTGTTCGCTATTTTGGGCCAACTGGCCGAACGCCGTCTTGATTATGGCGACCTCTATTTTCAGTCGAGCTATCACGAATCCTGGGTTTTAGAAGACCGCATCATTAAAGATGGTTCATATAATATCGACCAGGGCGTTGGCGTTCGCGCCATTAGCGGCGAAAAAACCGGTTTTGCTTATGCTGACCAGATAAGCCTCCTCGCGCTGGAGCAGAGTGCGCAGGCAGCGCGAACCATTGTACGCGATAACGGCGAAGGCAAGGTAAAAACGCTCGCCGCCGTAGCGCATCAGCCGCTCTACACCACCCTTGATCCGCTGCAAAGTATGAGCCGCGAAGAGAAGCTGGATATCCTCAGACGCGTTGATAAAGCGGCGCGAGAAGCCGATAAACGCGTACAGGAAGTTAACGCCAGCCTGACCGGCGTATATGAATTAATCCTCGTGGCGGCGACCGACGGGACGCTGGCGGCGGATGTCCGTCCACTGGTGCGTTTGTCCGTTAGCGTGCAGGTGGAAGAAGACGGTAAACGCGAGCGCGGCGCCAGCGGCGGCGGCGGTCGCTTTGGTTATGAGTATTTTCTTGCCGATCTCGACGGCGAGGTTCGCGCCGACGCGTGGGCGAAAGAAGCGGTACGCATGGCGCTGGTTAATCTCTCCGCGGTCGCTGCGCCAGCGGGGACGTTACCGGTGGTTCTGGGCGCCGGGTGGCCGGGCGTATTGCTGCACGAAGCGGTCGGTCACGGGCTGGAAGGTGATTTCAACCGTCGTGGGACGTCTGTGTTTAGCGGTCAGATCGGCGAGCAGGTTGCCTCCGCGCTTTGCACCGTAGTGGATGACGGCACAATGATGAACCGTCGTGGCTCCGTTGCTATCGATGATGAAGGTACGCCAGGCCAGTACAACGTATTGATTGAAAATGGCGTGCTGAAAGGATACATGCAGGACAAGCTGAACGCGCGCCTGATGGGCGCTACGCCGACCGGTAACGGGCGTCGCGAATCTTATGCGCATCTGCCGATGCCGCGTATGACGAATACCTATATGTTGGCGGGGCAGTCAACGCCGCAGGAAATTATCGAATCCGTTGAGTACGGCATCTATGCGCCTAACTTTGGCGGCGGTCAGGTGGATATCACCTCCGGCAAGTTTGTGTTCTCTACCTCGGAAGCGTATCTGATTGAAAACGGCAAAGTCACGACGCCGGTGAAGGGCGCGACGTTGATTGGATCAGGCATTGAAACGATGCAACAGATCTCCATGGTCGGCAACGACCTTAAGCTGGATAACGGGGTGGGGGTTTGCGGTAAAGAGGGTCAAAGTCTGCCGGTAGGCGTAGGCCAGCCGACGCTGAAAGTCGATAACCTGACGGTTGGCGGCACCGCATAACTGTCCGCCTTATCAGGCCTGTGGTATGTGCCCCCAGGCCTGATAAGCGCAGCGCCATCAGGCAATGTCTGCGTCGGGTGGCATCTGGCCTACAATCGTCTTCAGCAATTACCCGGTGTTTTTATTTTTCTTTCCCTCTCCCGTGCATCCCCTGAAACAGGTGTGCGACATCGACAAAATAGTCAGTTAACGCGTTAATCACTACCTGCACTTTAAGCGGCAGCTTATCTTTTTCGGTGTACAGCGCGTACACCGGACGGGGATCGGACTGATAGCGAGGCAGCAGGATCTCCAGATCGCCACGATTGATCTCATCGATCACCCACATCAGCGGCACATAGGCGATTCCAGTTCCGGCGGTCAGCCAGCGTACCAGCGTCATCGGATCGTTAGTGACGAACCGCCCCTGTGGAATCAGTCGGGTAGAAATTCCTTCCGGCGCGATAAGTTCAAACTCATTATCCGGGCGCACGCTATATTCCAGCCAGGAATGGCTACTGAGATCGGCGGGTTTTTCCGGGACGCCGTACTGAGCGAGGTACGGCTTGGCGGCGCACACAACCATCGGCATCGCGCCGAGTCGACGGGAAAACAGGCTGGAGTCTTGCAGCGCGCCCACGCGGATCACCACGTCCAGCCCGTCGGCAATTAAATCCGGGGCCGGAATTCCTGTCACCAGATTGACCGCCAGACCGGGATACTCTTTTAATAATTTTGCGGTAAGCCCGGCCAGCACATTTTGCGCCATGGTTGAAGAACAGCCGATACGCAATGTACCGATAGGCGTGTTATTAAAAGCGTAAAGCTGCTCGTGAACATCCTGCACTTCATGCAGCATACGACGACAGCCCTGATAATAGATTTTTCCAGCTTCGGTGAGCCCAATGCTGCGTGTGCTGCGGTTGAGCAATTTAACCTGAAGCTCATCTTCCAGTTTCGCCACAGTCTGGCTGATGGACGATACGCTCATTTGCAGCTGTCTGGCTGCGGCGGTAAAAGAGCCAAACTCAACAACTTTGGCGAATACCGACATTCGTTTTAATCGTTCCATTATTCACTCTGGCTTAAAAGTGATTTAGATCACATAATATAGATAACAGCATAACAATTACGTTAATATACTATTATTCGAATAAGAGCTATGTCGCTCTCGCCTGGCGTCTCTTGCCCTTCTCTGCGGCGATGTAGCTTAACAATCTATCGCCTGCTCTCTCTCAGAAATCAAGGTCAACATGAGTCTGTTTCCCGTTATCGTGGTGTTTGGTCTTTCCTTCCCACCGATATTTTTCGAATTGCTTTTGTCACTGGCTATTTTTTGGCTGGTGCGTCGGATGCTTGTGCCGACGGGCATCTATGATTTTGTCTGGCATCCGGCTCTGTTCAATACCGCGCTGTATTGTTGTCTGTTTTATTTAATATCGCGCCTGTTCGTTTGAGGTTGAAGTGAAAACACTAACAAGAAAACTCTCCCGTACGGCCATTACCCTCGTACTGGTTATTCTGGCCTTTATCGCCATTTTCCGCGCCTGGGTGTATTACACCGAATCTCCCTGGACGCGAGACGCGCGTTTTAGCGCCGATGTCGTCGCTATTGCCCCGGATGTCGCGGGCCTGATTACCCATGTAAACGTGCATGATAACCAACTGGTGAAAAAGGATCAGGTCCTGTTTACCATCGATCAGCCACGCTATCAAAAAGCGCTGGCGGAAGCGGAAGCTGATGTAGCCTATTATCAGGTACTGGCGCAGGAAAAACGCCAGGAAGCCGGTCGCCGTAATCGCCTCGGCGTACAGGCGATGTCCCGGGAAGAGATCGATCAGGCGAACAACGTCTTGCAGACGGTACTGCATCAACTGGCTAAAGCCCAGGCGACGCGCGATCTGGCTAAACTCGATCTGGAACGCACCGTCATTCGCGCGCCTGCCGACGGCTGGGTGACTAACCTTAATGTTTATGCCGGTGAATTTATTACCCGCGGTTCCACAGCCGTCGCCCTGGTGAAAAAGAACTCTTTTTACGTGCAGGCCTATATGGAAGAGACCAAGCTGGAAGGCGTGCGTCCGGGATATCGTGCCGAAATCACGCCGCTTGGCAGCAACCGGGTATTAAAAGGTACCGTCGATAGCGTGGCGGCAGGGGTAACGAATGCCAGCAGTACCAGCGATGCGAAAGGGATGGCGACGATAGACTCTAACCTCGAATGGGTGCGTCTGGCCCAGCGTGTCCCGGTGCGTATCCGGCTCGACGAGCAGCAGGGGAATTTGTGGCCTGCCGGTACGACGGCAACCGTCGTGATCACCGGTAAGCAGGATCGTGACGCAAGCCAGGACTCCTTCTTCCGTAAACTGGCGCACCGGCTGCGCGAATTCGGTTAATCGTCATGGGCATTTTCTCCATTGCCAACCAGCACATTCGTTTTGCGGTAAAGCTGGCGTGCGCCATTGTGCTGGCATTATTTATCGGCTTCCATTTTCAACTGGAGACGCCGCGTTGGGCGGTGCTGACCGCCGCGATCGTGGCGGCAGGCCCGGCATTTGCCGCCGGCGGGGAACCCTATTCCGGCGCTATCCGTTATCGCGGAATGTTGCGTATTATCGGGACGTTTATTGGCTGTATCGCCGCGCTTATCATTATTATCTCTATGATCCGCGCGCCGCTATTGATGATTCTGGTGTGCTGTGTCTGGGCCGGTTTTTGTACCTGGATCTCCTCTTTAGTACGGATCGAAAACTCTTATGCGTGGGGACTGTCAGGTTATACTGCGCTGATCATTGTGATTACCATTCAGACGGAGCCGCTGCTCACGCCGCAATTTGCGCTTGAGCGCTGTAGCGAAATCGTCATCGGCATTGGCTGCGCTATTTTAGCGGATCTGCTTTTCTCGCCGCGATCGATAAAGCAGGAGGTTGATCGCGAACTGGACAGTTTACTGGTAGCGCAATATCAGCTAATGCAACTTTGTATTAAGCATGGCGACAGCGAAGAAGTCGACAACGCCTGGGGCGATCTGGTGCGACGCACGGCGGCGCTGGAGGGAATGCGAAGTAATCTGAATATGGAATCTTCGCGCTGGGTACGCGCTAACCGCCGCCTGAAAGCGTTGAATACGCTTTCGCTCACGCTGATTACGCAATCCTGTGAAACTTATCTTATTCAAAACACGCGGCCGGAACTGATTACCGATACCTTCCGGGAACTGTTCGAGACGCCGGTTGAAACGGTACAGGACGTTCACAGGCAGTTAAAACGGATGCGGCGTGTCATTGTCTGGACCGGCGAGCGCGAAACGCCCGTCACGCTTTATAGCTGGGTAGGCGCAGCGACGCGCTATCTGCTGCTTAAACGCGGCGTGATCAGCAACACCAAAATCAGCGCGACGGAAGAAGAGATCCTGCAAGGCGAGCCCGTAGTTAAAGTGGAATCCGCTGAACGTCACCATGCGATGGTGAACTTCTGGCGCACCACGCTTTCCTGCATACTGGGGACATTATTCTGGCTATGGACCGGCTGGACATCGGGTAATGGCGCGATGGTGATGATTGCCGTGGTGACCTCGCTGGCGATGCGTTTACCCAATCCGCGCATGGTCTGCATTGATTTTATTTATGGCACTCTGGCGGCGTTGCCGCTGGGATTGCTCTATTTCCTGGTGATTATTCCCAATACGCAGCAAAGTATGCTGTTGTTATGTTTGAGCCTGGCGGTATTGGGGTTCTTTATCGGCATTGAGGTCCAGAAACGGCGTCTGGGGTCGATGGGGGCGCTGGCCAGTACGATTAACATTATTGTGTTGGATAATCCGATGACGTTCCATTTCAGCCAGTTCCTCGACAGCGCGTTGGGGCAAATTGTCGGCTGTATGCTGGCGTTTATCGTCATCCTGCTGGTGCGTGATAAATCCAAAGATCGAACCGGTCGCGTGCTGCTTAATCAGTTTGTTTCCGCTGCGGTCTCGGCAATGACGACCAACGTGGTACGTCGTAAAGAAAACCGTCTGCCTGCGTTATATCAGCAACTCTTTTTGCTGATGAATAAATTCCCTGGCGATTTGCCGAAGTTTCGCCTGGCGCTAACGATGATCATTGCTCATCAACGTCTGCGCGACGCGCCGATACCGGTTAATGAAGACCTGTCAGTGTTCCACCGCCAGCTTCGTCGTACCGCAGACCATGTTATTTCCGCCGGAAGCGATGATAAACGGCGACGCTACTTTGGTCAGTTGCTGGATGAGCTGGATATCTATCAGGAGAAATTACGTATCTGGGAGGCGCCGCCGCAGGTGACGGAACCGGTTAAACGCCTGACGGGCATGTTACATAAATACCAGAACGCGCTTACCGATAGCTAACCCACAAGAACCGATGCCAAAAGCGTCGGTTTTTTTATGACTATACTTATTTGAGATACAAAAACAGCGCAAGAGTGCTCCGGGGCTAAAAGCGTTTCTGGAAGTGAAACCTCTGCATAATGATGCTTAGTAGTAAAACAGACAATTGTCTGTCGGGGATGGTGGCTGGCTATGAATGTCTATACTTTTGATTTTAATGATATTAAAAACCAAAGCGATTTTTATCGCGAGTTTACGCAGACGTTTGGTCTTGCCAGTGAGAAAGTAAGCGATCTTGATACATTATGGGATGCGGTAATGAGCGATATCTTACCCCTACCGCTAGAGATTGAGTTCGTTCACCTGCCTGATAAACTGCGCAGGCGCTACGGGGCGCTGATTTTACTCTTTGATGAAGCGGAAGAAGAGCTGGAGGGGCGGCTACGGTTTAATGTCCGGCATTGAAAAAGCATAAAAAAGCCCCCGGCAGGCGGGGGCAAGTCGTCGGGTTAGACGACGAGGGTTTACTTATACAACTCGGCGGTGGCGTGCCAGTTATCACCTTCTTTTAATTCGATGATGCGATAGCTATTAGCGCCTGCTTTTTCAGCTTTAGCGACGATCTCCTGGCGCATATCCATTGGCGTACTGCCAATCTGCGAGACGGAAATGGTGCCCATCGGTTGCAGATTCTGCGCCTGTTCCGCGTTGACCTGATGTACTGCGGCATTTGCGCCGAAAGAGAGCAGAGTGGCCAGGCCGAGTGATGCGATAATGTATTTCGTTTTCATGGTCTTTTATTCCTTTATAGGGTCAACCTCGCGGATTAATGGGCTTTTCTTATGCGATATCTCCGCGAAGCAATGACACGTTATATGCGATGGCAGGTGAATTTTATTTGTACAGTTCGGCAGTGGCGTGCCAGTTGCTGCCGCTACGCGCTTCGGTAATGTGGTAGGCCGTAGCGCCTTGTTCATCCGCTTTTTTGCTCAGCATGGCATTCATATCCATAGGCGATGAGCCGATAGCGCTGACTGAAACCGATCCGATTGCTTCACGATTTTGCGCTTGCTCTGCGCTGATAGGTTCTGCGGCGAAAGCGCCAAAAGAGAGAACGGACAGAATACTTAATGTTGCAACAGTGGTTTTGATTTTCATGATTTTTACCTCGTCGAATTCCTTTACTGGGGTCTTTGTTTCGTGACCCTCATCACAAAATTAAGTATACACTAATCACGCGATTAATTAATACCACGCTAATTGTTTCTGCTTTTTAAAGACATTAAAAATTTTATTTTTTATAACGTTATGGAATTAAAATTGCTGTTTTTCGCCGCTACTGTTTAAAAAATAAAAGAAAATCAATCGGTTAAAAAATTTGACATTTTGTGCGTTTTTTTGATTTGTCATTCATGTGGTGAATGTTTAAGGGCATGATTTGCCAAATGATAGCCGTACAGGAAAGCGGCGAGGGGAGAGGACAAAAAGGTGCCTCCGCCGTACGACGACGGAGGAAGTGGGACTAAAGCTCTTGTTCAAAAAGTTCCAGAATGGCTTCGTACAGATCTCTTACGGAAAAGCCGCTGGCAGGCGTAGTGAAGATAGTATCGTCGCCGGCAATCGTGCCGAGAATACCTTCTGCTTTCCCCAGTGAATCCAGCAGGCGCGCGATGAGTTGTGCCGCGCCGGGGCTGGTATGAATCACCACGACAGCGTCGTTATAGTCGATATCCAGCACCAGATTTTTCAACGGACTGGATGTTGTTGGGACGCCCAGTTCAGCCGGAAGACAGTACACCATTTCCATTTTTGCGTTACGTGTACGCACTGCGCCGAACTTAGTCAACATGCGCGAGACCTTGGACTGATTGATATTTTCAAAGCCCTGATCCTGCAACGCGAGGACGATTTCGCCCTGTGAGCTGAATTTTTCTTCTTTGAGGAGCGCTTTAAACGCTCTTACTAGTTCTTCTTGTTTAGCCGAGCTTCGCATAAGTCACCCGTAATATGGCGGTAGAAACAACATTATTGTGCATACAGATGAATTTTTATGCAAACAGTCTGCCTTGTTTAAGGCTGAAATAATGTTATGAAAGAGCGGAATTTTATCAAATTTCGTTATCAAGAAACATGCCTGTGTCACGCCTCGCAAATAAGATTAAAAGTAAATTAATTGTTATCAAAATGATGTTGTTTTGAGAGGATAGTAGGGTATATTGTCACCACCTGTAGGAACGTTGCTCTCTGGTTGCAGTCGATCCGGATTACGCAAATTAAATGCATAAAAGCCAAAATTGCGCGACTCCGCATTCTTGATGAGTGAGGATTGTAATCATTGAATTTGTGAATTAAGGTCGCCGCCGCGGAGCAATAGACACTTAGCTAATCATATAATAAGGAGTTTAGGATGAAAGTCGCAGTCCTCGGCGCTGCTGGTGGTATCGGTCAGGCGCTGGCATTACTTTTAAAAAACCAACTGCCTTCAGGTTCAGAACTCTCCCTGTACGACATCGCTCCAGTGACTCCCGGTGTGGCCGTTGATTTGAGCCACATCCCCACCGCTGTAAAAATCAAAGGTTTCTCCGGTGAAGACGCAACCCCGGCGCTTGAAGGCGCTGACGTAGTACTGATTTCTGCGGGTGTGGCGCGTAAGCCGGGTATGGACCGTTCCGACCTGTTTAACGTTAACGCCGGCATCGTGAAAAACCTGGTGCAGCAGATCGCTAAAACCTGCCCGAAAGCGTGCGTGGGCATTATCACCAACCCGGTGAACACCACCGTTGCGATTGCGGCGGAAGTGCTGAAAAAAGCAGGCGTATACGACAAAAACAAACTGTTTGGCGTTACCACGCTGGATATCATCCGCTCTAATACCTTTGTCGCAGAGCTGAAAGGTAAGCTGCCAACGGAAGTTGAAGTTCCGGTGATTGGCGGACACTCCGGCGTGACGATTCTGCCGCTGCTGTCGCAGATTCCAGGCGTAAGTTTTACCGAACAAGAAGCGGCCGAGCTGACTAAACGTATTCAGAACGCCGGTACCGAAGTCGTCGAGGCGAAAGCCGGCGGCGGATCGGCAACCCTCTCTATGGGTCAGGCTGCCGCGCGTTTCGGTCTTTCTTTGGTTCGCGCTCTGCAGGGCGAAAAAGGCGTGGTGGAATGCGCCTATGTGGAAGGCGACGGTCAGTATGCCCGTTTCTTCTCTCAGCCGCTGCTGCTGGGTAAAAACGGTGTAGAAGAGCGTAAATCCATCGGCACACTGAGCGCTTTCGAGCAACATTCGCTGGACGCTATGCTGGATACGCTGAAAAAAGATATTCAGTTGGGTGAAGATTTTATTAATAAATAAGCTGTTCCTGCCCGATGCCGGGGCTTTTGCTCCGGCTTCTTTGACTGTAAACAAGCCACGAAATCAAGTACTAAATCTGCTAAACTCCTCACGTCTTATCGGTTATTAACGAGAACGTCGTGAAAAAGATCCAAAGAACGCAAACCCGCGATCACATTACGCAAATGCTTCGCTATGAAATTCTTTCCGGCAATATAAAAGCGGGAGAAGAACTCGCGCAGGAAAGTATTGCGGAGCAGCTTGGTCTTTCACGAATGCCGGTTCGAGAAGCGCTACAGTCACTCGAACAGGAAGGTTTTTTAATCCGACTGCCCAACAGGCACATGCAGGTCGCGCATCTTGAGGCCGATCGCGTGAGTCATATTTTTCGCGTGATTGCCGCGATGGCCGCCGAAATGTTTTCGCTGATACCCAGCGAAGTAGGCGATGCCCTCCTGATACGTGCGCAAGCGCTGGCTGTCGCAGAAGACAAATCCTGCGAACTGGAGTGTCATGCGATGCTGATTTCTTATGTGAATAACCGCTATCTGGAAAAGGTGTATCAGCAGTTCCTGGACGGTTATGTCTCTTATGTTATTTTGCATCTGAAAAAAGATAATCAGGAGTCGGCGCAGCTTTTCGCTGAACTGGCTGACGTCATACGCCAGGGGCGGCGTGATGAGATTGGGCAAGTTATGCAGCGTTATTTCCTCTCTTTAGCAGAAATAATGCGTCAACATATGAAGGATTGGGAAAGTGCAGAAGCCTAAGTTAGGGAAGATTAAGCTTCTTTCAGCGAAAGAACAGGTCGCGGCAGTGCTGCGTAAAGCGATTCTTTCGAGGGAGTTAGTGGAAGGGCAGGAGATTACGTTAGAAGGCATTGCCAGAATGGTCGGCGTGTCCAGTATGCCAGTGCGCGAGGCGTTTCAGATTCTGGCGGCGGATGGGCTGATAAAAGTGCGCCCTAATAAAGGGGCGGTGGTGTTGGGCATCAATGAACAAACGATCCGTGAACACTATGAAATTCGCGCGCTGTTAGAAAGTGAGGCGGTGGCTAAAGCTTCTCGTCCTGGCACCGATATCTCGCGGATAGCCCAGGTGCATTATGCCGCTGAAAAGGCTCTCGCGGAAAATAACTCGGCGGAATACTCCGACCTGAATCAGGCATTTCATATGGAAATATGGAATGTTGCTGGCAACGAAAAAATGAAAATGTTGCTCTGTAATATGTGGAACGGCCTGTCGATGGGCCATAAGGTCACCGAAGAAGAGTATGCCGTGATTTCTATTCAGGAACATAAAAGTATTCTGCAAGCTCTTGAACTTCATGATGAAACATTGGCACGCCAGCGCATGCGCGAACACATTATTCGCTCAATGGAGAATATGCTGACCCGCTATGTTGGTGACCCTTCTGCCTGATCTTTTCGCCTGCGTGAGCATCGCAGGCGCTTCAACCAATTCTTCAATTCTATTAATCACGTCCAGTAACGATCTAACCACGATCTTGATGTAGATCCCACTCCTGCATCTTTCCTGAGAAACGATTTGACTTAGTTTTTGTATGGGAATAATTTCTCCCTGTCAACATTGGATACAATATCATATATCATTGATTGGATAATTATAAATATGGAACCCATTACCCTTACCTTATGTTTATTGGTGTTCGCTATCGTCATGTTTGTATGGGAAAAAGTGCCACTGGCCGTCACTTCCATGATTGTCTGCGTGGCCTTAGTTATCACCGGCGTTCTGAATATCAAACAGGCCTTTGCTGGCTTTATCGACACTAACGTCATCCTCTTTGTCGCGATGTTCATCGTGGGGGGCGCGTTGTTCGAGACCGGTATGGCAAACAAAGTGGGCGGCGTCATCACGCGCTTCGCGAAAACAGAAAAACAGCTGATCTTCACCATTATGGTGGTGGTGGGTTTGATGTCTGGCGTCCTCTCTAACACCGGTACCGCTGCGGTTTTGATTCCGGTGGTGATCGGCGTGGCGGCAAAATCGGGCTTCTCGCGTTCTCGTCTACTGATGCCGCTGGTTTTCGCCGCTGCGTTGGGCGGTAACCTGTCGTTAATTGGCGCGCCGGGAAATCTTATCGCGCAGTCTGCGCTACAGAATATTGGCGGCGGCTTTGGCTTTTTTGAATACGCAAAAATCGGTCTCCCGATGCTCATCTGCGGCATTCTCTACTTCCTGACTATTGGCTATCGCTTTCTGCCGAATAATGCGACCGGCGGTGAGGTGGGGAGCGTCGGGGAGCAACGTGACTACAGCCATGTTCCACAGTGGAAACAACGGCTCTCACTCGTGGTGTTGATCGCAACGATCCTCGGCATGATCTTTGAGAAGAAGATCGGTGTCAGCCTGGCCGTGACCGGTTGTATTGGCGCTCTTGTGCTGGTAGTAAGCGGCGTACTCACGGAAAAACAGGCCTATAAAGCCATTGATTCACAGACTATTTTTATCTTTGGCGGCACACTGGCGCTGGCAAAAGCGCTGGAAATGACCGGGGCAGGCAAGCTGGTTGCGGACTATGTAATCGGCATGCTGGGGCAAAACTCCTCACCGTTCATGTTGCTGATCGCCGTTTTCGCCTTATCCGTTGTGATGACCAACTTTATGTCCAATACCGCAACGACAGCGCTATTGGTGCCGGTGAGTTTGTCCATTGCCGCAGGCATGGGGGCCGACCCGCGTGCGGTTCTGATGGCGACGGTCATTGGCGGTTCCTGCGCCTACGCAACCCCTATCGGTATGCCTGCCAACATGATGGTGCTCTCCGCGGGTGGCTATAAATTTGTCGACTACGCTAAGGCCGGTATCCCCCTGATTATCGTTTCAACCATTGTCAGCTTGATCCTGCTGCCAATCCTTTTCCCTTTTCATCCGTAATTAACGGAAGCTGTTCTGACTAAGGAGCATTTATGAGCAAAAGTGAACAGATATCCCATATGACCGACGTTATGGCCAAGTTTGTGGGATATACCGGCAAAGTTTTGCCTGATGATGTCACTGTAAAACTGGAAGATTTGCATAAGAAAGAGACCAGTAAACTGGCCGACGTCATCTTTACTACCATGATTGAGAACCAGCGTCTGGCGAAAGAGCTGGATCGACCTTCCTGCCAGGACACCGGTGTCATTCAGTTTCTGGTGGAGTGCGGGACGAACTTTCCGCTGATTGGCGAGCTGGAAGCGTTGTTGCGTGAGGCGGTGATCAAAGCAACTGTAGATTCTCCGCTGCGCCACAACAGCGTAGAAACTTTTGATGAATACAACACCGGTAAAAACGTGGGTAAAGGTACGCCGACGGTCTTCTGGGAGATCGTTCCCAATTCCGATCAGTGCAGCATTTATACCTATATGGCGGGCGGTGGTTGTTCTCTGCCGGGGAAAGCGATGGTGCTGATGCCGGGTGCAGGCTATGAAGGTGTGACCCGCTTTGTACTGGATGTGATGACCAGCTACGGCCTCAACGCGTGTCCGCCGCTGCTGGTTGGCGTGGGCGTAGCGACCTCTGTTGAAACGGCGGCACTGCTATCGAAAAAAGCGCTGATGCGTCCGATCGGTTCGCATAACGAGAATGAGCGTGCAGCCTCGCTGGAAAAAATGCTGGAAGACGGCATTAACAAAATTGGCCTGGGGCCGCAGGGGATGTCCGGTAATACCTCCGTTATGGGCGTGAACATTGAAAACACCGCGCGTCATCCTTCTACCATCGGCGTAGCGGTAAACGTCGGCTGCTGGTCGCACCGTAAAGGGCACATCGTTTTCGATAAAGATTTGAATTACACCATTACGTCTCACAGCGGAGTGAATTTCTGATGACTAAAAAAATCCTGACTACGCCAATTAAAGATGAAGATTTAGCGGATATTAAGGCTGGCGATATTATTTATCTTAACGGTCATATTGTTACCTGCCGTGACGTAGCCCATCGCCGTTTAATTGAAGGTGGTCGCGAACTTCCGGTAGATGTTCGCGGCGGCGCTATTTTACACGCTGGCCCCATTGTCCGCCCAATTAAAGGCGAAGACGATAAGTTTGAAATGGTCTCCGTGGGACCAACCACCAGCATGCGTATGGAGAAATTCGAAAAAGAATTTATTGCGCAGACTGGCGTGAAATTAATTGTGGGTAAAGGCGGTATGGGTAAAGGTACCGAAGAGGGCTGTGCTGAACACAAAGCGCTGCACTGCGTATTCCCTGCCGGTTGTGCGGTTGTAGCCGCCGTGTGCGTGGAAGAAATTGAAGATGCTCAATGGCGCGATCTGGGGATGCCGGAAACGCTGTGGGTCTGTCGGGTTAAAGAGTTTGGCCCGCTGATTGTTTCTATTGATACCCATGGGAATAATCTGTTTGAACAGAACAAAATTATTTTTAATCAGCGTAAAGAGATCGTCGCTGATGAAATATGCCAGAACGTAAGTTTCATCAAATAAACCTGATTACGTAAATTGCACGATAATGGTGGTAATACGTTATGACGATAATAATAACCAAGGGCTCTGGCCGGGGCGGCTCAGGGAAATCCACCCTTATTATTTCATCGTCATAAATAGCCCCATTATCGTGCCTCCTGCCTGAAGGCTATTTTATGACTAATGCAGCTCTGCTATTAGGTGAAGGCTTCACCCTGATGTTCCTCGGCATGGGGTTCGTGCTGGCGTTTCTGTTCCTGCTGATTTTCGCCATCCGCGGCATGTCCGCCGCCGTCAACCGCTTCTTCCCTGAACCGGTCCCGGTACCGAAGGCGGCACCTGCCGCCGCGCCCGCGGACGACTTCGCCCGCTTAAAGCCGGTGATTGCCGCCGCCATTCACCATCACCGCCTTAACGCTTAATTCCCGGAGGAATCCATGACCGTTGCCATTACCGATGTCGTCCTGCGCGACGCCCACCAGTCCCTGTTCGCCACCCGCCTGCGCCTTGACGATATGCTGCCGATTGCCGCTCAGCTCGACGACGTGGGCTACGGCTCGCTGGAGTGCTGGGGCGGCGCCACCTTTGACGCCTGCATCCGCTTCCTCGGCGAAGACCCGTGGGTTCGCCTGCGCGAACTCAAAAAAGCCATGCCCAAAACCCCGTTGCAGATGCTGCTGCGCGGCCAGAACCTGCTCGGCTACCGCCATTACGCCGATGATGTGGTGGAACGCTTCGTCGAACGCGCGGTGAAAAACGGCATGGACGTGTTCCGCGTCTTCGATGCCATGAACGACCCGCGTAATATGAAAGCCGCCCTGCAGGCGGTGCGCAGCCACGGCGCGCACGCCCAGGGCACGCTCTCGTACACCACCAGCCCGGCGCACACCCTGCAGACCTGGCTGGACCTGACCGAACAGTTGTTAGAGACCGGCGTCGACTCGATTGCCATCAAGGATATGTCCGGCATTCTCACGCCGATGGCGGCGTATGAGCTGGTCAGCGAAATCAAAAAACGTTTTGAGGTGCGCCTGCACCTGCACTGTCATGCCACCACCGGGATGGCGGAGATGGCCCTGCTGAAAGCCATCGAAGCGGGCGTCGACGGCGTCGACACGGCGATTTCCTCCATGAGCGCCACCTACGGCCACCCGGCCACCGAAGCGCTGGTGGCGACGTTGGCAGGTACTGAGCACGACACCGGGCTGGATATCCTGAAGCTGGAAAACATCGCCGCGTATTTCCGCGAGGTGCGCAAAAAGTATCACGCCTTTGAAGGCCAGCTGAAAGGCTATGACAGCCGTATTCTGGTGGCCCAGGTACCGGGCGGAATGCTGACCAACCTCGAAAGCCAGCTGAAGCAGCAGAACGCGGCGGACAAACTCGACCAGGTGCTGGCGGAAATCCCCCGCGTGCGCGAGGACCTCGGCTTCATCCCGCTGGTGACCCCGACCTCGCAGATTGTCGGCACCCAGGCGGTGCTCAACGTCCTGACCGGCGAGCGCTACAAAACCATCGCCAAAGAAACCGCCGGGATACTGAAGGGCGAATACGGCCACACGCCGGTGCCGGTGAACGCCGGGTTACAGGCCCGCGTGCTGGAAGGGGGCGCTCCGGTGACCTGCCGTCCGGCGGACCTGCTGAAGCCGGAACTGGCTGAACTGGAAGCGGACGTCAGGCGTCAGGCGCAGGAGAAGGGCATTCAGCTTGCGGGAAACGCCATCGACGACGTGCTCACCGTGGCGCTGTTCCCGCAAATCGGCCTCAAATTCCTCGAAAACCGCCACAACCCGGCGGCGTTTGAGCCGGTACCGCAGGCGGAAGCCGCGCAGCCGGTGGCAAAAGCAGAGAAGCCTGCCGCCTCCGGTATCTACACCGTGGAAGTGGAAGGCAAAGCCTTTGTGGTGAAGGTCAGCGACGGCGGCGATATCAGCCAGCTGACGGCAGCCGTTCCTGCTGCCTCTTCTGCTCCGGCGACGGCCCCGGCAGGCGCCGGCACCCCGGTCACCGCCCCGCTGGCGGGCAACATCTGGAAGGTGATTGCCACCGAAGGCCAGAGCGTGGCCGAAGGCGACGTGCTGCTGATTCTGGAAGCCATGAAGATGGAAACCGAAATCCGCGCCGCGCAGGCTGGAACCGTGCGCGGTATCGCGGTGAAGTCCGGCGATGCGGTCTCCGTCGGTGACACCCTGATGACGCTGGCGTAAGGACGAGGAGCAGAAATGGAAAGTCTGAACGCCCTGCTTCAGGGCATGGGGCTGATGCACCTTGGCGCAGGCCAGGCCATCATGCTGCTGGTCAGCCTGCTGCTGCTGTGGCTGGCGATTGCGAAGAAGTTCGAGCCGCTGCTGCTGCTGCCGATTGGCTTCGGCGGGCTGCTCTCCAACATCCCGGAAGCGGGTATGGCGCTGACCGCGCTGGAAAGCCTGCTGGCCCATCACGACGCCGGGCAGCTGGCGGTGATTGCCGCGAAGCTTAACTGCGCGCCGGACGTGCACGCCATTAAAGAGGCATTAGCGCTGGCGCTGCCGTCGGTGCAGAGCCAGATGGAGAACCTGGCGGTGGACATGGGCTACACGCCGGGGGTGCTGGCGCTGTTTTACAAAGTGGCGATTGGCTCCGGCGTCGCGCCGCTGGTCATCTTCATGGGCGTGGGGGCGATGACCGACTTCGGCCCGCTGCTGGCCAACCCGCGCACCCTGCTGCTGGGGGCGGCGGCGCAGTTCGGCATCTTCGCCACCGTGCTGGGGGCGCTGACGCTGAACTACTTCGGCCTGATTGCCTTCACCCTGCCGCAGGCGGCGGCGATAGGCATCATCGGCGGGGCGGACGGCCCGACGGCGATTTACCTGTCGGGCAAGCTGGCGCCGGAGCTGCTGGGGGCCATCGCGGTGGCGGCGTACTCGTATATGGCGCTGGTGCCGTTAATCCAGCCGCCGATTATGCGCGCGCTGACCACGGAGACGGAGCGCAAAATCCGCATGGTGCAGCTGCGCACGGTGAGTAAGCGGGAGAAGATTCTGTTCCCGGTGGTGCTGTTACTGCTGGTGGCGCTGCTGCTGCCGGACGCCGCGCCGCTGCTGGGGATGTTCTGCTTTGGCAATCTGATGCGTGAAAGCGGCGTGGTGGAGCGTCTGAGCGACACGGTGCAGAACGGGCTGATTAATATCGTGACCATTTTCCTCGGGCTGTCGGTGGGCGCCAAGCTGGTGGCGGATAAGTTCCTGCAACCGCAGACGCTGGGCATTCTGCTGCTGGGGGTGATTGCCTTTGGTATCGGGACTGCCGCCGGGGTGCTGATGGCGAAGCTGCTGAACCTGTGCAGTAAGAACAAAATCAACCCGCTTATCGGTTCGGCGGGGGTGTCGGCGGTGCCGATGGCGGCCCGCGTATCGAACAAGGTGGGCCTGGAATCAGACCCGCAGAACTTCCTGCTGATGCACGCGATGGGCCCGAACGTGGCGGGGGTTATCGGTTCGGCCATTGCGGCGGGCGTGATGCTGAAATACGTGCTGGCGATGTAATCCAATCTAATCGGGAGCAGTGATTCTGTTCCCGCAAAATGAGGACACAGTAATGAGTGAAATGGTTGCGTTTCGGCAAGGTACATCCATGCCATCCAGAGAAACCATCTTGCATTATGTTGTTGAGACGGTGAATCAGATAACTGAGCTTGAGCCAGCGCTGCATTTACTGCCGTGGTCTGGCGTCAACTCAGCAATATATGAGCAACGTTTTGCACAGTGTTACGACGAGGGGCTTTGTGCCGCACAGACGTCGGCACCGAATGTTCCGCAGGGGATTCTGCCATCAACCGATTGGGCTCAGGGTATCGGGTTACTCTGTTTTGCCGCAGGGTATATGAGCGCAGGCGAGCGGCCATTAACACACAATCAGTTATGCGATTTCGTCAAACAGGCGGCTGTTGGTTTATCGCCGATTGAGGAGGAGGCGGCGAGCGGTTTCTCGACGGTACGTAGTATTGCATTACCCGTATTCAGGCGATTACAACGCGATGGTCACGCGTCTCGGGTCCTGCTGTTACAAACGTTGCTGCATCTGGTCGCCTGGAAAAGCGCATCGCAGTATGCGCGTCAACAGGCGCAACGACTGCTCTGGATGGGCGGCATTCTGGGGGAAGGGGGCGAGTCTGGCTTATTGGCACTCGATAAGGCGCTGCGTGAAGAGGCCGTCGGGGAGAAAAGTCTCCCCGCTCTGCTGATCTTCACGAGTTTCCTGGCGCATTTTCCGGCAGGGCCAGTCTTTATTGACTAGTCGTCGAACGACGCGGGCAAAAGCCGCGTCGTTTTAGTTCGACGCCGGGTATTCCTGCACCGTCACCTGGAATGTGAGCTGCTTATCATCCCGCATTACCACGACCGGAATGACGGAGCCCGGGCGAATTTCCGCCACCTGATCCATCGTCTCCAGCGCGGACACGGCGGGTTTATTATTGACCGAAATAATCAAATCATTAACCTGAATACCGGCAAGCGCGGCGGGGCCGTTTGGCGTCACTTCATTAACGACAATGCCCTGAATCGGGTCCATGCCGCTACCCTGCTGCGCGTGCAGCGGCGCGATTTCTCGTCCGCCAATACCGATATAGCCGCGAATCACGCGACCGTCGCGGATAAGCTTATCCATAATTTTCGTGGCTAGCTGGAAGGGAATCGCAAAACCAAGGCCTTCCGGCGTTTCGCCATCGTTACTCTTATCAAAAGAGAGGGTGTTGATCCCCATCAGTTCGCCTAACGAGTTGACCAGCGCGCCGCCGGAATTACCGTGGTTAATCGAGGCGTCGGTCTGGAGAAAATTCTGTCGCCCCGTCGGGTTCAGGCCGATACGACCCGTTGCGCTGATGATTCCCTGGGTGATGGTCTGTCCCAGATTATATGGGTTGCCGATAGCCAGTACGACGTCGCCAATATGCGGTGTACGCTTTGTATTAATCGGGATGGTAGGCAGCCCGCCAGTGGCGTTGATCTTCAGCACCGCCAGATCGGTAAGCGAATCGGAGCCAACCAGTAGCGCTTCAAAGACGCGGCCATCCTGTAGCGCGACGATAATCTGATCGGCATCGTTAATCACGTGCTTGTTGGTAATAATATAACCGCGTTGATCCATGATCACGCCGGAACCCAGCGTGCGGATCTCCAGTTGATTATGCGCGGTACTGTTCATACTGCGGTTATAGACGTTGACGACGGCAGGCGCGGCGCGGCGAACCGCAAAATTATAACTGGCTGGCGTCTCATCGGTACTGTCGAATTGCGGGACGGCGATAGGATTAATTTTGCGCAAAGAAGGCATGACGGCCAACAGAATAGCGCCGACAATTAAACCTATTGCGACCGAACGTAAGAGCTTCACAAACATGATGGAGGCGTCGTTAAAAAAGGGAACGGCAGCAGCATACCATGAGTTAACCGGACATCACATCGCAGGCTGATGCCCGGTTTAAGACAGGATTAGCGCAGCAATAGATAAATGTTCTCGTTGCCGCGTACTACCTGAAGAGCAATGATGGACGGTTTTGCCGCCATCACTTTGCGCATTTCGGCGATAGAACTGATGCGATCGCGATTAACGCCGATGATAACATCATCTTTTTGCAAACCGGCCTGCGCGGCAGGACTGCTTTTTTCGACGCTATCAACCTTAACGCCTTTCGTCCCGTCTTTCAGCTGGCCGTCGCTCAACGTCGCGCCTTGCAACGCCGGGGCGATCATTTCGGCGCTGGCGGAAGAAGAGGTATTGGAATCCAGCGTGACTTCCACCTCCAGCGGCTTACCATCGCGCAGCAGGCCCAGCTTCACTTTCGTGCCCGGTTCGGTGGTGGCGATACGTGAACGCAGTTCGGCAAAGCTATTCAGCGGCTTACCGTTAAGACTGATAATCACGTCTCCGGATTTCACCCCGGCCTTCGCCGAACCTGAATTGGGTAAAACCTCGCTGACAAAAGCGCCACGCTGAACGTTCAGTTTGAATGCCTTAGCGATATCAGCGGTCATTTCAGTGCCTTTAATTCCCAGCAATCCGCGTTTGATTTCGCCGAACTGAATCAACTGCTGAGCCAACGTCTGCGCCATATTGGAAGGAATAGCAAAGCCAATGCCGATGCTCCCGCCCCCTGGCGCGAGGATCGCGGTATTAATCCCGATCAGCTCGCCGTTCAGGTTAAGCAGCGCGCCGCCGGAGTTGCCGCGGTTAATAGAGGCATCGGTTTGAATAAAGTTCTCAAGCCCTTCCAGATTAAGCCCGCTGCGTCCCAGCGCTGAAATAATCCCGGAGGTGGCGGTTTGTCCAAGACCAAACGGATTACCGACCGCCACGGCGAAATCGCCGACGCGGAGTTTGTCGGAATCGGCGATGGCAATTTGCGTTAACTTGCTGGGATTCTGAATTTGTAACAGAGCGATATCGCTCTGGTCGTCGCCGCCGATCAGCTTCGCGTCGAATTCGCGTCCGTCATTCAGTTGAATACTGATCTTCTGTGCCTGATTAATCACATGATTATTGGTTAATACATAGCCTTTCGCGGCATCGATAATCACCCCCGAACCGAGTCCTTCAAACGGCTGGGACGGCTGGTCTGGCAGATCCTCGCCAAAGAATTTTTTAAACTCCTCCGGCACTTTTTGGCTCTGGGCGGCGGTTCCCTCGACTTTTACGCTGACGACAGCAGGCAGCACTTTCTCCAGCATAGGGGCAAGGCTTGGCAGCGTCGCCTGGCCTGGCACCTGGCCTGGTATCGATGCAAGGGCTGGAAACGGTGCCGAAAGAGTTAATCCGACACTTAACGCTAATGCACTTAACAGCTGGGTGTGTTTTTTCATGGATGCTGCTCTCGTACCTTGAATGAACGGATAGACAATTCAAAACAGATTGATGTTATTGAATTTTCAGCCTGGTAACAATGATAATAGCTGGGACAGGAAAGATAGAGAGAGGGCGCAAGCGATGCGCCCGATAAATTTCTTAACGGCGTGCGATTAATCGCGCTTTGCGCCGCTACGTAACAGGCCAGACGCGCCTTCAGAATAATCACGTGGCATTTGTACCGGCGCCTGATCGTTGCTCGCCTCAGACTCCGCCAGACGGTTACGGAACGGATTCGACTCCGCAGACATTTCCGGCAGCAGGCTGCTGGAGCTTTTCGCCATATGCTGATATAGCTGGCGATAATCATGCGCCATGGTATCCAGCAGTTCCGCGCTGCGAGCAAAGTGGCTAACCAGCTCTTCACGGTACTCTTCCAGCTCAGCTTTGTTTTTTTCCAGTTCGTACTGCAATGCCTGCTGTTGACGTAACTTACGATTACCAAAACGCATGGCCACGGCACCAATGATGATACCGACGACTAATCCAATTAGCGCATATTCCCAGGTCATGAACATCTCCCGTTGTCTTATGTTTCCGTAGGGTGTTGGCTCCAGGCTCCATGCCCGCGCCTGATTATGCCACTATAACCGCTAATTCCGTAGAAGTGGAATCCCGACAGCATATCGCGTAGTGTAGAACGGCCTTTTTTTCGTCAGCCGTGAACGACGGCACATCGATTTTCAAGGAATAACAATAACATTATGCAAAGCCTTTCCCCTACATCGCGTTATCTCCAGGCACTCAACGAAGGCACCCATCAGCCTGACGACGTACAGAAAGAGGCGGTCGACCGTCTGGAAACCCTTTATCAGGCGCTCACCGCGAAAAAATCGTCGGCTACGCCACCCGGCGGTCTGATAGCGCGACTGGGGAAATTATTAGGCAAAAACGAACCGGACGCGCAAATACCGGTTCGCGGGCTGTATATGTGGGGGGGCGTGGGTCGCGGCAAAACCTGGCTCATGGATCTCTTCTACCACAGCTTGCCGGGCGAGCGAAAACTACGCCTGCATTTTCATCGGTTTATGCTGCGCGTGCATGAAGAGCTTACCGCGTTACAGGGACAGATCGATCCGTTAGACATTATTGCCGATCGGTTTAAAACCGAGACGGACGTACTGTGTTTCGATGAGTTTTTCGTCACCGATATTACCGACGCCATGCTGCTGGGCGGTTTAATGAAAGCGCTTTTTGCACGCGGCATTACGCTGGTCGCGACCTCCAATATTCCGCCGGATGAACTCTACCGCAACGGTTTGCAACGCGCCCGCTTCCTGCCGGCTATCGATGCCATTAAACAGCACTGCGACATTATGAATGTGGACGCCGGCGTCGATTACCGGCTGCGGACGCTGACGCAGGCCCATTTATGGCTAACGCCGCTTAATGATGAAACCCGGCGGCAAATGGATAAACTGTGGCTGGCGTTAGCGGGGGCCGCGCGCCAGCACGCTCCGACGCTGGAAATCAATCATCGCTCTTTATCCACCCTGGGCGTTGAAAACCAAACGTTAGCGGTCTCTTTCGCTACGCTGTGCGTCGAGGCCCGCAGCCAGCATGATTACATTGCGCTCTCAAGGTTATTTCACACGGTTTTGCTGTTTGACGTGCCGGTCATGACGCCGCTGATGGAAAACGAAGCGCGCCGCTTTATTGCGCTGGTGGATGAGTTTTACGAGCGCCACGTTAAGCTGGTGGTCAGCGCCGCCGCACCGTTATATGAAATTTATCAGGGGGAACGGCTCAAGTTTGAATTTCAGCGCTGTCTGTCACGCCTGCAAGAGATGCAGAGTGCGGAGTACCTCAAGCGGGAGCATATGCCGTAAGCCGGACAAGCGCAGCGCCCCGGCATTATGCGGTATTATATCTGTGCAACCTCCCCGACCGAGGGTGAACCAGGCCTGAACAAAACCCGCGGCAAATCGCAAAAAGGGGTCGATCTTTGACCTGGACTTCTCTATAATCCTGCGACCCCACGTTACAAGAGAGTTTTTTCCCAAACTTTCTCTGTGCCGGCCAAACATATCCGAGGGGGTAGGTTTACCGGACTTTGTCGTGTGAACCTCAACTATTTAAAACGTTTGGGTGTTCACCAACGTGTAACTTATTTATTTGGGTAAGCTTTTAATGAAAACTTTTACAGCTAAACCAGAAACCGTAAAACGCGACTGGTATGTTGTTGACGCGACCGGTAAAACTCTGGGCCGTCTGGCTACTGAACTGGCTCGTCGCCTGCGCGGTAAGCACAAAGCGGAATACACTCCGCACGTAGATACTGGTGATTACATCATCGTTCTGAACGCTGACAAAGTTGCTGTAACCGGCAACAAGCGTACTGACAAAGTGTACTATCACCACACCGGCCACATCGGTGGTATCAAACAAGCGACCTTTGAAGAGATGATTGCCCGCCGTCCTGAGCGTGTGATTGAAATCGCGGTTAAAGGCATGCTGCCAAAAGGCCCGCTGGGTCGTGCTATGTTCCGTAAACTGAAAGTTTACGCGGGCAACGAGCACAACCACGCGGCACAGCAACCGCAAGTTCTTGACATCTAATCGGGATTATAGGCAATGGCTGAAAATCAATACTACGGCACTGGTCGCCGCAAAAGTTCCGCAGCTCGCGTGTTCATCAAACCGGGCAACGGTAAAATCGTTATCAACCAACGTTCTCTGGAACAGTACTTCGGTCGTGAAACTGCCCGCATGGTAGTTCGTCAGCCGCTGGAACTGGTCGACATGGTTGAGAAACTGGATCTGTACATCACTGTTAAAGGTGGTGGTATCTCTGGTCAGGCTGGTGCGATCCGTCACGGTATCACCCGCGCTCTGATGGAGTACGACGAGTCCCTGCGTGGCGAACTGCGTAAAGCTGGCTTCGTTACTCGTGACGCTCGTCAGGTTGAACGTAAGAAAGTCGGCCTGCGTAAAGCACGTCGTCGTCCGCAGTTCTCCAAACGTTAATGGGGTTCTGCTTCGGCAGACAACTGTTAGCGAAAAAACCCGCTTCGGCGGGTTTTTTTATGGCTAAAGTCCGAATCCAGTCTCTTTTCCTCCCTATCTTTAGCATTATTCTCATCTTATTCATCTTTCATGCACGCTCAGAGAAAAGGAAGTCGCAGTGGGATTTTTTAACGCATTGTTTACTAAGAAAGAGTCGTTAATGCTGTCGAATAAATGGGAATTCTTTATAACAACGGTGGATGACCATGTTACGGGTATACGTGTGGATATCGGCGCCATTCAGGATGAAAAATTTGATCGCCTTATCCATACCGGGTTCTTACGTGTTCATTACACCAACTGTTATGAAAATGGTTTACCGCAGCCCGATGAAACACAGCGTTTAAATCGTATAGAGGACTGGCTTGATGAAAAGGGGAAGACGTTTCCGATCTGGCTGGTGGGTGTGGTTACCCAACAAGGCTGGCGCGATTTTGTGTTCATGTCGGAAGAGGATCTTAACTGGGAAAAGACGCTGGATAAATTGCTCGCTGGTGGCCCGGAAATCTCTTTTAGTTATAGAGAGAGTCACAATGATAAAGGAAACTTTTACCGCCAGTTCTTGTATCCAACCCGATACGACTGGAACTGGATACACGATTCCCGTGTGTGCCGGGGATTACAGGAACAAGGTGATGATCTGACGCTTCCGCGCGCTATTGATTATTATGCGACATTGCCTACAGAGGTCGCAGCGCGCGACCTGGCGCAAGATATTGCTGCATTACCGTATGGCATAACGCTGGTCAGTATTCGAATGAATGACCCGCAACAGGGGTTTATGGCGTCTTTTATCAGCACCGATGCTCCGCAACAATGGCATATGACAGAAATCACTTGCCAGCTTACCGATCTGGCTGAAAAACATGGCGGCAGTTTTGATGGCTGGGGCGCACCGGTAGTACAGGCATAACAGGCGAAAGACAATATCTCAGGTGGGGCGAGCATTTCAGACCAGGAATATCTCTTTTTCCTCATTTCCAGAATCGACTCACCACAAAGGTCACAAAATCTGGTAAACTATCATCCAATTTTCTGCCCAAATAGCGGGGAATGTTCATTTTTTGTCTCGTTTCTGAGCAATGATGGCTTTTTTCGCCCTGGGTGACATAACATCTGGCTGGTCACATTGTGGCTGGTAGCAGTAAAAATTCTGAATATACCTGGAGGTTTTCATGGCTGTCGCTGCCAACAAACGTTCGGTAATGACGCTGTTTTCTGGTCCTACTGACATCTATAGCCATCAGGTCCGCATTGTGTTGGCTGAAAAGGGTGTTAGTTTTGAGATCGAACATGTGGAAAAGGACAATCCACCTCAGGATCTGATTGACCTCAACCCGAATCAAAGCGTTCCGACACTGGTGGATCGTGAGCTGACCCTGTGGGAATCTCGCATCATTATGGAATATCTGGATGAGCGTTTCCCTCATCCGCCGCTGATGCCGGTTTATCCGGTCGCGCGCGGTGAAAGCCGTCTGTACATGCACCGTATTGAAAAAGACTGGTATACGCTGATGAACGTCATCGTAAACGGGTCTGCTTCCGAGGCCGACTCTGCGCGTAAACAACTGCGTGAAGAGCTGCTGGCGATTGCGCCGGTATTTGGTCAGAAACCGTATTTCCTGAGCGACGAATTCAGCCTGGTTGATTGCTACCTGGCGCCTCTCCTGTGGCGTTTACCGCAGTTGGGTATTGAATTCAGCGGCGCAGGGGCGAAAGAGCTGAAAGGCTATATGACCCGCGTCTTTGAACGTGATTCTTTCCTGGCTTCTTTAACCGAAGCTGAACGTGAAATGCGCCTCGGTCGGGGTTAACCTGTATGGATTTGTCACAGTTGACGCCGCGTCGTCCCTATCTGTTGCGTGCTTTCTACGAGTGGTTGCTGGATAACCAGTTGACCCCGCATCTGGTGGTGGATGTGATGCTGCCAGGCGTGCATGTCCCTATGGAATATGCGCGCGATGGGCAAATCGTCCTCAATATTGCGCCGCGAGCGGTAGGTAATCTGGAGCTGTCTAATGATGAAGTGCGTTTTAATGCGCGCTTCGGCGGCGTTCCCCGTCAGGTTTCTGTGCCTTTGGCTGCGGTGCTGGCGATTTACGCCCGTGAAAACGGCGCAGGCACTATGTTTGAGCCTGAAGCCGCCTATGATGAAGACGTTGTCAGCTTAAATGATGATGACAATACCGCAGGCGCGGAAAGCGAGACCGTGATGTCCGTCATTGATGGCGATAAGCCCGACCACGATGACGACAGTAGTCCTGATGACGAGCCGCCTCCGCCGCGTGGCGGACGTCCGGCGCTACGCGTAGTAAAATAATCAACAGGCCCTGAAGGGCCTGTTTTGTTTGGCCTCCTCGCGGGTTCACCCTGCTTTTGAAGCTGTGTTACGATAAGCTTGCTATTATTTGCCACCGACCACTCATGAATGGACGTTATGAACGCATTTGATTCGCAAGCAGAAGATTCACCGACATCCCTCGGGCGTAGTTTGCGCCGCCGCCCGCTGGCGCGTAAAAAACTGTCTGAAATGGTTGAGGAAGAGCTGGAGCAGATGATCCGCCGTCATGAGTTTGGCGAGGGAGAACAGCTACCGTCTGAACGTGAATTAATGGCCTTCTTCAATGTGGGACGTCCCTCCGTGCGTGAAGCGTTAGCTGCGCTGAAGCGTAAAGGTCTGGTGCAAATCAATAACGGCGAACGCGCCCGCGTCTCGCGCCCCTCTGCTGATACCATCATCAGTGAACTGTCGGGTATGGCGAAAGATTTTCTTACTCATCCTGGCGGCATCGCTCACTTTGAACAGCTACGGCTTTTCTTTGAATCCAGCCTGGTACGCTATGCGGCGGAACATGCTACCGACGAGCAGATCGCGTTGTTAACGAAAGCGCTGGAAATTAATAGCCAGTCGCTGGATGACAACGCGCTGTTTATTCGTTCAGATGTCGAGTTTCACCGGGTGCTGGCTGAAATTCCCGGCAATCCGATCTTTATGGCTATTCATGTTGCTCTGCTGGACTGGCTAATCGCCGCTCGCCCAAGCGTTCCCGATCGTGAGCTGCATGAACATAATAACGTGAGTTATCAACAACATATTGTGATTGTTGATGCCATTCGCCAGCGAGATCCCGATAAAGCGGATCGCGCTCTGCAAACCCACCTCAATAGCGTTTCCGCTACCTGGCACGCGCTCGGTAAAAAAAGTCAAAAAATGCGGTAGCGATCGCACCTCCGATCCCGGTTTAGTGAAGCAGATCGCACTATAAGCGTTCTGTATTATTTGCTGCTTATTTGATCTGGTATAACAGGTATAAAGGTAGGTAGTTAATATATTCATCATCCGTAGAGGTAGGTATGGCAAAAGCATTGCAAGGCGTAATGGCGGCGTTGTTGACCCCATTTGATCATCAGCAGCAACTGGATAGCGAAAGCCTGCGCCGTCTGGTGCGTTTTAACATCGGGCAGGGTATCGACGGGCTGTACGTTGGCGGTTCCACCGGGGAAGCATTCGTACAGAGCCTTGCTGAAAGAGAGCAGGTACTGGAGATTGTCGCCGAAGAGGCGAAGGGAAAAATCACGTTGATCGCCCATGTCGGGACAGTAAGCACCGCAGAAAGCCAGCAGCTTGCCAGCGCCGCAAAGCGTTACGGTTTTGATGCGGTCTCTGCGGTGACGCCTTTTTATTACCCTTTCAGTTTTGAAGAGCACTGTGACCATTATCGGGCAATCATTGATTCCGCAGATGGATTGCCGATGGTGGTATACAACATTCCGGCGTTAAGCGGCGTAAAACTTACCCTCGATCAGATCAATACGCTGGTGACATTACCGGGCGTGAGCGCGCTGAAGCAAACCTCCGGCGATCTCTTCCAGATGGAGCAGATCCGCCGCGCGCATCCGGATCTGGTGCTGTACAACGGTTATGACGAAATCTTCGCTTCCGGTCTGCTGGCGGGCGCGGACGGCGGTATCGGCAGCACATACAACATTATGGGCTGGCGTTATCAGGGGATTGTTCAGGCATTGCGTGAGGGCGATGTGGCGAAAGCGCAGCGTCTGCAAACCGAGTGCAATAAGGTTATTGATTTACTGATTAAAACCGGCGTATTCCGCGGCCTGAAAACGGTCCTGCATTATATGGACGTGGTATCGGTGCCGCTGTGTCGTAAACCGTTCGCGCCTGTTGATGAAAAATACCTGCCGGCGCTCAAGGCGCTGGCTCAACAACTGATGGAAGAAAAGGCGTAACAGCATAATGCCGGGGGCGCTACGCTTGCCCGGCCTACAACAGTGTGAGCGGTAGGCCGGATAAGGCGGAGCCGCCATTCGGCATAACGACAACAAAAATCGTCGGGAGAGTAAAATGAGTACTTCTACCCAAAACATCCCGTGGTATCGCCATCTCAACCGGGCGCAGTGGCGGGCATTTTCCGCTGCCTGGCTGGGATATCTGCTTGATGGTTTTGATTTTGTGTTGATTGCTCTTGTACTGACTGAGGTACAAAGCGAATTTGGGCTGACGACGGTACAGGCGGCAAGCCTGATTTCTGCGGCTTTTATCTCTCGCTGGTTCGGCGGGTTATTACTGGGCGCGATGGGCGATCGCTATGGGCGTCGTCTGGCGATGGTCAGCAGCATCATTCTGTTTTCGGTGGGAACCCTGGCATGCGGGTTTGCGCCCGGTTACACCACCATGTTCATCGCCCGACTGGTGATTGGTATGGGCATGGCGGGCGAATATGGTTCCAGCGCGACCTATGTGATTGAAAGCTGGCCAAAACATTTACGCAATAAAGCCAGCGGTTTTCTGATTTCCGGCTTCTCCGTCGGCGCGGTCGTTGCCGCGCAGGTGTACAGCCTGGTGGTGCCTGTCTGGGGCTGGCGCGCGCTGTTTTTCATTGGCATTTTGCCAATTATCTTCGCCCTCTGGCTGCGGAAAAACATTCCGGAAGCGGAAGACTGGAAAGAAAAACACGCGGGTAAAGCGCCGGTACGCACGATGGTCGACATTCTTTATCGGGGCGAACATCGCATCATCAACATTTTAATGACTTTCGCCGCCGCCGCTGCGCTGTGGTTCTGTTTTGCCGGTAACCTACAAAATGCTGCGATTGTGGCGGGGCTGGGACTACTGTGCGCGGTTATCTTTATCAGCTTTATGGTGCAGAGCAGCGGTAAACGCTGGCCCACTGGCGTCATGCTGATGCTGGTGGTACTGTTTGCTTTCCTCTATTCCTGGCCGATTCAGGCGCTATTACCCACTTATCTGAAAACCGAGCTGGCCTACGATCCGCATACGGTGGCGAATGTCCTGTTCTTTAGCGGATTTGGCGCGGCGGTTGGTTGCTGCGTAGGCGGTTTTCTTGGCGACTGGCTGGGAACGCGTAAAGCATATGTCTGTAGCCTGCTGGCCTCGCAAATCCTCATTATTCCGGTCTTTGCGATTGGCGGCACAAACGTCTGGGTTCTGGGTCTGCTACTGTTTTTCCAACAGATGTTGGGGCAGGGGATTGCCGGGATTCTGCCGAAACTGATCGGCGGTTACTTCGATACCGATCAGCGCGCGGCGGGGCTGGGCTTTACTTATAACGTCGGCGCGCTCGGCGGCGCGTTGGCGCCGATCCTGGGAGCGCTGATCGCTCAACGTCTGGATCTGGGCACTGCGCTGGCATCGCTCTCTTTCAGCCTGACATTTGTCGTGATCCTGCTTATTGGGCTTGATATGCCGTCTCGCGTACAGCGTTGGCTACGTCCGGAAGCGTTACGTACCCACGATGCTATCGACGACAAACCGTTCAGCGGAGCCGTACCGCTTGGCAGTGGTAAAGGTGCCTTTGTAAAAACGAAAAGTTAATCCGCTTGCCCGGTTTTCAACCGGGCAATATTTGTAAGGGAGTAGTATGTCGTTACTTGAACAACTGGATAAAAATATTGCCGCTTCTGGCGGCTTGATTGTCTCCTGCCAGCCCGTTCCGGGCAGTCCGCTGGATAAGCCGGAGATTGTAGCGGCAATGGCGTTGGCGGCGGAACAGGCGGGCGCGGTTGCGGTGCGTATTGAAGGCATAGACAACCTGCGTGTGACCCGCTTGCTCGTTTCGGTACCCATTATCGGCATTATCAAACGCGATCTGGACGACTCTCCAGTGCGCATTACCCCTTTTCTCGACGATGTAGATGCGCTGGCGCAGGCCGGCGCAGCTATTATCGCCGTTGATGGAACCGCTCGGCAACGGCCGGTAGCCGTTGAGGCGTTGTTGGCGCGCATTCATCACCACCATCTACTGGCGATGGCCGACTGCTCATCCGTGGACGATGGTCTCGCCTGCCAACGGTTGGGCGCGGACATTATCGGCACGACAATGTCTGGCTATACCACCCCCGATACGCCGGAGGAACCCGATCTGCCCTTAGTCAAAGCGTTGCATGACGCCGGATGCCGGGTGATAGCCGAAGGGCGCTATAACTCGCCAGCACTGGCGGCGGAGGCGATCCGCTATGGCGCATGGGCGGTGACGGTGGGGTCCGCCATTACCCGTCTGGAACATATCTGTGGATGGTATAACGACGCATTAAAAAAGGCGGCGTCATGACTACGTTAGCAATCGATATTGGCGGTACTAAACTTGCCGCCGCGCTCATCGACAACAACTTGCGCATTAGCCAGCGTCGCGAGCTGCCGACCCCCGCGAGCAAAACGGCGGATGCGTTACGTGAAGCATTAAAAGCGCTGGTTGAACCGCTACGGGCAGAGGCGCGTCAGGTAGCGATAGCTTCTACCGGGATCATTCAGGAAGGGATGCTGCTGGCGCTAAACCCCCATAATCTGGGCGGCTTGCTACACTTTCCGTTAGTACAAACACTGGAAACGATCGCTGGCCTGCCGACGCTGGCGGTGAACGACGCGCAGGCGGCGGCCTGGGCGGAGTATCACGCGCTCCCTGATGATATCCGCGATATGGTATTTATCACCGTTTCAACCGGCGTTGGCGGCGGCGTTGTCTGCGACGGCAAGCTCCTTACCGGAAAAGGCGGTCTGGCTGGGCACCTGGGACACACCCTGGCGGACCCACACGGGCCCGTATGCGGCTGTGGACGCGTTGGCTGCGTAGAGGCCATCGCCTCTGGACGAGGGATGGCCGCGGCGGCGCGGGACGATCTGGCGGGATGCGATGCCAAAACCCTATTTATTCGCGCTGGCGAAGGTCATCAGCAGGCGCGACATCTGGTAAGCCAATCCGCGCAGGTAATAGCGCGAATGATCGCCGATGTGAAAACGACTACCGACTGCCAGTGTGTGGTCATTGGCGGCAGCGTAGGGTTAGCTGAGGGATACCTGGAGCAGGTTCGCGCGTTTTTGATGCAAGAGCCTGCGCCTTATCACGTGGCGCTGAGCGCCGCTCGCTATCGGCATGACGCAGGATTATTAGGCGCTGCGTTGTTAGCTCAAGGAGACACATTATGATGATGGGGGAAGTACAGTCGTTGCCTTCTTGCGGGTTGCATCCGCGATTGTTGGATGCCTTGACTCTCGCGCTGGCGGCAAGGCCGCAGGAGAAAGCGCCGGGGCGCTATGAATTGCACGGCGACAATGTCTTTATGAATGTAATGCAGTTAACGACGCAAATGCCGGCCGAGAAGAAAGCGGAATTGCATGAACAATACATTGATATTCAGCTACTACTAACCGGCGTCGAGCGTATTGCGTTTGGGATGTCCGGTGCCGCTCGCCAGTGCGAGGAGATGCACGTTGAAGAGGATTACCAGCTTTGTAGTCAAATTGTCGACGAGCAGACTATTACGCTGCAAGCGGGGATGTTTGCTGTGTTTATGCCGGGAGAACCGCATAAACCGGGATGTGCAGTGGGTGAGCCGGATGACATCAAGAAAGTGGTAGTGAAAGTACGCGCCAGTCTGCTGGCGGCCTGAATCTCTTGCCGGAGCAGTCTTCCGAACGCAGCCCCTTACGGGGCTGCGTGGTGAATGTGCCGGAGAGCGCGGGTATGACGGGTTAACGCTTAAACGTCACGGCTTCCGGCTGGGTCAGGTGCAGCGTCGTCTGGCTCGGCACCGTCTCGGCAATTACCCGCCCGTGGCGAATCGAGTAACGGGCAGGCGTCTGGCGACGTACCGCATCGAATCCATTCTCAGCGGGTAAGATAACCAGATTCGCGGCATTGCCGACGCTCAGACCGTAGTCCTGCAGGTGCAAAGTTTTTGCGCTGTGGGTAGTGATCAGATTTAACCCGTCGTTGATTTGCCCATACCCCATCAACTGGCAAACGTGTAACCCCATATGCAGCACCTGCAGCATATTTGCCGTGCCTAATGGATACCACGGATCGAAGACGTCATCATGGCCAAAGCAGACGTTGATCCCCGCTTCCAGCATCTCTTTCACTCGCGTGACGCCACGACGTTTCGGGTAAGTGTCAAACCGTCCTTGCAGATGAATATTCACCAGCGGGTTGGCGACGAAGTTAATCCCCGACATTTTCAACAGGCGGAACAAGCGTGACGCATACGCGCCGTTGTACGAGTGCATAGCCGTGGTATGGCTGGCGGTCACGCGCGCCCCCATGCCATCACGATGCGCCAGCGCCGCGACCGTTTCGACAAAGCGAGACTGCTCGTCATCAATTTCGTCGCAGTGCACATCGATCAAGCGATCGTATTTCTGCGCCAGGGCGAAGGTTTTGTGCAGCGATTCAACGCCATATTCCCGCGTGAACTCAAAGTGCGGAATGGCGCCAATAACGTCAGCGCCCAAACGCACGGCTTCCTCTAACAGCGCTTCACCGTTAGGATAAGACAGAATACCTTCTTGCGGAAAGGCGACAATTTGCAGGTCTACCCACGGCGCAACCTCTTGCTTCACTTCCAGCATGGCTTTCAGCGCGGTGAGCGTAGGATCTGAAACGTCAACGTGAGTACGAACGTACTGGATGCCGTTAGCCATCTGCCATTTCAGGGTCTGCATCGCGCGCGCTTTCACATCTTCATGCGTGAGCATTGCTTTACGTTCTGCCCAGCGCTCAATCCCTTCAAACAGTGTGCCGGACTGGTTCCAGCTCGGTTCACCCGCCGTTTGCGTGGTATCCAGGTGGATATGTGGCTCAACAAA
Source organism: Salmonella sp. SG203 (assembly GCF_013350575.1). Classification (NCBI taxonomy): domain Bacteria; kingdom Pseudomonadati; phylum Pseudomonadota; class Gammaproteobacteria; order Enterobacterales; family Enterobacteriaceae; genus Salmonella; species Salmonella sp. SG203. The sequence goes on from NZ_SNMT01000010.1 coordinate 63,718, forward strand.
CGGTGGAATAGCCAGGCCGCCTTCGGCATCAAGCACTTCGCCCTGCGGTAACGATGCGGCTTCCTGAGGCTCAATCCGGCTAAAGCGCCCGTTTTCAATCGTAATCTGCCATAATCCTTCGTGTCCCTGCAGACGCGTCTGACGAATAGTGATGTTATTGTTCTGCATGGCTGACCTCTGGTGATTTAGCAAGGCTGCGGTTGAAAAGTGGATTCAGCAGGATATAGCTGAAGACGCCGCCGAGTACGGCGTTGACGGGCACAATACCAGGAACATAATGTCCGGCGGCGATGCCCAGCGCGACGGAAAGAATAGCAATCCAGTTAACGGGAATAAAGCGCACGGTGTTGAAGTCGGCATAGCGGCGACGGTTCAACAGATAGTCGGCAATAATCACTCCGCCAATCGGTGGGATGGCAGATGACAGGAACGTCAGCCAGCCGACAAAATTATTGTAAAGCCACAGCGCGCACACGGTACCGATAATCCCGTTCACCACCGACAGCGTACGGCTGGAAAGACCGGTAATATTGGCGAAGCCCAGACCCGATGCGTACAGCGCGTTATCGTTGGTGGTCCAGATATTCAGGCCAAGCACCACAATCGCGGGCAGCAGCAGCCCCTGCGCTATCATCACGTCAGAGATATCCGCCTGACCGACGGCGGCAGCGCCTGCCGCGCCAAAGATAAACATCAGCGAGTTGCCGAGGAAAAAAGCGACCATCGCAATCAGTACGGCGCTTTTGGCATGACGCCCGAAGCGGACGAAGTCGGCGGTCAATGTACCGGCGCTGACAAACGAGCCCACCACCAGCGCCAGCGCGCTGGAAAAATCCAGCGGCGTCTGCGGCGCTATCGTTTTTAAATGCTCCAGCCCACCCACGCCGCTGACCGCCAGCCAGACGGAGTAGCTGCCCAGAATAACGATCGCGGGTACGGCAATGATAGACAAAATGGTCAACGCCGAGATGCCGAAAAAAATGGTCAGGGTCATCAGCAGACCCGAAACGGCAATCAGGATATTGGCATCAATGCCCGTCGCTTTACTGACCGGAATAGCGAACATCGCTACGCCAACGCCAAACCAGCCTACCTGTGTGCCGCCAAGCAGCAAGGAGGGAAGCCATGAGCCTTTAACGCCAAAGGAGTAACGTGCAAGGAGGTGGGTGGAGAGTCCGGTTTTTGCGCCGATGTAGCCAAGAAATGCAGTGTAGATACCGAGGAGGAGATTACCGAAGAAAACTGCGAGGAAGAAATCATTATAAGAAAGACCGGTGCCGAGTGTCCCTCCGGTCCACATACTGGCGGAAAAAAACGTTAAACCCAACATGACAAACGTCAGTGGAATCACGCCCTTCCGCGCCGCCAGAGGGACGGGGCCCTGGCTATAATTGTTGTCCTGCGACACAACGCCTCCATGAATTTTGCCCAAAAAATCCGCCGCATAATATACAGTTCTCAGAATAAAGCAAACGTTTTCGTATGATATTTTTTTGATAATTATTCATGGAATTAATGGTTCGCTAGTTTTTCTCCGTTGTCAGTGAACCACCGCGTGTGAGTTGAGTTTCCAGCATGGTTTGCGAACGAATAAGTTCGTCTGTGAGTAATTTTTCGTCGGGCAACTGCACTTTGTATTTGCTCGCCATGATGGTGTTTGGCAGGCCAGTCAGCGCGTAATGCGCTTCCCCCGCGCCTTTCCCTGCGCACAAAACCAGGCCGACTGGCGGGTTTTCCCCGGGCATTGTCCAGTGCTCTTTGGCATAGTTCAGGTACATATTCATCTGCCCGGCATCCGCATAACCGAATTTGCCTACCTTCAGGTCAACGAGCAACAGGCAGCGCAAGCGACGATGGAAGAACAGCAGATCGACGCGGAACCAGCTATCGTCTATGCGTAGTCGGCGTTGGCGGCCAACAAAAGCAAAATCGTCACCGAGCTCCAGCATAAAGTCCATCAGGTGGCTGAGCAGCGCGTCTTCGAGATCTGATTCGGAATACTCGTCCTTCAGGTTAAGAAATTCCAGAATGAACGGGTCGCGTATGGCTTGCTCCGGCAAAACGTTTGGCTCGGCGGGTGCGGGCTGCTGCAACATGGCGGATTTGTCGTGGGACAGTAGCGTTCGTTCGTAAAACTGAGTGGCGATTTGCCGATCGAGCTGCCTAACTGACCAGCCGTTACGTAGCGTCTCTTTCTCGTAAAAAGTGCGGGCATCGGGATTTTTTACCGACAAGAGGCGGACATACGCTGACCAGGGAAGAGGGAATGTTTTGGCGAGCGGTATGAGATTTGAAAATTCCGCAGACAGTGTCTGCGGAATTTCAATATGTTGAAAACAAAGATAAAATGTACGAATTTGCCATAGGTTTCTGGTGGAAAAACCGCGCTTATAGCGCTGACTTAAATCTACCGATAATCGTTCGATAAGCTGAGTACCATAGGCCGCTCGCGCTTCTCCTCCCTGTTCAAATTCGACAATGCGTCGGCCAATTTCCCAGTAGGTGGCAGTCATAATGGCATTGATGCTGCGCACGGTCTCGGTACGTGCCGTATCGACCAGACGAATAATACCGTCATGGATTTGCTGATATTCATCAGACTGTGGCGCTAAAGTTGGATTCGTCATGTCGTCCCTTACGTGATAGTTTCATTGTGAAATTAGAACGCTATCAATACGCTTCAGGCGTAAACGGATCAATCTATGAACGGATTTTACATGGCATTACATCTCGATTTACGAGCGGGTTTCCAGAATCGGCAGGAGAGATATTGAGGAGAGGAATATCGGCTCCCCAGCCATCAGCCAAGGCAGTAAGCGGGGAGCCGGAAGGGTTATACTTCGAGGTAGTTCATAATCCCGTCAGCCGCTTTACGGCCTTCCGCAATCGCCGTCACCACCAGATCGGAACCGCGCACGATGTCGCCACCGGCGAAGATTTTCGGGTTGCTGGTCTGGAAAGCATTATCGCTGCGTTCCGGCGCGATAATTCGTCCCTGCGAGTCCAGTTCCACGCTGTGTTTCGCCAGCCATTCCATGCTGTGTGGACGAAAACCAAACGCCATCACCACCGCATCAGCCGGAACCACATGCTCGGAACCGGCGACGATCTCTGCCCGCCGACGGCCTTTGGCATCCGGTTCGCCCATTTCAGTGCGCACCATTTTTACGCCGCTCACTTTGCCGTTGGCATTGACTTCAATGCCCAGCGGTTGAACGTTAAACTGAAACTCGACACCTTCCTCGCGCGCGTTCTTCACTTCGCGTCTGGAGCCCGGCATGTTCTCTTCATCACGACGATAAGCACAGGTTACGTGCGTTGCACCCTGACGAATGGAGGTACGTACGCAGTCCATTGCGGTATCGCCGCCGCCCAGCACCACCACGCGCTTTCCTTCCATGCTGACATATGGTTCGTCGCTGGTTTCGCCAAACCCCATGATCTGCTTCGTATTGGCGATCAGGAACGGCAGAGCGTCGAATACGCCGTCCGCATTTTCATTTTCCAGCCCGCCGCGCATTGACTGATAGGTGCCGACGCCAAGGAACACCGCGTCGTACTCTTTCAACAGCTCGTCAAGTTCGACGTCGCGACCCACTTCGGTATTAAGTTTGAACTCAATACCCATGCCGGTGAAGATCTCACGGCGGCGGGTCATGACTTCTTTCTCCAGCTTGAAGGCCGGGATACCGAAGGTCAGCAGACCACCGATTTCCGGATGGCGATCAAAGACCACCGCCTTCACGCCGTTGCGGGTCAGCACGTCGGCGCACGCCAGCCCTGCCGGACCTGCGCCGATTATCGCTACCCGTTTGTCCGTCTGGCGTACGCCGGTCATATCCGGGCGCCAGCCCATCTCAAACGCTTTATCGTTGATATAGCGCTCAATGTTACCGATGGTCACTGCGCCGAACTCATCGTGCAGCGTACAGGAGCCTTCGCACAGGCGGTCCTGCGGGCAGACGCGGCCACACACTTCCGGCAGGGTGTTGGTCTGGTGCGATAGCTCAGCCGCCTCAAAAATACGCCCTTCGTTAGCCAGTTTCAGCCAGTTCGGGATGTAGTTATGTACCGGACATTTCCACTCGCAGTAGGGATTCCCGCAGGACAAACAGCGATCCGCCTGGGCTTTCGCCTGACCTTCAGAAAACGGTTCGTAGATTTCAATAAACTCGATCTTACGGATCTTCAGCGGTTTCTTCGGCGGATCAACGCGCTGCAGGTCGATAAATTGATAAACATTCTGGCTCATTTCAATTCCTTACTGCGCCTGCACGCGCAATTCTGCCGCACTACGACTACGGTGGCCCAACAGGGCTTTGACATCGCTGGACTTGGGCTTAACTAACGCGAATTGGGTTGAGAAGCTTGACCACCTGGACAGGATCTCTTCGCCGCGTTGCGAACCAGTATGCTGCACGTGCTCGGTGATCAGGCCGCGCAGATGCTCTTCGTGGATAGCCAGCGAATCAACGTCCAGTACTTCTACCAGTTCCGGGTTCACGCGTTTACGGAATTCGCCATCTTCGTCCAGCACATAGGCGAAGCCGCCGGTCATCCCCGCGCCGAAGTTAACGCCGGTTTTACCCAACACGCAGACGATGCCGCCGGTCATGTATTCACAGCCGTTGTCTCCGATGCCCTCTACTACGGTAATCGCCCCGGAGTTACGCACGCCGAAACGTTCGCCCGCGCGCCCCGCCGCGTACAGACGGCCACCGGTCGCTCCATACAGGCAGGTGTTGCCGATGATGCTGGCTTTATGACTGAGGAAGGCGGAACCTACCGGTGGTCTGATGGCGATCAAACCGCCTGCCATACCTTTACCGACATAGTCGTTGGCATCGCCAGTCAGATATAACTCTACGCCGCCCGCGTTCCACACGCCAAAGCTCTGGCCTGCGGTACCGCTGAAGTGCGCTTTAATCGGATCGGAAGCCAGCCCCTGATCGCCGTGGGTCTGTGCGATGTAGCCGGAAAGCGACGCGCCGACGGAACGATCGGTGTTGCGGATGTCGAACCAGAAGGTTTTGCTCTGGCGCGCATCGACAAACGGTTTCGCCTGCTGCAACAGTTGCGCATTCAGCACGCCGTTATCAAACGGCGGGTTATTCTCGGTGCAGTACAGCGCTTTACCCGGATGAGGTTCAGCGGTTTCCAGTAGACGAGACAGCGCCAGCTTCTGCTGTTTAGCGGTGAAGCCCTCCAGCTCTTTCAGCAGGTCGGTGCGGCCAATCAAATCCACCAGGCGGGTCACGCCAAGCGAAGCCATCAGCTCGCGCACTTCGCGGGCGATAAATTCAAAGTAGTTGGTTACTTTGAACGGCAGGCCGTGATAGTGGTTCTTACGCAGTTTTTCATCCTGCGTCGCTACGCCGGTTGCACAGTTGTTCAGATGGCAGATGCGCAGGTATTTACAGCCCAGCGCCACCATCGGACCGGTGCCGAAGCCGAAACTTTCCGCACCGAGAATCGCCGCTTTAATGATGTCGACGCCGGTTTTCAGACCGCCGTCCACCTGCAGACGAATCTTGTGACGCAGACCGTTGGCGACCAGCGCCTGCTGGGTTTCAACAAGTCCGAGTTCCCACGGACAGCCCGCATATTTCACCGAAGAGAGCGGGCTGGCGCCGGTACCGCCGTCGTAGCCAGCGATGGTGATCAGATCCGCATAGGCTTTCGCCACGCCGGTCGCGATGGTGCCGACGCCCGGTTCGGACACCAGCTTCACGGAGATCATCGCCTTAGGGTTGACCTGCTTGAGATCGAAAATGAGCTGCGCTAAGTCCTCGATAGAGTAGATATCGTGGTGCGGCGGCGGGGAGATCAGCGTCACGCCCGGCACTGAATAGCGCAGTTTAGCGATATACGGAGTGACTTTATCCCCCGGCAACTGACCGCCTTCGCCCGGTTTCGCGCCCTGCGCGACTTTAATCTGAATCACATCGGCATTGACCAGGTAGGCCGGCGTCACGCCAAAGCGACCGGAGGCCACCTGCTTGATACGCGACACTTTATTGGTGCCGTAGCGCGCCGGGTCTTCGCCGCCTTCGCCGGAGTTGGAGTTGCCGCCGAGGCTGTTCATCGCTTCCGCCAGCGCTTCGTGCGCTTCCGGACTTAATGCGCCGATAGACATGGCTGCGGTATCAAAGCGTTTAAACAGCTCACTGGCGGGCTCAACCTCGTCGATAGTCACCGCCTCGCCGTCTGGATGTATCGCCAGCAGATCGCGCAGCGTTGCCGCCGGACGCTCATTGACCAGTTTGGCGTATTCCTGATAATCGCTGTACTCGCCGCTCTGTACCGCCTGTTGCAGGGTACGCACGACATCCGGGTTATAGGCGTGATATTCGCCGCCGTGGACGTACTTCAGCAGGCCGCCCGGGCTAATGGGTTTGCGCGCCAGCCAGGCGCGTTTGGAGAGATTCAGCAGATCCTGCTGGAAGTCATCAAAGCTCGCGCCGCCGATACGGCTGACCACGCCCTGGAAGCACAGGTTTACCACATCATCGTGCAGTCCGACCGCTTCAAACAGTTTGGAGCAGCGGTAAGAGGCAATGGTCGAAATGCCCATTTTGGACATAATCTTGTACAGCCCCTTGTTGATGCCGTTACGGTAGTTCTGCATCACGGTACGGTAGTTTTTGGCGATGGCCTGGGTATCAATCAGACGCCCCAGCGTTTCGTAGGCCAGGTACGGATAGATAGCCGTTGCGCCAAAGCCGAGCAGTACCGCAAAGTGATGCGGATCGCGGGCGCTTCCGGTTTCTACGATGATGTTGGCGTCGCAGCGCAGGCTTTGTTCTACCAGACGAGTCTGCACCGCGCCCACCGCCATCGGCGCGGGGACCGGCAGGCGATTCTTACCGATATTGCGATCCGAGAGGACCAGCAGCACGGTGCCGTTACGCACCATCTGTTCCGCTTTATCGCACAGCGCTTTAACCGTCGCGTCCAGTGTGGTTTCGGTGACATCAAAGGTAATGTCAAGCCAGTCGGCGCGGTAGTGATGCTCGCTCATGGTAGTGAGCTGTTTGAAATCGGAGTACAGCAGAATTGGCGATTTAAAACTCAGGCGATGGGCCTGACCTTCCGCTTCGCAGAAGACGTTCATTTCGCGACCGATGCTGGTGGCGAGCGACATGACGTGCGCTTCACGCAGCGGGTCGATAGGCGGGTTAGTGACCTGCGCGAACTGCTGGCGGAAGTAGTCGTAAATAATACGCGGCTGGCTGGAGAGCACGGCAAAGGGGGTATCGTCGCCCATTGAACCGACGGCTTCCTGGCCGTTTTCGCCCAACACGCGGATAACCGAGTCCAGCTCTTCGGCGCTGTAGTTAAACTGTTTTTGATAGCTGGCGAGCAGGTCATCGTCCAGTTCGCGGCTACCGACTTCTTCATCTGGCAACTCTTCAAACGGCACCAGACGGCGGACATTCTTTTCCATCCACGCTTTATACGGATGGCGGCTTTTCAGATCGTCATCGGTTTCCGCGGAATGCAGAATACGTCCGCCGCGGGTGTCGATCACCATCAGCTCGCCTGGGCCGACGCGGCCTTTCTCGACCACTTCATCCGGCTGATAGTCCCAGATACCGACTTCGGAGGCGCAGGTGATCAGCTTATCTTTGGTAATGACATAGCGTGCCGGGCGCAGGCCGTTACGGTCAAGGTTACAGGCGGCGAAGCGCCCGTCGGACATCACGATGCCTGCCGGACCGTCCCACGGCTCCATATGCATGGAGTTAAAGTCAAAGAAGGCGCGCAGATCCTGGTCCATATCGGGGTTGTTCTGCCAGGCGGGCGGCACCAACAGGCGCATGGCGCGGATGATGTCCATCCCGCCTGCCAGCAGCAGTTCCAGCATATTGTCCAGCGAGCTGGAATCCGAACCGGTTTCGTTAACAAACGGCGCAGCGGACTGTAAGTCCGGGATCAGCGGCGTCTGGAATTTATAGGTACGGGCGCGCGCCCACTGGCGGTTGCCGGTGATGGTGTTAATCTCGCCGTTATGCGCCAGGTAGCGGAACGGCTGCGCCAGCGGCCAACGTGGCACGGTGTTAGTGGAAAAGCGCTGGTGGAACAGGCAGATGGCCGATTCCAGACGCAGATCCGCAAGATCCAGGTAGAAGCGCGGCAGATCCGCCGGCATACACAGACCTTTATAAATGTTGACCAGGTTCGACAGGCTGCATACGTAGAAATCTTTGTCGTTCTGCAGGCGTTTTTCAATGCGTCGGCGGGCGATAAACAGGCGGCGTTCCATATCGCGCGGACGCCAGCCCGCCGGAGCGTTGACAAAAATCTGCTCAATACGCGGCAGGGAGGAGAGGGCGATTTCACCGAGCACGCCTTCATTGGTTGGCACATCGCGCCAGCCGACAATCGACAGGGTTTCCTGCTGTAATTCTTCTTCGACAATATGGCGTGACGCGGCGGCCAGTTCAGGATCTTTATTCAAAAAGATCATCCCGACGGCGTAGTTTTTGGCTAAGCGCCAGCCGCGCTCTTCGGCCACGATGCGAAAGAAACGGTCAGGTTTTTGTAACAGCAAGCCGCAACCGTCGCCGGTTTTACCGTCGGCAAGGATCGCGCCACGGTGCTGCATCCGGGCCAGCGCGTGTATGGCGGTACGCACTACCTTGTGGCTAGGTTCGCCTTCTATGTGGGCGATCAGGCCGAAACCACAGTTATCCTTCTCAAGGGATTTATCGTACAACATATCAGTGAACCTCCCCAGGCTCTACGGGACGCTCTCCCAACCGACGGCGCGCGGGCACAGCAAGAGCATGGCGACGGGGCTGGCGCATCATACGCTTACCTCGCATTCGCCCTCTTTGTGTCCTTTGCGCATTGGTAAATACGGTTAAGAGGGAATCTCAATTACTGCATAAATATGATGAGCAGACGGCTCATCCAGAAAGCTTCCAGCGGATCCCCAACTTATCGGGAATCCACACCCAGGTCAAATGGCAAACTGATTTATGCAAAAGTGTGCTGTAGCACAGATAACTTTTTGAATCTGTTGAAATTAAAAGGTTTTTTATAGAAGGGCTGCTAATACGGAGCGGCAGAAAGCCTGTGATCTGTCTCACTATAAGAGCCGCTCGCCAGGCATTATCTGACCTTGCTTTTTCAAAAATATTGGCATTTTATGCTGTTTTAAGCGTGAGCAGTATTGAATGCTACTGTTTTTATCGATGACCCAGCAAACGCTGAAAAAAGAGGGGAATATCAGGAAAAATCATCAGCGGGATTATGAATGAAATATCGTTTATTTTGCTTGATTATGCAATGGATAAAAGCCTTCCGGGACGATTGATCCAGGTCATCGCCAAAGGAGACTAAAAATGGCAGGCTTTGGCCTCTTTTTAAGAGGCGGTCTATCAGATTATGCAGTTACAGAAATTAGTCAATATGTTTGGTGGGGATCTTTTACGTCGGTATGGGCAAAAGGTTCATAAGCTGACGCTTCATGGCGGTTTTAGCTGCCCTAACCGCGACGGCACCATCGGGCGTGGCGGTTGCACCTTCTGTAATGTCGCCTCTTTTGCCGATGAGGCGCAGCAGCATCATTCGATTGCCGAGCAGCTTGCGCATCAGGCGCATCTGGTGAACCGCGCTAAACGTTATCTGGCCTATTTCCAGGCCTACACCAGCACCTTTGCGGAAGTGCAGGTGCTGCGTTCCATGTATCAACAGGCGGTCAGCCAGGCCAGTATCGTCGGGTTATGCGTCGGTACGCGTCCGGATTGTGTCCCGCAGGCAGTAGTAGATTTACTGTGTGAATATAAAGATCAAGGCTACGAGGTATGGCTGGAACTGGGATTGCAAACCGCGCACGATGAAACCCTGCACCGAATTAACCGCGGGCATGACTTCGCCTGCTATCAGCGTACCACCCGGATTGCCCGGGAGCGCGGGCTGAAAGTGTGCGCGCATCTGATTGTGGGGCTGCCGGGCGAAGGCCAGAGTGAATGCCTGCAAACCATGGAGCGTGTGGTGGAGACGGGCGTTGACGGTATTAAACTGCATCCGCTGCATATTGTGAAAGGCAGTACGATGGCCAAAGCCTGGGAAGCGGGGCGGCTGAACGGCATCGAACTGGACGACTACACGCTAACGGCAGGTGAGATGATTCGTCATACGCCGCCGGAGGTAATTTATCACCGAATTTCAGCCAGCGCTCGCCGTCCGACGCTGCTTGCCCCGCTGTGGTGCGAGAATCGCTGGACGGGGATGGTTGAGCTGGACAAATACCTGAATGAGCATGGCGTACAGGGCTCTGCGCTGGCCCGTCCCTGGATACCACCTGTAGCGTAGCGTGATGAGGGGCGCTACGCATATTTCGCACAATATTCAACGCGGTTCCCATAATTGGGTATTATGTGCGAAGTTGTGGTGAAGGAATCCTCTATGAAGCAAATTCGTATGCTGGCGCAATACTATGTCGACCTGATGATGAAATTGGGTCTGGTGCGCTTTTCCATGCTCCTGGCGTTGGCATTGGTGGTGCTGGCGATTGTCGTGCAGATGGCGGTGACCATGGTGCTGCATGGTCAGGTTGAAAGTATCGACGTTATTCGTTCCATCTTTTTTGGCCTGTTAATTACGCCCTGGGCGGTCTATTTCTTATCCGTTGTTGTTGAACAACTGGAAGAGTCAAGGCAGCGACTGTCGCGTCTGGTGCAAAAGCTGGAGGAGATGCGCGAGCGCGATCTCAAGCTTAACGTACAGTTGAAGGACAATATTGCCCAGCTTAATCAGGAAATTGCCGATCGCGAAAAAGCGGAAGCGGAGCTGCAAGAGACATTTGAACAGCTAAAAGTAGAAATTAAAGAGCGTGAAGAAGCGCAAATCCAGCTAGAACAGCAATCCTCTTTTCTGCGCTCCTTTCTGGACGCCTCGCCGGATTTGGTTTTTTATCGTAATGAGGATAAAGAGTTTTCCGGCTGTAACCGCGCAATGGAATTGCTAACCGGCAAGAGCGAAAAACAGCTGGTGCATTTGAAGCCGGAAGATGTGTACTCTCCTGAAGCGGCGGAGAAAGTCATTGAAACCGATGAAAAAGTATTCCGCCATAACGTCTCCCTGACCTACGAACAGTGGCTGGATTATCCGGACGGACGAAAGGCCTGCTTTGAAATTCGTAAAGTGCCTTATTATGACCGTGTCGGTAAACGTCATGGCCTGATGGGATTTGGTCGTGATATTACCGAACGTAAGCGTTATCAGGACGCGCTGGAGCGCGCCAGCCGCGACAAGACCACGTTTATCTCTACCATCAGTCATGAGCTGCGCACCCCGCTTAACGGCATCGTCGGTTTAAGCCGCATCCTGCTGGATACCGATCTCACCGCCGAACAGGAAAAATACCTTAAGACAATCCATGTCTCCGCCGTGACGTTAGGCAATATTTTCAATGATATCATTGACATGGATAAGATGGAGCGGCGTAAGGTTCAGCTTGATAACCAGCCGGTTGATTTCACCAGCTTTATGGCCGATCTGGAAAACCTTTCCGGTTTGCAGGCGCAGCAAAAAGGGCTACGTTTTGTGCTTGAGCCGACGCTGCCGTTGCCGCACAAAGTCATTACCGACGGAACGCGTCTGCGCCAGATTTTGTGGAATTTGATCAGCAATGCGGTGAAGTTTACTCAGCAGGGCCAGGTGACGGTACGGGCGCGCTATGATGAAGGCGACATGCTGCACTTTGAAGTGGAAGATTCCGGGATCGGCATTCCGCAGGATGAGCAGGATAAAATTTTCGCCATGTATTATCAGGTGAAAGACAGTAACGGCGGCAAACCGGCAACGGGTACCGGTATCGGGCTGGCGGTCTCCCGTCGGCTGGCGAAAAATATGGGCGGCGATATTACCGTTTCCAGTCTGCCGGGCAAAGGATCGACCTTTACGCTAACGGTTCATGCGCCAGCGGTGGCGGAAGAGGTGGAGGACGCCTTTGATGAAGACGACATGCCGCTGCCCGCGCTGCATGTTCTGCTGGTCGAAGATATTGAACTGAACGTGATTGTGGCGCGTTCGGTACTGGAAAAACTGGGGAACAGCGTGGATGTCGCGATGACCGGCAAGGCGGCGCTGGAGATGTTCGCGCCGGGCGAATACGACCTGGTCTTACTGGATATTCAGCTACCGGATATGACGGGGCTGGATATTGCCAGAGAACTGACCCGTCGCCACACGCGGGAAGATTTACCGCCGCTGGTAGCGCTTACGGCTAACGTTCTGAAAGATAAAAAAGAGTATCTGGACGCTGGTATGGACGATGTGCTGAGTAAGCCGCTGTCGGTGCCGGCCTTAACCGCGATGATTAAAAAATTCTGGGATGCCACCGATAAAGAGGAGAGTACCGTGACGCCTGAAGAGAGCGATAAAGCGCAAGCGCTGCTGGATATCCCGATGCTGGAACAATACATCGAGTTGGTTGGGCCTAAATTGATCACCGACGGTCTCGCGGTGTTTGAAAAAATGATGCCTGGCTATTTAAGCGTGCTGGAGTCCAATCTGACGGCGCGTGACAAAAAAGGCGTCGTTGAGGAAGGGCATAAGATTAAAGGCGCCGCCGGTTCGGTAGGGCTGCGTCATCTGCAACAACTTGGCCAGCAAATCCAGTCGCCGGATCTTCCCGCCTGGGAAGATAATGTCGCGGAATGGATTGAAGAGATGAAGCAGGAGTGGCAGCACGATGTCGCGGTGCTGAAAGCCTGGGTGGCAAACGCGGAAAAAAAATGACCCCGGTTTGACCGGGGTGCGCGAATACTGCGCCAACACCAGGGAAATCGTGGCTGCGCCGTGCTTATTATGATGATGTCAAAGGCGCAGTCCTGTTTTCAGGCCGCACGCAGTTAAGATAGCAAATCCTAAATGATTTGTTACATGAATCATTTAAATGTGTGAAGCGTAGCATTTTAATCAAAATTATTAATGGGCTTGAGTCGGTTGCAGGAGGATGTTCACCATGAAAAAAATTGGCGTAGTGCTCAGCGGATGCGGCGTCTATGACGGCGCCGAAATTCATGAGGCCGTTCTGACGCTGTTGGCCATTGCCCGCAGCGGCGCACAGGCTGTCTGCTTCGCGCCGGATAAACCACAAGCGGATGTTATTAATCACCTGACCGGCGAAGCGATGGCGGAAACGCGTAACGTTCTGATTGAGGCGGCGCGTATTACGCGGGGCGATATTCGTCCCCTGTCCCAGGCGCAGCCAGAGGAACTGGATGCGCTCATTGTGCCCGGTGGTTTCGGCGCGGCGAAGAACCTGAGTAATTTCGCCAGCCAGGGGAGCGAATGCCGGGTGGATAGCGATGTCGTCGCGCTGGCGAAGGCCATGCACCAGTCCGGCAAGCCGCTGGGATTCATCTGTATCGCGCCCGCAATGTTGCCGAAAATCTTTGACTTCCCGCTACGTCTGACAATAGGGACGGATATTGATACCGCTGAAGTACTTGAAGAGATGGGCGCCGAACACGTACCTTGCCCGGTTGATGATATCGTTGTGGACGAGGATAACAAGGTCGTGACCACCCCTGCCTATATGCTGGCGCAGGATATCGCTCAGGCGGCAAGCGGCATTGATAAATTAGTGTCGCGCGTGCTGGTTCTGGCGGAATGAGCAAACGACGCATCGCGCCGTTAACGTTTTTGCGCCGTCTACTTTTACGTATCCTTGCTGCGCTCGCCGTCTTTTGGGGCGGCGGCATTGCGCTGTTTAGCGTGGTTCCGGTGCCTTTTTCGGCGGTGATGGCGGAACGGCAGATTAGCGCCTGGCTAAGTGGAGAATTTGGTTATGTGGCGCATTCTGACTGGGTCAGTATGGCGGATATCTCGCCGTGGATGGGGCTGGCGGTAATTGCGGCGGAAGACCAGAAGTTCCCTGAGCACTGGGGCTTTGATGTTCTGGCGATTGAAAAAGCGCTGGCGCATAATGAGCGGAATGAGAGCCGTATTCGCGGCGCCTCTACGCTTTCGCAGCAAACGGCGAAAAATCTCTTTTTATGGGATGGACGCAGTTGGCTGCGCAAAGGTCTGGAGGCCGGGCTAACGCTGGGTATTGAAACTGTCTGGAGCAAAAAGCGCATTCTCACGGTTTATCTGAATATCGCGGAGTTTGGCGATGGTATTTTCGGCGTGGAGGCTGCGGCGCAACGGTATTTTCATAAACCTGCCAGTCGCTTGAGTATGTCTGAAGCCGCGTTGCTGGCGGCGGTATTGCCAAATCCGTTACGCTATAAGGCGAATGCGCCTTCCGGCTATGTGCGTAGCCGGCAGGCGTGGATTATGCGCCAGATGCGCCAACTGGGCGGGGAATCTTTTATGACGCGCAACCAGCTTAATTAATTTTGCCGATTGGCGGCGCGAACGCCTTATCCGGCCTGCGATCTGTGTCGTCCAGGCCTGATAAGCACAGGCCATTAAGCTTCGTGAGAAGTAAGCGCCAGCCGTTTCTTGTCTTTTGGCTGCGCGTCCCTCTCCAGGGCAACGGCCAGCGCAGGCTGGGCGATAAACCGCTGCCACACTCTCTCCAGTTTGCGTTCACAGCACCATGTTGACCAGGTCGCCAGCGGGATAAAGGTACTTTCACCCAGATTGTCGCAAACCACCGGAATCACTTCTGACTCGCTGATACGCTGGCACAGGATGTTTTGCGGCTTCAGCGACATCGTCACAATATGGTTGTCCAGCAGGTAACGTTTCAGTTTTTTCAGTAGCTGCCGCAGGACAGCGACATCCTCTTCATAACGACATTGCGCGGCGAACTCGGTCAGGGTAATAGAGGGCGCGCCGTTGAAATCGGTAATCATGTCGTAGACATAGCCGGTGCCGCAATCGGTTTCTACCGTGCCGTAATAACGGGGGATAGCGCTCCAGTCCGTCAGGTAGCGGGACAGATGCGCATAGTAGCTCAGTTCACGCCGAATCTCTTTATCACCGCCGTGGTCACGGTTGTAAATGACTTTTATGCAACGCCGGGCATTATCCGGATGCGTATAGCATTTACGATGTCGACCAGCGCCCAGCGGAGTCTGTTTCGATAAGAGGATCATGGCAAGTCCTGGAAAAATTTATTCACATAAATTTAGTATGGACAAAGAACTTAAACAAAACCTAAACGAAATTTTTTAAGGTTTTCTTAATGTTTTTATGCATAGGTAAAGCGCACGAAATGTACAAATCTTACGAAAGGGTGGGGCTGCGGGACAAGAGGCAGGCAGGCGTAACACGCCCGGTTTTGGGGTGACTGTCATCAAATACCGGGACGGCGTTGGGGTAAATAGGGTATAGAGGGGGAGGTTTAGTCTTCGTCAAAGCCGGAATTGAACAGCGCGATAACCGCCGCCAGCGCTTCAACTTCTTGCGGGCCGGTGGCTTCAATTTCGATCTGACGCCCTTTGGCGGAGTCGAGCATTAACAGAGCGATGACGCTATTTGCTTCCGCTTCGGTGCCTTCGTCATTGCGTAATAGCACCTCGGCGTCAAAACCCTGCATCAGTTCGAAAAGCTTCATGGCAGGCCGGGCATGCATGCCCAGCTTATTGGTGACTTCAACAGTTTGCTTTACGGTCATGTTTTGCGTTTTTCCAGCGTGCGATGGCGAGACTGGACATTTTTACCGCGCGAGCGGAAGTAGTCTGCCAGCTGTTCTGCAATATACACCGAACGGTGTTTCCCGCCGGTACAACCGATAGCGACGGTAAGGTAGCTGCGGTTGTTGGTCTCCAGCATTGGTAACCATAGCTCAAGATAGCTGCGAGTCTGATAGATAAAATTGTGAACTTCTGTGTGTCGGTCAAGAAACGCGGCTACCGGCTTATCAAGCCCGGTCATGGGGCGCAGTTTTGGGTCCCAGTGCGGGTTGGGCAGAAAGCGGACATCGAACACATAGTCCGCATCAATCGGGATACCATGTTTAAAGCCGAAGGACTCAAATACCATCGTCAGTTCGCGCTCGCGTTTGCCCAACAGCCGGGTACGCAGCATCTCCGCCAGCTCATGGACGGACATTTCTGAAGTGTCGACGATCAGATCCGCACGTGAGCGTAACGGCTCCAGCAAGTCACTCTCTTTATCGATCGCACTCTCTAAAGAAAGATTTTTGCTGGAAAGCGGATGCAAACGGCGCGTGTCGCTGTAGCGGCGAATTAAGGTATTGCGGTCGGCATCAAGAAACAGCAATTGCGGCGAGAAAGCGCCAGGCAGATTATTCATCGCCTGTTCAAAAATCTCAGGTGATTCAGGCATATTGCGCACATCAATGCTAACGGCGGCGGAAATCTGGCGATCGGCCAGCGTTCGCGCCAGATCGGGCAACAGCACGACGGGGAGGTTATCCACGCAGTAAAATCCCATATCTTCCAGCGCGCGCAGAGCGACAGATTTACCTGATCCGGAACGCCCGCTGACGATCATCAGTACCATGTACCGTTTCTCCTCACAACGACAGAAATAAATGCCATTGAGTTGTTATGCCTCATTCTGCTCACCTTCGGTGTCAGTAATGATTTGATACAGCTCTTCATCATTCAGCGCCGCGCGCAGGCGGCGGCAGATCGTTTTATCCGCCAGACGTTTCGCCACCAGCGACAGCGTGTGCAGATGCGTTTTAGTTTGATCGGCGGGCACCAGCAGAGCGAAGAGGAGATCGACCGGCTGGTTATCGATGGCGTCGAACGCGATCGGCGTTTCGAGCTGAACGAACACGCCGACGGCGCGTAAGGTATCTTCTTCCAGTTTCCCGTGCGGGATGGCGATACCATTACCAATACCGGTACTGCCCATTTTTTCGCGTGTCAGAATGGCTTCAAACACGACCTGAGGAGGTAAACTGAGCTGTTTTGCCGCCAGTTCGCTGATGATTTCCAGCGCGCGTTTCTTACTCTGACAATGAACGCCGCTACGCGTACACTCCTGGTTAAGTACACTGCTCAGTTGTAGAGTCGTATCGTTATTTATCATAATTTCACCTAAGAACCTGTCCTGTCAGGTTGATGGCCAGGTTCGGAGCGCTAACTGTACAAATGGCCCGTTGCGTCACACAACAGGCCGTCCTGCACTGGCTAACTGCCCGGACAATTAGTGTTGTTTCAGTTTATCTTTATGCCTGGTTAACTGCCTTGCCAGTTTATCAATCAAGCCGTCAATGGCGGCATACATATCCTGGCCTTCCGCGCTGGCGTGAATTTCGCCGCCATTAACGTGTAGCGTCGCATCCGAGATGTGCGTGACCTTCTCCACTTTCAACACCACGTATACCTGATTAATCCGCTCAAAATACTGTTCAAGTTTGGCGAATTTTGTCGTCACAAATTCACGCAGGGCTTCAGTAATTTCGACATTATGTCCGGTGATATTGAGCTGCATAGTGTCTTCCTTATCGGTTGGGTCAAACCAGCTGTTTGCGTTGGTTTGACGGCGGAATGGATAAAGACTCTCGGTACTTCGCAACAGTGCGGCGCGCCACCATGATACCTTGTTCTGACAGCAGAGAGGTTAACTTGCTGTCGCTCAGTGGTTTCGCGGGGTTTTCCGCCGCAATTAACTTCTTCACCAGCGCGCGAATCGCGGTGGAAGAGGCTTCGCCTCCGCCTTCGGTATTGACGTGGCTGGAAAAGAAATATTTGAGTTCAAAAATACCGCGCGGGCTGTGCAAATACTTCTGCGTGGTCACGCGGGATATAGTGGATTCGTGCATCTCGACGGCCTGGGCGATATCCGCCAGTACCATCGGTTTCATATATTCTTCGCCCTGTTCAAAAAAGGCTTGCTGTTGCTCGACGATGCAGCGACTGACGCGCAGCAGCGTGTCGTTGCGGCTTTCAAGGCTTTTTATCAGCCACTTCGCATCCTGTAAATTACTGCGGATGAACTGGCTGTCGGCATCGTTGCGCGCGCTGTTACACATGGCGGCATAGTGCTGGTTAATCTGTAAACGGGGAATACTGTCGCTATTAAGCTCCACCGTCCAGCGACCGTTATGCTTGCGTACCAGCACATCCGGGATAACGTACTCCGGCTCGCCGGTCTGGATCGATTGACCGGGTCTGGGATCGAGCGACTGAATCAGGTTTACCGCCTCTTTCAGCACCTCTTCTTTCAGTCGGGTAACGCGCATCAACGTGCGGAAATCGTGGTTGGCCAGCAGATCAAGGTGATCGCAGATAATAAGCCGCGCCTCTTCCAGCCACGGCGTGGATTTGTCGAATTGTGAAAGCTGGATCAGCAGACAGTCGCGAAGATCTTTTGCCGCGACGCCCACCGGATCAAAACGCTGAATACGCTTCAGGACGGCTTCGACCTCATCGAGATCCACCTCTACATCGCCCATGCTTTCGCGAATTTCGTCCAGGGATACGGTGAGATAACCGGTATCATCTACCGCATCGACAATGGATGTCGCAATAGCGCGATCGGTATCCGAGAAGGGCGTTAGCTCAACCTGCCACATCAGATAATCCTGCAACGACTGCGTCGTTTCGCCCTGATAGACGGGCAGCTCATCGTCGATATAATCGCCGCTGGGGCCGGACGGCGTCCCGGCGGTGTAAATTTCATCCCAACTGGCGTCAAGCGGCAGCTCTTCCGGCATCTCTTTTTGTTCGAGCGCGTCGGCGGTATCGAGAGGATCGTTATCCTGAGGTTGCTGAGTGTCGATTTCGTCATGAAGATCGGTTTGCTCAAGCAGCGGGTTATTTTCCAGCGCTTGCTGGAGTTCCTGCTGAAGTTCCAGCGTAGACAACTGCAACAGACGGATGGCCTGTTGTAGCTGAGGCGTCATCGCCAGTTGTTGGCTAAGCCTGAGTTGCAAACCTTGCTTCATATTCAGAGTCGTTTTCTCCCGCTAGAGCAGCATAGCCCTCTACCCTATCAGAGTCTGAAGTCTTCCCCAAGATATACACGCTTAACGTGTTCGTCTTGCAGGATTTCTGTCGGCGTACCGTGGGCAATAAGGTGGCCCTGGCTCACGATATAGGCGCGTTCACAGACTGCCAGCGTCTCACGGACGTTATGGTCGGTGATCAGCACGCCGAGCCCGCTATCGCGCAGATGCTCGATAATGCGTTTGATGTCGATAACGGAAATCGGGTCAACGCCGGCAAAGGGTTCATCCAGCAGGATAAATTTGGGATTAGCGGCCAACGCGCGGGCTATTTCTACACGACGGCGTTCACCACCGGACAGCGCCTGTCCCATGCTGTCGCGCAGATGCTCAATATGAAACTCTTCCATCAGCTCGTTGGCGCGGTCTTCTCGCTGTTCTGCGGTCAAATCGTCACGAATTTGCAGTACCGCCATCAGGTTATCAAATACGCTGAGACGGCGGAAAATAGAGGCTTCCTGCGGCAAATAGCCGATACCGCGGCGCGCGCGCGCGTGCAGCGGCAGCAGACTGATATCTTCATCATCGATGATGATATTGCCTGCGTCACGCGGCACGATACCGACGACCATATAAAAGGTGGTGGTTTTACCCGCGCCGTTTGGACCGAGCAGCCCGACAATCTCCCCGGAGTTAACGGTCAGACTGACATCTTCCACTACGCGACGGCCTTTATAGGCCTTCGCCAGATTCTTTGCAGTTAATGTTGCCATAACGAATTAGTTACTCTTCTTTTGCGCCGGAGTCTGGCCTTTGTTTTTGTCTTGCAACTGCGACGGCACCAGAACGGTGGTGACGCGTTTACCTTTCTCGCTGAAGGCCTGCATTTTCTGCTCTTTCACCAGGTAGGTGATTTTGTCGCCGGTAATGTTGCTGTCAAGCTGCTCCAGATAAGCGTTGCCGGTCAGCACCACAAAATCTTTCGCCAGCTCGTAATGCATATGGGAAGCGTGGCCTTTCACCGGCTTACCGTTGTCCTGCATCTGGTAGAAGGTGGCCGGATTGCCGTAACCGTCGATCACCTCTTTCCCCTGTTCGCCGCCAGGGCGGGTAACCACGACTTTATCGGCGTTGATCTTAATCGTGCCCTGGGTCATCACCACGTTGCCCGTAAAGGTCACGACGTTGCCTTGCATATCCAGCGACTGTTGATCCGAGTCAATATGAATAGGCTGTTCGGTATCGCCCGTGACGGCGAAGGCCGGAATGCTGGCGGCCAGCAGCGAGCCGGCAAGCATAAGATTAAGGCTGAGTTTGTTTGTTTTGAATTTCATAAGAGGTTCTAACCTTTTCAATCAGCTCGGCGTTCTTGCTGCGTAAGTTACCGCGCATTTTCAGTCCGCTGGAGTTAAATGTTGTGCCGTATAACGTCACCAGATCGTTCGAGGTAACATCCTGCGTCACCAGATTAATCTGCGCGTTATCGGTGGTAATTCTGCGTAATTGAGCGTCAGGCACCAGGGCGTTGACTTCAACATGGCCATACAGATAGAGCATCCGATCGTTAGTCAATTTGGCTTTATCGGCCTTGATCGACCATGTCGGCACTTTATCCTTATCAAAGGTGGTTAATACCGGTTGCGTAAACCATGAGACCGCCTGATCGGAAAAATATTCAACGTGCTGCGCAATCAGACGATAGCTCAACGCGCCTTCCGGACTGTACACGACGGTATCCGTATGCTCGCTTTTATACGTGGGATCGTTGCTGTTGACCATCACGGCAGCAGGATCGTCTTTATCCGCCAGATTGATACCAATCAGTACCAGAATGGCCAGCGACAGTAGAATGATAACCCAACGTCTGGTTTTACTCATATCGATTGCCCTTTGGCCTCATCCAGCTTGCCCTGCGCCAGCAGCAACAAGTCGCACACCTCACGTACCGCGCCGCGCCCGCCGGCAATGTGCGTCACATAGTCAGCGCGGGGGATCAGCAGCGGATGCGCATCCGCAACGGCAACGCTTAACCCCACTTTTTCCATCACTGGCCAGTCAATCAGATCATCGCCGACATAGGCAACATTTTCCGGCGCAATGGCCAGTTTTTCCAGCAGATCGCTAAAGGCGATCAGCTTATTCGACTGTCCCTGATAAAGATGGACAATCCCCAGCGTGGCGCAGCGATCTTCTACAAGTTTAGCCTTTCGTCCGGTAATAATGGCAACCTCGATATTGGAGGTCAAAGCACAGCGAATACCATAGCCGTCACGAACGTTGAAAGCCTTCAGCTCTTCGCCGTTATTGCCCATATAAATCAGGCCGTCAGACAATACGCCATCCACGTCCAGGATGAGCAGGCGGATATTCTCCGCTTTGGTCATGACATGGGTGCTGACGGGGCCATAACAGGTCGCAAGCGACGCACCTGCTTTACTCATCGTTAATTATCCTTGAGTTTCTACACGACGCCTGCACGCAGGAGATCATGCATATGTAACACACCGAGTAACTGGTCGCCATCAGCAACCAGTACGGAGGTGATATGGCGGGACTGCATTAAATTCAGCGCATCGACAGCGAGAATACCGGGACGCACGCGAATGCCCCCTGGCGTCATCACCTCGGCGATCCCCAACTGGCGCATATCGCCGCCCATATCGAACACGCGACGTAAATCGCCGTCGGTGAAGATACCGTCGATCTTCATGGATTCATCGCAAATGACGGTCATACCGAGATTTTTACGCGTAATTTCTAACAGCGCATCACGCAGGGTGGCATATTTATTAACATGCGGGATCTCATCGCCAGTATGCATAATATCGCTTACGCGCAGCAGTAGCTTACGTCCCAGCGCGCCGCCAGGATGCGACAGAGCGAAATCCTCGGCGGTAAAGCCGCGCGCTTTTAACAACGCCACGGCGAGCGCGTCGCCCATCACCAGCGTTGCGGTGGTACTACTGGTAGGCGCCAGGCCTAACGGACACGCTTCTTTGGGCACTTTAACACACAGATGCACATCTGCCGCACGCGCCATGCTGCTTTCCGGTCGCCCGGTAATGCAAATTAACGGTACGTGCAGACGTTTAAGCACCGGTATTAGCGCCGCGATCTCGCTGGATTCGCCGGAGTTGGAGATAGCGATAACCACATCCTGCGGCGTAACCATCCCCAAATCGCCGTGCGCGGCTTCGCCTGGATGTACAAAAAAGGAAGAGGTGCCGGTACTGGCGAACGTGGCGGCCATTTTCCGTCCGATATGGCCGGATTTCCCCATCCCCATGACCACCACTTTTCCGGTGCAGTTGAACATTTTTTCACAGGCCAGCGTGAAATGCTGGTTGATATATTGATCAAGCTCCGCCAGGCCTTCACGTTCAATTTCCAGGACCTCTTTGCCTGCCTGCTGAAAGTCAAACCCCGGTTGCAACGCTAAATGCGACATAATCCGTTTCCAGTTATCCAACAAGAAGTGGCGATAGCCAATAGAGCATCGCCAGCCATACGATAAACCCGCCGGTCAGCAGTATACCTGCGCCCCGGCCAATCTGGCGCGGATGCCGCCAGCAAAGTAAAGCGAAAACCACGCTAACCAGCAACATCACGCTATAATCACGCCCAAACGCCAGCGGGTTGATCTCCCCCGGCGCGATCAGCGCAGGCAGTCCCAGCACGATGGCGAGATTAAAAATATTGGCGCCAATGAGATTACCAACGGCAATATCATTTTCGCCTTTTCGCACGCCGGCAATCGCCGTCGCCAGCTCTGGCAGACTGGTGCCGACAGCGATGACTGTCAGACCGAGCGTTAATTCACTCATGGCGAAATAGTTCGCCAGCACCGTAGCGTTATCGATTACCATGCGCGTCGCCATCGGCATGATGACCAGCGCAATGCCCAGCCATAAGAACGCGACGGGGAGCCCGCCTTCGCGCGGTAGCTCCGCCAGTTGTTCGCGGGTGAGGCTGTCATTCCCCTGGCGTTCGGCCAGACGCGCGATTTTAACAATGAATAACAGCCATAGCACAGCCAGAAGCAGGAGAAAGATACCATCACTGCGACTTAACTGTCCGTCATGCAGTACGGAACCGGCTACCACGCTAACAAATAACATTAATGGCAATTCGCGACGTAGAACATCGGAATGCACGGTAAATGGACGAACCAGCGCCGCCAGCCCTAAGATCAGCAAAATATTGGTGATGTTAGAACCGAGCGCCGCGCCGACGGCCAAATCGAGCTGACCGTGTAGCGATGCGGCGGCCGACACAATAATTTCCGGCAGCGAGGTGCCGATACTCACGACCGTCATCCCGATGATCAGCGGGGGAATACCGAATGTACGGCATAAAATAGAGGCCGCAAACACCAGACGATCGGCGCCGTAGGCCACCAGAAGCAAACCAATTATGAGTAGCGCCATCGCTAAAAGCATCTAAAGTCCTTTCTTCAGGTATACTCGCCGGTCCCCTGGAAGGGATATCTGGAAGCCGTAACGAAGTCCTAATTTTGACTTTATGCGGCTAAAAAGTAAAACGAATGCCAGCTTTCGCTAACCCTGTCAGTTAATATTCTGTAATTATGTCGAACCCATGGTTAAATTCAGCGCCATGGTTACCTCAACAAGGCAATACGAAGGATGAATCAATGGGTCAGTCTGCGGCCAATTTAGTCGATATGCGCGACGTCAGCTTTTCCCGTGGCGAACGCTGCATTTTCGATAATATTTCCCTGACGGTGCCGCGCGGGAAGATCACGGCGATCATGGGGCCGTCGGGCATCGGTAAAACCACGCTGTTGCGCCTGATTGGCGGACAGATCCCGCCGGATAAGGGCGAGATCTTATTTGATGGCGAGAATGTGCCGGCCATGTCCCGTTCGCGGCTCTACACCGTCCGCAAACGTATGAGTATGCTGTTTCAGTCGGGAGCGCTGTTTACCGACATGAACGTGTTTGACAATGTGGCCTATCCGCTACGGGAGCACACCAATTTACCCGCGCCGCTGCTAAAAAGCGTTGTGATGATGAAACTGGAAGCTGTCGGGCTACGCGGCGCGGCAAAACTGATGCCTTCCGAGCTCTCCGGTGGGATGGCGCGCCGCGCCGCGTTGGCGCGCGCCATCGCTCTGGAACCGGATCTCATCATGTTCGATGAGCCGTTTGTCGGCCAGGACCCGATTACCATGGGCGTTCTGGTGAAGCTGATTTCAGAATTGAACAGCGCGCTGGGCGTGACCTGCGTGGTGGTCTCGCATGATGTGCCAGAGGTGCTCAGTATTGCGGATCACGCCTGGATCATGGCGGACAAAAAAATCGTCGCTCACGGTAGCGCTCAGGCGTTGCAGGAGAATACGGACCCGCGCGTGCGTCAGTTCCTTGACGGCATTGCCGACGGGCCGGTTCCGTTCCGCTATCCGGCGGGCGACTATCACCTTGATTTACTCGAAACAGGGAGTTAAGCCACTCATGCTGTTAAATGCGCTGGCAGCACTCGGACACAGCGGGATCAAAACCGTCAGGACGTTCGGGCGCGCCGGGTTAATGTTATTCAATGCGATTATCGGTAAGCCGGAGTTTCGCAAACATGCGCCGCTGCTGGTGCGCCAGCTTTATAATGTGGGCGTCTTGTCGATGCTTATCATTATTGTCTCCGGCGTATTCATCGGTATGGTGCTGGGGCTGCAAGGCTATCTGGTTCTGACCACTTACAGCGCGGAGACCAGTCTTGGCATGTTAGTGGCGCTTTCGCTGCTGCGCGAGCTGGGGCCGGTGGTCGCGGCGTTGCTGTTTGCCGGGCGGGCCGGGTCGGCGTTGACGGCGGAAATCGGCCTGATGCGGGCGACGGAGCAGCTCTCCAGTATGGAGATGATGGCGGTCGATCCATTGCGCCGGGTGATTTCGCCGCGCTTTTGGGCGGGCGTGATTTCGTTGCCGCTACTGACCATTATCTTTGTGGCGGTCGGTATCTGGGGCGGCTCGCTGGTCGGCGTAAGCTGGAAAGGAATCGACGCCGGGTTCTTCTGGTCCGCGATGCAGAATGCCGTCGACTGGCGTATGGACCTGGTGAACTGTCTGATAAAGAGCGTGGTGTTCGCCATTACGGTAACATGGATTGCGTTATTCAACGGTTATGACGCAATACCGACTTCTGCCGGGATTAGCCGGGCAACGACGCGTACCGTGGTTCACGCATCGTTGGCCGTTCTGGGGCTGGATTTTGTGCTGACCGCACTGATGTTTGGGAATTGAGTTCATGCAAACGAAAAAAAATGAAATTTGGGTAGGCGTTTTTTTGCTGGTAGCGTTGCTGGCGGCGCTGTTTGTTTGCCTGAAGGCGGCAAATGTGACCTCTATGCGCACGGAGCCGACCTATAAGGTTTATGCGACCTTCGATAACATCGGCGGTCTGAAAGTGCGTTCCCCGGTACGCATCGGCGGGGTGGTTGTCGGGCGGGTTGAAGATATCTCGCTTGATCCGAAAACATACCTGCCGCGCGTAACGCTCGACATCGAAGAGCGTTATAACCATATTCCCGATACCAGCTCGTTGAGTATTCGTACTTCCGGGCTGCTGGGGGAGCAATATCTGGCATTAAACGTCGGTTTTGAAGATCCTGAGCTGGGAACGTCTATCCTCAAAGATGGGAGTACGATTCAGGACACCAAGTCTGCAATGGTGCTGGAAGATATGATTGGTCAGTTCCTCTATAACAGCAAAGGCGACGACAATAAGAATTCTGGCGATGCGCCAGCCGCAACGGAAGACCATACTGAAGCCACAACGCCCGCGGGCGAAACGAAATAATCTCAGGAGAATTGAGGCATGTTTAAACGACTGATGATGGTGGCCCTGCTGGTCATTGCGCCATTAAGCGCAGCAACGGCAGCGGATCAGAGCAATCCTTATAAACTGATGAACGAGGCGGCGCAGAAAACTTTTGATCGCCTGAAAAACGAACAGCCGAAAATTCGTGCCAATCCGGATTACCTGCGAGACGTTGTTGATCAGGAACTTCTGCCGTACGTGCAGGTAAAATATGCCGGCGCGCTGGTGTTGGGCCGCTACTACAAAGAGGCGACCCCGGCGCAGCGTGAAGCCTATTTTGCCGCGTTTCGCGAATACCTGAAACAGGCATACGGTCAGGCGCTGGCGATGTACCACGGTCAGACTTACCAGATAGCGCCTGAGCAACCGCTGGGCGATGCGACCATTGTGCCTATCCGTGTAACGATTATCGATCCCAACGGTCGTCCGCCGGTACGCCTGGATTTCCAGTGGCGCAAAAACACCCAGACCGGCAACTGGCAGGCGTATGACATGATTGCGGAAGGCGTCAGCATGATCACCACCAAGCAAAATGAGTGGAGCGACCTGCTGCGTACTAAAGGCATCGACGGCCTGACCGCACAACTGAAATCTATCTCTCAACAGAAAATTACTTTGGACGAGAAACAGTAATGACGCCGCAACTCACCTGGACGCGTGAGGCGGGCACGCTGATGCTGGCGGGAGAGCTGGATCAGGACGTGTTGGCGCCGCTATGGGACGCGCGCGTAGAAGCGATGACTGGCGTTACCCGTATCGACCTGAGCCAGATCTCCAGGGTGGATACGGGGGGACTGGCGCTGCTGGCGCACCTTGTGAACCAGGCAAAAAAGCAGGGCAATGCCGTATCGCTGTCTGGCGTTAACGACAAGGTTTACGCGCTGGCGCAATTATATAACTTGCCCGAAGACGTACTTCCCCGTATGTAATGAATGCCGGATGGTTTATCCGGCCTACACTTCGCATGATCCCCGTAGGCCGGATAAGTTGCGTTAGCAGCACCATCCGGCACTTTTACCGCGCTGATTTATCAGCGTAATCTTTTGCTTATTTAAGACGGCGCGACTTTGCTCTAAGATGTTGGGCTGTTTTCACTATTTGACGAATAAAGAACCCATGGAAAATCATGAAATTCAGAGTGTGCTGATGAATGCCCTCTCCCTCCAGGAAGTCCACGTCTCCGGCGATGGCAGTCACTTTCAGGTTATTGCCGTGGGCGAGATGTTTGACGGCATGAGCCGGGTCAAGAAACAGCAAACGGTCTATGGGCCGCTAATGGAGTACATTGCGGACAACCGTATCCATGCCGTATCGATCAAAGCGTATACCCCGGCGGAATGGGCGCGCGATCGTAAACTTAACGGATTTTAAGCTACGGGTAACCTGCCGGTAGCGGAGATGAATGCTTAACTGAGAATACAATAATGGATAAATTTCGTGTACAGGGGCCAACGACGCTCCAGGGCGAAGTCACAATTTCCGGC
Organism: Salmonella sp. SG203; assembly: GCF_013350575.1. Classification (NCBI taxonomy): domain Bacteria; kingdom Pseudomonadati; phylum Pseudomonadota; class Gammaproteobacteria; order Enterobacterales; family Enterobacteriaceae; genus Salmonella; species Salmonella sp. SG203. The sequence goes on from NZ_SNMT01000010.1 coordinate 90,868, forward strand.
GCCAAAAACGCCGCGCTGCCGATCCTGTTCGCCGCTCTGCTGGCAGAAGAACCGGTAGAGATCCAAAACGTTCCAAAACTGAAAGACGTGGATACGTCGATGAAGCTCCTGAGCCAATTAGGCGCGAAAGTGGAACGCAATGGATCGGTACACATTGACGCCAGCCAGGTGAACGTGTTCTGCGCGCCTTATGATCTGGTTAAGACCATGCGCGCCTCGATATGGGCGCTGGGGCCGCTGGTTGCCCGTTTTGGTCAGGGACAAGTCTCTCTGCCGGGGGGCTGTACTATCGGCGCGCGTCCGGTTGATCTGCATATTACCGGTCTGGAACAACTGGGTGCGACCATCAAGCTGGAAGAGGGCTACGTAAAGGCCTCCGTCGAAGGACGTCTTAAAGGGGCGCATATCGTGATGGATAAGGTCAGCGTCGGCGCGACCGTCACCATTATGTGTGCCGCCACGCTGGCGGAAGGGACGACCATCATTGAAAACGCCGCGCGCGAGCCGGAAATTGTCGACACCGCTAACTTCCTGGTTACGCTGGGGGCGAAGATCGCTGGGCAGGGCACCGATCGTATTACGATCGAGGGCGTAGAGCGTCTGGGCGGCGGCGTTTATCGTGTGCTGCCGGATCGCATCGAAACGGGGACTTTCCTGGTGGCGGCAGCGATCTCTCGCGGCAAAATCCTCTGCCGTAACGCGCAACCGGACACTCTGGACGCGGTACTGGCGAAACTGCGCGATGCTGGCGCGGATATCGAAGTGGGCGAGGACTGGATTAGTCTGGACATGCACGGCAAACGACCGAAGGCGGTCAATGTCCGTACCGCGCCGCACCCGGCATTCCCGACCGATATGCAGGCGCAGTTCACGTTGCTGAACCTGGTGGCGGAAGGGACGGGCTTTATCACTGAAACCGTCTTTGAAAACCGTTTTATGCACGTGCCTGAACTCAGTCGCATGGGCGCGCGTGCGGAAATTGAAAGCAATACCGTCATATGTCATGGCGTAGAAACGCTCTCTGGCGCCCAGGTCATGGCGACAGATCTGCGGGCATCTGCGAGCCTGGTGCTGGCGGGCTGTATTGCGGAAGGCACGACGATTGTGGATCGCATTTATCACATCGATCGCGGTTATGAGCGCATCGAAGACAAACTGCGCGCGCTAGGCGCGAATATTGAACGCGTGAAAGGCGAATAACCTTCTGTACGCTGAATAACCCCCGCGAACGCGATTGCGGGGGTTGTTTTACAGACACTTACTCTACATTCTGTTTGTCTTTATTACGCGCTCTCATAAGCCGCGTTCTGTCGATAAACTCATGCGTGCGCGGATCGTGATAACGCGATGGCCAAATAACCCAGGGTTCCGTTCCCAATGCTTTCGCAATAATCAACTCTCCTTTCGGCCACGGGCGCGTTAATGCATTGGCCAGCGTGGATGAACTCAATCCATTCCGGCGTGACTCAGCGGCCATTGAAGTCCCTTTTTTACGTAGTCCGGCAATGATATCGGCCGGATGCCAGTCAATAAGCTTGCTTTCCATACATCCATCACTCCTTAGGTTAATCACTTACGGTTTTAACAACCCGACGACGTTCGATACTATAACGCTTCGTGAAGGAATGTTCTAAAAAGTTCATGTAAGTGGCGGCAATATTCAGAATATGCCAGGGGAAATCCTGGATGAGTATGTGAAAAACAGGCGATAGGGTATCTGGAGTTTATTAGAACTTAATGGGATATCCCGCGCAGTACGCGGGATAAGAGAACGGCATTAACGATCGCGCTGCACCGCGATGTGTGCGAGACCGATTAGCGCCTCACGCCATGGGGTATCCGGCAATATCTGCAACGCGGATATCGCTTTGTCGGCTTCTTCTTCCGCTCGCTGACGCGTCCATTCCAGCGAGCCGCAGGTGGTCATCGCTTCCAGAACCGGTTCCAGAAGATGACGGCCATTACCTTGTTCAATAGCGGTACGGATCATCGCTGACTGTTCTGGCGTACCGTGGCGCATGGCGTGAAGCAACGGTAAGGTAGGTTTGCCCTCATTGAGGTCATCACCCACATTTTTACCGAGATGCTCGCCGTCGGCACTGTAATCCAGCAGATCGTCAATGAGCTGGAAAGCCGTACCAAGGTAGCGGCCATAGTCCTGCAACCCTTTCTCTTGCTCAGGCGTACAACCGGCAAGAATACCGGAGCACTGGGCGGCGGCTTCGAACAGACGGGCCGTTTTACTGTAAATCACCCGCATGTAATTTTCTTCGGTAATGTCCGGGTCATTCACGTTCATCAATTGCAGCACTTCACCTTCTGCAATCACGTTGACCGCTTCCGACATCACTTCCAGCACTTTTAACGAGCCGAGGCTGGTCATCATCTGGAAGGCACGGGTATAGATAAAGTCGCCGACCAATACGCTGGCGGCATTACCGAAGGCGGCATTTGCCGTCGCTTTGCCGCGACGCATATCAGATTCATCCACCACATCATCATGTAGCAGCGTCGCCGTGTGGATAAACTCGATCAGAGCGGCGATAGTCACGTGCGCGTTACCCTGATAACCCACCGCGCGCGCGGCAAGAACGGCAATCATCGGACGAATGCGTTTTCCGCCGCCGCTAATAATGTAATATCCTAGCTGATTAATCAGTTGAACGTCGGAATTAAGCTGTTCAAGGATTGTCGCATTGACACCCGCCATATCTTGCGCGGTTAACTCGTTGATTTTTTCTAAATTCATCGCAAAAGCCGGGCTTATCGCCCCGATTATCCCATGTCTGAATGAGGTAACGTAGGGTTTATGGTTAGAAATATACCCTGATTGTACTGAAAAAACGCCGCAGATAAACGTTACCGTATGCGTTGTGTTTTTTTTCTTCATGTATTGATGGTAGCACTTGTCAAAGCCGTGCAATTTGCGTAATATTCGCGCCCTATTGTGAATATTTATAGCGCGCTCTGAATCATTGAAAGGTGTGCGCGGAAGCGGAGTTTTTTATGTACGCGGTTTTCCAAAGTGGTGGTAAACAACACCGAGTAAGCGAAGGTCAGACCGTTCGCCTGGAAAAGCTGGACATCGCAACTGGCGAAACTATCGAGTTCGCTGAAGTTCTGATGATCGCAAACGGTGAAGAAGTCAAAATCGGCGTTCCTTTCGTTGATGGCGGCGTAATCAAAGCTGAAGTTGTTGCCCACGGTCGTGGCGAGAAAGTTAAAATCGTTAAGTTTCGTCGCCGTAAACACTACCGTAAGCAGCAGGGCCATCGTCAGTGGTTCACTGATGTGAAAATTACCGGCATCAGCGCTTAAGATTAGGGGAGCAGATTAAATGGCACATAAAAAGGCTGGCGGCTCGACTCGTAACGGTCGCGATTCTGAAGCTAAACGTCTGGGCGTAAAACGCTTTGGCGGTGAAGCAGTTCTGGCAGGCAGCATCATCGTTCGTCAACGTGGTACTAAATTCCACGCTGGCACCAACGTTGGTTGCGGTCGTGACCACACTCTGTTTGCTAAAGCAGACGGTAAAGTGAAATTCGAAGTTAAAGGCCCGAAAAACCGTAAATACATCAGCATCGTTGCTGAGTAAGTTTTTTGTGGTCCGGTAACGGATGAAAGCCCCGCACCTGTTGCGGGGCTTTTTACATTCGATGGCCGACTAAAATATACCCGTGTGGCTGTGCGAATGCCGTTAACGGGTCTTTGCAGGGAACACGGCATGAAGCAGCAGGCAGGCATTGGCATTCTTTTAGCGCTCACTACCGCGATGTGCTGGGGAGCGTTGCCAATAGCAATGAAGCAAGTGCTGGAGGTGATGGAGCCTTCAACCATTGTCTTCTACCGCTTCTTAATGGCCAGTATTGGCCTCGGGGCGATACTGGCAGTAAAAAGAAAGCTGCCGCCGCTGCGTATTTTTCGTAAGCCGCGCTGGTTGGTGTTATTGGCGATAGCGACCTGCGGACTGTTCGGTAATTTCATTTTGTTCAGTTCTTCCCTGCAATATTTAAGCCCAACCGCGTCGCAGGTTATCGGCCAGCTCTCGCCGGTTGGCATGATGGTCGCCAGCGTCTTTATTCTGAAAGAAAAGATGCGCGGTACGCAGGTGATTGGCGCGCTGATGTTATTGAGCGGGCTGGTGATGTTTTTTAACACCAGTCTGATCGAGATTTTTACCCGACTGACCGACTACACCTGGGGCGTTATTTTTGGCGTAGGCGCGGCGATGGTGTGGGTGAGCTATGGCGTGGCGCAAAAAGTATTATTGCGACGTCTGGCCTCGCAGCAGATCCTGTTTTTACTGTACACTTTATGTACGATAGCGCTTTTGCCGTTGGCAAAACCGATGGTGATAGCGCAACTGAGCGACTGGCAGCTCGCCTGTTTGATTTTCTGCGGGCTAAATACGCTGGTAGGATATGGCGCCCTGGCGGAAGCGATGGCGCGTTGGCAGGCGGCGCAGGTGAGCGCGATAATCACGCTTACACCGCTATTTACCCTGCTGTTTTCAGATCTTTTATCTATGGCCTGGCCCGATTTCTTCGCCAGACCGATGTTAAACCTTTTAGGTTATCTCGGTGCGTTTGTCGTGGTTGCGGGCGCGATGTATTCCGCCATTGGTCATCGTATTTGGGGCGGTTTACGCAAGCATGAAACGGTGGTTTCGCAACCCCGCTCAGGCGAATGATTTACGGAGAATAAAATGAAGTTTGTTGATGAAGCATCGATTCTGGTCGTTGCAGGTGATGGCGGTAATGGCTGTGTGAGCTTCCGCCGCGAAAAATATATCCCGAAAGGCGGCCCGGACGGCGGTGATGGCGGCGACGGCGGCGACGTCTGGATGGAAGCCGATGAAAACCTGAATACTCTGATCGATTACCGCTTTGAAAAATCGTTCCGCGCTGAACGTGGTCAGAATGGCGCGAGCCGCGACTGTACCGGTAAACGCGGTAAAGACGTGACCATCAAAGTGCCGGTCGGTACGCGCGTTATCGACCAGGGAACCGGTGAAACGATGGGCGACATGACCAAACACGGTCAGCGTCTGTTGGTCGCGAAGGGCGGCTGGCATGGGCTAGGCAATACCCGTTTTAAATCCTCGGTTAACCGTACGCCGCGCCAGAAAACCAATGGTACGCCGGGCGATAAGCGCGACCTGCTGCTGGAACTGATGCTGCTGGCGGATGTCGGGATGCTGGGGATGCCAAACGCCGGTAAATCAACGTTCATTCGCGCGGTATCGGCAGCAAAACCGAAAGTCGCGGACTATCCGTTTACCACGCTGGTGCCGAGCCTGGGCGTGGTACGTATGGACAGCGAAAAGAGTTTTGTGGTGGCCGACATTCCGGGGTTGATCGAAGGCGCGGCGGAAGGCGCGGGCCTGGGGATTCGCTTCCTGAAGCACCTCGAACGTTGCCGCGTACTGCTGCACCTCATTGATATCGATCCGATCGACGGTTCCGATCCGGTGGAAAACGCCCGTATCATTATTGGCGAACTGGAAAAATACAGCCAGGATCTGGCGGCTAAACCGCGCTGGTTAGTGTTCAACAAGATCGATCTGATGGATAAAACCGAAGCGGAAGAGAAAGCGAAAGCGATCGCCGAAGCGTTGGGCTGGGAAGGGAAATACTATCTGATTTCCGCCGCCAGTCAGCTAGGGGTGAAAGATCTCTGCTGGGATGTGATGACCTTTATCATCGAGAATCCGATCGCGCAGGCTGAAGAAGCAAAACAGCCGGAAAAAGTCGAGTTCATGTGGGACGATTATCATCGCCAGCAGTTGGCTGAAGTGGAAGAAGACGCAGACGATGACTGGGATGACGACTGGGATGAAGACGACGAAGAAGGCGTCGAGTTCATCTACAAACGTTAATCTCGTAGCCGGATGGCGCTAACGCTTATCCGGCCTATAAAAGCCAACGGGCCGCATTTGCGGCCCGTTTTATTATGTTCGTTGTAGGCCGGATAAGACGCGTTAGCGCCGCCATCCGGCAATAATGCACTCAGTTAGTCTGATAAATATCCTTATACAACCGACTCTCGAAGCGTACCAGCGGGATTCGGCGATTACGCTGATCGGTAGGTGGAACCGCGTAGCCGGACAAATACTGTACAAATGCCATCCGTTGCCCGCTTGCGGTGGTAATAAAGCCCGCCAGATTATACACGCCCTGCAGTGACCCGGTTTTCGCCGAAACCTTACCGTCTACGCCCGCCTGATGTAGCCCGGCGCGGTATTGTAATGAACCATCATAGCCCGCCAGCGGCAGCATAGAGATAAAGTTCAGCTCGTTATCATGTTGGGCGATATATTGCAGCACCTGCATCATCGTGGCGGGAGCGATCAGATTATGGCGAGAAAGACCGGAACCGTCGGCAATAATGGTATTGCCGATATCAATTCCCGCCTGTTGGCGCAGAATCTGGCGAACGGCATCCGATCCCGCCCGCCAGGTGCCAGGCACGTTAAACCTGACATGACCAATCATCCGAAAAACAGTATCGGCGATCATGTTGTCTGACTTTTTCAGCATAATCTTAAGCAGATCGTGCAGTGGCGCCGACTGTTTACTGGCGACGATCGTTCCGGGCTCGTTAACCTGCGTCTGGCGCAGCAGCGTGCCGCGGTAAGTTATCCCGGCCTCTTTCAGTTCCTGCTTGAGGATCGCGCCCGCGTAGCTGGCGCCGTCCTGAATAGCAAAGGCCAGCGGCAGCGGGTCGGCGCGCTGTGGTAAACAGCCGGTAAGTGTATAACGGTTCAAATCGCCAGGCACCACATCCAACTCGCAATACTGCGCTTCTGCCGAACCGCGCGGCAGAGTCCGTACCTGGCTGAACATTGTTACCGGATAATAAGAGGCCACGCGAATAAAGGCTAAATCGTTTGGTTTTTGCGCGCTATAAAGCGACACAGAAAAACAGTTGCGGTCAACAATGGCGGCGGCGGGAGGCGCGCTGAAACACTGCGTCAGGTCGTTCCACGGCCAGCCTGGCGCTTTATCGTGGCTGGCGAAAATCGACGTGTCGATAAGCACATTACCGTCGATTTGCGTGACGCCGGACTTTTTCAGCGTCGCGACCATATTGCGAATATCCTGACGTTTTAGCGTTGGATCGCCACCGAAGCGCGCAATTACGTCACCTTTCAGGATGCCGTTATCGACGTTGCCTTTAGTCTCCAGCGTGGTCGTAAAACGGAAATCCGGGCCGAGTTGAATCAGCGCCGCCAGCGCGGTAATCACCTTTTGGGTACTGGCGGGAAGCGCCATCTGCTGACTATGATAATCAATAGCCGGCGCGGGCGCGCCAATCTTTTGCACCATCAGCGCGAGGTTGGCGCCGGCCGGAAGCTGTTTGATGTATTCGTCAATATTCGCGGCCTGAACGCTGAACGCTATACTGGTGGTCAATCCGATGATAAATCTGGAAAATCGCATAATCTCGCGCTAACACCCTGGAAACAAGCCGTCATACTACGGCGCAACGCCCTAAAAAGTAAACGATGACCCATAGGGAACTCCAGGGTAAAATGGTTATCAAAGAGGAAATTGTAGCTGACCTGGGACTGCGCGCCCGGGTTGGTGTTTTTTGCTTCTGACCCTGGTATGGCATATGCCGGGGCTGGCTTAGCAGCCGGGGTAGAGTTCATTGCCCCCTACAGGAATGTTCAAGAGGTATAACAAATGCAAGCTATTCCGATGACCTTACGCGGAGCCGAAAAACTGCGCGAAGAGCTGGATTTTCTGAAATCTGTGCGCCGTCCTGAAATCATCGCCGCTATCGCCGAAGCGCGCGAACATGGCGATTTAAAAGAAAACGCGGAGTATCATGCTGCACGCGAACAGCAGGGTTTCTGCGAAGGGCGCATTAAAGATATCGAAGCAAAACTGTCGAATGCGCAGGTGATTGATGTCACTAAAATGCCGAACAATGGTCGCGTGATTTTCGGCGCTACCGTCACGGTGCTGAACCTGGACACCGACGAAGAGCAGACCTACCGCATTGTTGGCGACGATGAGGCGGATTTTAAGCAAAATCTCATTTCGGTAAACTCGCCAATCGCTCGCGGCCTGATCGGCAAAGAGCAGGATGACGTCGTGGTGATCAAAACGCCTGGCGGCGATGTGGAATACGAAGTGCTTAAAGTGGAATACCTTTAAGTAGTACTCAATACGCAAATTGTTGGTGTATTGTAAAGAAAGGAAAAAGGCCGCATAGCGGCCTTTTATCAACGGAGAGAGCGTGGCATTTTGCTCTCCTGCTCGTGGAAAACCCCTCGTTTTACACAGATTTTGTGTTCGACTTTAGGATATCCTTAACGCGGCAGCGAGATTTTACGCTCTTTAGTTGGGCGATACAGCACCAGCGTTTTACCGATGACCTGTACGTTACAGGCGCCGGTTTCGCGCACGATAGCGTCCACGATCAAGGTTTTTGTTTCGCGATCTTCCGAGGCGATTTTCACCTTGATAAGTTCATGGTGCTCTAACGCTTGTTCAATCTCGGCCAGTACCCCTTCGGTCAAACCATTATTGCCAAGCATAACAACAGGCTTGAGCGGATGTGCCAGACCTTTTAGGTGCTGTTTTTGTTTAGTACTCAGATTCATCGTATATTTTTGCTTACGTTGGGATTGAAAACGGGTCATTCTACCGCCATCTCCCTTATATCGCCAAATAGGCGTGTAGAAATTTACGCCATTGGCTACGATGAACTGCCCCGACGGGAAAGTTAAATGACAGGTAAAAAGCGTTCTGCCAGCTCAAGCCGCTGGCTTCAGGAACACTTTAGCGATAAATATGTTCAACAGGCGCAGAAAAAGGGGCTACGCTCCCGTGCCTGGTTTAAACTTGATGAAATACAGCAAAGTGACAAACTTTTTAAGCCGGGAATGACGGTAGTCGATCTCGGCGCTGCGCCAGGAGGCTGGTCACAGTATGTGGTCACGCAGATTGGCGGCAAAGGCCGCATCATCGCTTGTGATCTTTTACCTATGGATCCTATCGTTGGTGTGGACTTTCTTCAGGGCGATTTTCGTGATGAACTTGTCATGAAAGCGTTACTGGAACGCGTGGGTGACAGTAAAGTACAAGTTGTCATGTCGGATATGGCACCAAACATGAGCGGAACACCGGCGGTGGATATCCCCCGCGCCATGTATCTGGTGGAGCTGGCGTTAGAGATGTGCCGCGATGTGCTGGCGCCAGGCGGAAGTTTTGTAGTGAAGGTGTTCCAGGGCGAAGGTTTCGATGAGTATCTAAGGGAAATTCGCTCCCTGTTTACGAAGGTTAAAGTTCGTAAGCCGGACTCTTCGCGTGCGCGTTCGCGTGAAGTGTACATTGTAGCGACCGGGCGAAAGTGATAACCGGCAGATTTCAGACGTAAGGTTTGAAAGAAACTGGATATAGAGTATCCTGACGCTGTTTTTAACACAGTTGTAATAAGAGGTTAATCCCTTGAGTGACATGGCGAAAAACCTAATACTCTGGCTGGTCATTGCCGTTGTGCTGATGTCAGTATTCCAGAGCTTTGGGCCCAGCGAGTCTAATGGCCGTAAGGTGGATTACTCTACCTTCCTGCAAGAGGTCAATCAGGACCAGGTTCGCGAAGCGCGTATCAACGGACGTGAGATCAACGTTACCAAGAAAGATAGTAACCGTTACACGACTTACATTCCGATTAATGATCCGAAGCTGCTTGATAACCTGCTGACTAAAAACGTCAAGGTTGTTGGCGAACCACCTGAAGAGCCAAGCCTGCTGGCTTCTATCTTCATTTCCTGGTTCCCGATGCTGTTGCTGATCGGCGTCTGGATCTTCTTCATGCGTCAGATGCAGGGCGGCGGTGGCAAAGGCGCCATGTCGTTCGGTAAGAGCAAGGCGCGTATGCTGACGGAAGATCAGATCAAAACCACGTTTGCTGACGTCGCGGGTTGTGACGAAGCGAAAGAAGAAGTGGCGGAACTGGTTGAATACCTGCGTGAACCGAGCCGTTTCCAGAAGCTGGGCGGTAAAATTCCGAAAGGCGTCCTGATGGTCGGCCCGCCGGGTACCGGTAAAACCCTGCTGGCAAAAGCCATTGCGGGTGAAGCGAAGGTGCCATTCTTTACGATTTCCGGTTCTGACTTTGTGGAAATGTTCGTCGGTGTCGGCGCGTCTCGAGTGCGTGACATGTTCGAACAGGCCAAGAAAGCGGCGCCGTGCATTATCTTCATCGATGAAATCGACGCCGTAGGCCGCCAGCGTGGCGCAGGTCTGGGCGGTGGTCACGATGAACGTGAGCAGACGTTGAACCAGATGCTGGTTGAGATGGACGGCTTCGAAGGTAACGAAGGTATCATCGTTATCGCGGCAACCAACCGTCCGGACGTTCTGGACCCGGCGCTGCTGCGTCCAGGTCGTTTTGACCGTCAGGTGGTGGTAGGCCTGCCGGATGTGCGCGGTCGTGAGCAGATTCTGAAGGTGCATATGCGTCGCGTACCGTTAGCGACGGATATTGATGCGGCGATCATTGCGCGCGGTACGCCGGGCTTCTCCGGTGCGGACCTGGCGAACCTGGTCAACGAAGCGGCGCTGTTTGCCGCACGCGGCAACAAACGCGTTGTGTCGATGGTTGAGTTCGAGAAAGCGAAAGACAAAATCATGATGGGCGCCGAACGTCGCTCCATGGTGATGACGGAAGCGCAGAAAGAGTCGACCGCGTACCACGAAGCGGGCCACGCGATTATCGGTCGCCTGGTGCCGGAACACGATCCGGTGCACAAAGTGACGATTATCCCGCGCGGTCGTGCGCTGGGCGTGACCTTCTTCCTGCCTGAAGGCGACGCGATCAGCGCCAGCCGTCAGAAGCTGGAAAGCCAAATCAGCACGCTGTACGGCGGTCGTCTGGCGGAAGAGATTATCTACGGCGTTGAGCATGTTTCTACCGGCGCGTCGAACGACATTAAAGTCGCGACTAACCTGGCGCGTAACATGGTCACCCAGTGGGGCTTCTCGGAGAAACTCGGTCCGTTGCTGTATGCGGAAGAAGAGGGCGAAGTATTCCTCGGCCGTAGCGTCGCAAAAGCGAAACATATGTCTGATGAAACTGCGCGTATCATCGACCAGGAAGTGAAAGCGCTGATTGAACGTAACTACAATCGCGCTCGTCAGATCCTGACTGACAATATGGATATTCTGCACGCGATGAAAGATGCGTTGATGAAATATGAAACCATCGATGCGCCGCAGATTGATGACCTGATGGCGCGTCGTGAAGTGCGTCCGCCTGCGGGCTGGGAAGATCCAAACGGCACCAATAACTCTGACAGCAATGGTACGCCTCAGGCGCCGCGTCCGGTTGATGAACCACGCACGCCGAACCCGGGCAACACGATGTCAGAGCAGCTGGGCGACAAATAAACGTTTGTTGTACAACATTATGTTTAGCGCTCACCGAAACCCTGGGGCTTGCCCCGGGGTTTTTCTTTTTTTAACTCACCACAAATAAAACAGGGATTTTGACCATGAAACTCTTCGCTCAGGGCGCCACGCTCGATCTCACTCATCCGCATGTTATGGGTATCCTGAACGTAACGCCGGATTCGTTCTCCGACGGCGGCGCGCATAACACGCTGATTGAGGCGGTGAAACATGCGAATTTAATGGTGAATGCCGGGGCGACAATTATTGATGTGGGGGGGGAATCAACGCGACCAGGCGCGGCAGAAGTGAGCGTGGAAGAAGAGCTGGATCGCGTTATTCCGGTACTGGAAGCAATCGCGCAACGTTTTGAAGTGTGGATTTCTGTGGATACCTCTAAACCCGAGGTGATCCGTGAAGCGGCAAGGGCGGGCGCGCATATTATCAATGATGTCCGTTCACTCTCCGAACCCGGCGCGTTGGAAGCGGCAGCGGAAACCGGCTTGCCGGTCAGTCTTATGCACATGCAGGGCAACCCCAAAACCATGCAGGAGGCGCCGAAATATGACGATGTCTTTGCCGAGGTGAATCGCTACTTTATTGAGCAAATAGCACGTTGTGAGAAGGCCGGCATCGCAAAAGAGAAATTGTTGCTCGACCCAGGATTCGGTTTCGGTAAAAATCTCTCTCACAATTATACCTTACTGGCGCGACTGGGTGAGTTTCATCATTTTAACCTGCCGCTGCTGGTGGGCATGTCACGTAAAACGATGGTTGGTCAGTTACTTAACGTGGGACCATCAGACCGTCTGAACGGCAGCCTTGCGTGCGCGGTAATTGCCGCGATGCAGGGCGCGCAGATCATTCGCGTCCATGACGTCAAAGAAACCGTAGAGGCGATGCGGGTGGTGGAAGCCACTCTGTCTGCAAAGGGAAACAAACGCTATGAGTAATCGTAAATATTTCGGTACCGATGGGATTCGCGGACGTGTAGGCAATGCCCCCATTACACCTGATTTCGTGCTTAAACTGGGTTGGGCTGCCGGAAAAGTGCTGGCGCGTCATGGTTCGCGTAAAATCATTATCGGTAAAGATACGCGTATTTCCGGCTATATGCTGGAGTCCGCGCTGGAGGCGGGCCTTGCCGCTGCGGGACTGTCGGCCTCGTTTACCGGACCTATGCCAACGCCAGCCGTCGCCTATCTGACGCGGACTTTCCGCGCGGAGGCGGGTATCGTTATCTCGGCTTCGCATAACCCGTTCTATGATAACGGCATTAAATTCTTCTCTATCGACGGTACGAAACTGCCTGACGATGTGGAAGAAGCCATCGAAGCCGAAATGGAAAAAGAGATCACCTGCGTAGACTCCGCCGAGCTGGGTAAAGCCAGCCGCATCGTCGACGCCGCCGGACGCTATATTGAGTTCTGTAAAGGCACCTTCCCGAACGAACTGAGCCTCAACGGCCTGAAAGTGGTTGTGGATTGCGCCAACGGCGCTACCTACCATATCGCGCCGAATGTGCTGCGCGAGCTGGGCGCGACCGTTATCGCCATCGGCTGTGAGCCAAACGGCGTCAACATTAACGAAGAAGTGGGCGCGACCGACGTGCGCGCGTTGCAGGCGCGCGTGTTGGCGGAGAAGGCGGACCTCGGCATCGCGCTTGACGGCGACGGCGACCGGGTCATCATGGTTGACCATGAAGGCAATAAAGTCGATGGCGATCAGATCATGTATATCATCGCGCGCGAAGGGCTGCGGCAGGGGCAACTGCGCGGCGGCGCGGTGGGGACGCTGATGAGCAATATGGGGCTGGAGCTGGCGCTCAAGCAGCTTGGCATTCCGTTTGCCCGGGCGAAAGTGGGCGACCGCTATGTGCTGGAAAAATTGCAGGAAAAAGGCTGGCGCATCGGCGCGGAAAACTCTGGTCACGTTATTCTGCTGGATAAAACGACCACTGGCGACGGTATTGTAGCGGGGCTACAAGTTCTGGCGGCGATGGTGCGTAATCATATGAGTCTGCACGATCTGTGCAGCGGTATGAAAATGTTCCCGCAGATTCTGGTTAACGTGCGTTACACCGCCGGTAGCGGCGATCCGCTGGAAAATGAAGCGGTGAAAGCGGTAACGGCGGACGTAGAAGCCACACTCGGCAATCGTGGGCGGGTACTGCTACGTAAATCCGGTACCGAACCGCTGATTCGCGTGATGGTGGAAGGCGAGGATGAAGCGCAGGTTACGGCATTCGCCCATCGTATCGCGGATGCGGTAAAAGCCGTTTAAGCGTTTAAGTGACTAAAAAGGCGGCGGTTGCCGCCTTACGGCCCGCAAAAAACAACGCTTTTGCTGTTTTTTTCCGCAGTTGATACAATGCGCTTAAATTGCCCTTGCGAAGGTCATTCGCTTTGGTTAGTATTCACACCCGCTTCAGTGGGAAACAGTAAAAATCCCGCTTTATTGATAGAAGCATTGGTACGCGGCAACTCCGCAAGGAACAGGTTGATTATGTACGAAGCTCTTTTAGTTGTTTTCCTTATTGTGGCAATTGGCCTTGTAGGTCTGATCATGCTGCAGCAAGGTAAAGGCGCTGATATGGGAGCCTCCTTCGGAGCAGGCGCTTCCGCTACGCTATTTGGTTCAAGTGGTTCTGGTAACTTCATGACCCGAATGACGGCGGTATTGGCGACGCTGTTCTTCATCATCAGTCTGGTGTTGGGTAATATCAATAGCAACAAAACCAATAAAGGAAGCGAGTGGGAAAATCTGAGCGCGCCGGCGAAGACCGAGCAGACTCAACCTGCTGCACCGGCCCAGCCGACCAGCGATATCCCGCGCTAATAGCAGTATCCGTGCCGAGGTGGTGGAATTGGTAGACACGCTACCTTGAGGTGGTAGTGCCCAATAGGGCTTACGGGTTCAAGTCCCGTCCTCGGTACCAATATTCCGAAAGAAAGACGCTGAAAAGCGTCTTTTTTTTCGTCTGTTGAAACTGCTCTCAGAGAGGAGGTTGAAGTACGCTTACACGCGTCCCTGGCATGGCCCCGTCAATACGTTGAGATAGCCCTACATACATACTCATGTATGTCCTCTCTGGTGATCTCCCTGCGTCAGGTTCACTCCACCGATTACGAGATCATCTTCGTTCATTGAAGCCAGTAGTTGCTCAGCTATAATCTGAAATGCTTGTATCTGTTATCCCCCTCCATATCTTTTGCTCAAGTAGTTTTATCTAATCTTCCTTTGCACTGAGCCGAATATCTAAGGAAGAGATTAATGAGTTTATTTTTCGATCGTGCTGGATTGATTGCTGAATTGCGCACATCCAATTTGAGCTCTGCTATTCAGGAGAAAGTCGTGCAACAGGCACGTGCTGCTATTGCATTTAAACGTTGTCTGCGGGATATGGAAACAGTAAAGGTGGGGGCATCGCGGTTGGGCGGTCTACCCGACTGGCCATTAGGACAAAGCTGGCCTATACGAAAAAAATCGGTTAATGCCACATCTCGCGTACTAAAGCTGAAAGCTGAAAAAACGCGAAATGCCAGGTTTGTTCATGAAATGAAAATGAGTTATGAGCTGTTCAATGAAGGGCGTAAGCTGCTTGGGCAGCCAGCGGAAGATTTTGACGAGGAAAAGTATCGGTTAGTGCAGCAGCGGTTATTAACCGAAATTGACATCCGCATAGAGAATCAGTTGGTTGATTTTCCGCTTGCTTTCGTTGCCCAACTAAACTTGAGTGACCTGGCGTTACTCCCGGGGTTTGATCCACTGCTTCCCAGGCGGGGGTTATTGAGCTTCTTTGTCGATGTTACCTGGGAAGATCGGCAGCCCTTTGTTTTCTGGCACGATGTTGAGGTAGATACATTAAGCACGCTAGCTGTGCCAGATGACTTGCTGGCTTTTTACAATAAGATTGAATTTCGTGAACCATGGCAATTGTGTACACAGGTTGAGTGCCTGGAACCTCTTTCCGTTATCAGTGTTTCGTCAGTCTGCGAGGGGTTAAGCGTTACGCAGCAGAAAGCGTATGAATCATGGTATGACGCGTTAAGTGATTACGAACAGGACAACCCGTATCGAGTTGATGCCTGCTATTCCGGCGATCTTCTGGGAGGGTGGACAATTCCTCTCCAACGTAGTGTGGAAGATGAACTGAATCAAAATGATACAAGGTGGCGACAGCTTTTTAGCTGGGATGAAGAAATTCATTCTACAACAGCATTACTGGCTGTCGCTGGGCCGGATTTTGGCGGGGGTATTGACTATATAATGATGACTGAAAAAGACATGGCTGCACAATGCTTTGACAGGGTGCGAAATGTTGTCCAGTTAGATTAACCGGCAAATCAGCCATTTGCATCAACCTGGGGTGATATTCACAAAAAAGGCCGCTTTCGCGGCCTGTTGCATCAACGACGCGGGCTTATTTGCCTTTGTTTTCCAGATTCTCAACCTGCGGCAGACCGGTCGCGGAAGAGGCGGTTAACAGACCCGCTTTCGCGTAGCCGAACAGTTTCTCGCGGGTATCGGTAATGTCCAGATTACGCATGGTCAACTGGCCAATACGATCGTCCGGTGAGAATACGGACTCGCCTTTCTCCATGGTCAGACGCTCAGCCTTATAGGTCAGGTTGTCTGACACGGTGTTCAGGATGGAGTAGTCGTTGCCGCGACGCAGTTCCAGCGTCACTTCACCGGTAATCTGGCTGGCGACCCAACGTTGCAGGCCGTCACGCAGCATCAACGCCTGCGAGTCGAACCAGCGGCCCTGATACAGCAGTTTACCCAGCTGACGACCATGAGAATGATACTGTTCAATGGTGTCTTCGTTGTGAATACCGGTCAACAGACGCTCGTAAGCGATGTGCAGCAGCGCCATCCCAGGGGCTTCATAAATACCGCGGCTTTTTGCTTCAATGATGCGGTTTTCAATTTGGTCGCTCATGCCCAGGCCGTGACGGCCGCCGATGCGGTTCGCTTCCAGCATCATCTCAACATCATCGCTGAAGGTTTTACCGTTCAGGGCAACAGGGTGGCCCTGCTCGAAGCGGACGTTCACCTCTTCTGCCGGGATCTTCACGCTCTCGTCCCAGAACTTCACGCCCATAATCGGGTTGACGATCTTGACGCTGGAGTTCAGGAACTCGAGGTCTTTCGCTTCGTGCGTCGCGCCCAACATGTTGGAGTCGGTGGAGTAGGCTTTTTCGACGGACATTTTGTAGTCGAAGCCGCAGGCAATCATAAATTCAGACATCTCATGGCGACCACCCAGCTCATCGATAAAGTCGGTATCCAGCCACGGTTTGTAAATCTGCAGCTCGGCGTTGGTCAGCAAGCCGTAACGATAGAAACGTTCAATATCGTTGCCTTTATAGGTGCTGCCGTCGCCCCAGATATTTACGCCATCTTCTTTCATCGCGGCGACCAGCATCGTGCCGGTCACGGCACGGCCCAGCGGCGTGGTATTGAAATAGGTCAGTCCGCCAGTCGTATTATGGAAAGCGCCGCACTGAATCGCTGCGATCCCTTCTGCAACCAACTGCTTGCGGCAATCAATCAGGCGAGCATTCTCTGCGCCATACTCCATTGCGCGACGAGGAATGGCGTCATAGTCATCCTCATCCGGTTGTCCCAGATTCGCAGTATAGGCATATGGGACAGCTCCTTTTTGTCGCATCCACAGCAGCGCGGCGCTGGTGTCCAGACCGCCGGAAAAAGCGATACCAATACGTTGACCTGCTGGAAGATGCTTAAGAATCGTCGTCATAGAATAGAACCCTGCTTGATTGACTGATAATGAGATCGGTTTCTGCTTTAGTGCATTTTTATGCAAAATAAATGAGTTTTCATTTAATCATCTTTTAGCAGAGACAGGAAGCATTTAGTGAAGGTTTACTGAAATAACGTTGTGAAATGCGTGTATAAGCCGGAGAGGTGGGATGAGTATAACGAAGAGTGATATTCATTCATCTGCATATTGGGAATAGGGTTGACATAACTCATGCCTGGTCACTATACTGTGCGCAGATTTTACGTCCCGTCCTCGGTACCAAATCCCAGCAGTATTTGCAAATTTTGCCCAAAACGAGTAGAATTTGCCACGTTTCAGGCGCGGGGTGGAGCAGCCTGGTAGCTCGTCGGGCTCATAACCCGAAGGTCGTCGGTTCAAATCCGGCCCCCGCAACCACTTTCCCTTAGAGTTCTTTTTCAAATATACTGTGAAGATTATGTCCTTCGTAGCTGGATTTGAAAAAAATTCTTTCGGAAGGTACACCAGACCGCCGTTGCGGTTATAGGGTTCAGTTATCTAAAGCCCCGATTTATCGGGGTTTTTTGTTATCTGACTACAGAATAACTGGGCTTTAGGCCCTTTTTTTATGTCTTGGGGGTGGGCTTGTCCACATTAGAGCAAAAATTAACAGAGATGATTACAGCGCCAGTTGAAGCCTTAGGCTACGAGCTGGTCGGCATCGAATTTATTCGCGGTCGCACATCCACACTGCGCATCTATATTGATAGTGAAGATGGCATCAATGTTGATGATTGTGCTGATGTGAGCCACCAGGTAAGCGCGGTGCTGGACGTTGAAGATCCTATCTCCGTGGCTTACAACCTTGAAGTCTCGTCACCGGGTCTCGACCGTCCTATGTTCACTGCCGATCATTATGCGCGTTTCCAGGGTGAAGAAGTCGCGCTGGTTCTTCGCATGGCGGTACAGAACCGTCGCAAGTGGCAGGGCATTATCAAAGCGGTGGACGGTGAAATGATTACCGTCACAGTCGAAGGCAAAGATGAAGTGTTCGCGCTGAGTAATATCCAGAAGGCGAACCTGGTTCCCCACTTTTAACAGTCTGGATGAGGTGAAAAGCCCGCGATGAACAAAGAAATTTTGGCTGTTGTTGAAGCCGTCTCCAACGAAAAAGCGCTGCCACGCGAAAAAATTTTTGAAGCGCTGGAAAGTGCGCTGGCGACAGCAACAAAGAAAAAATATGAGCAGGAGATCGATGTTCGTGTAGAAATCGATCGTAAAAGCGGTGATTTTGATACTTTCCGCCGTTGGTTGATCGTTGAAGAAGTGACCATGCCGACGAAGGAAATTACGCTGGAAGCGGCGCGTTTTGAAGACGAAAGCCTGAATGTCGGCGACTATGTTGAAGATCAGATTGAATCTGTCACCTTTGACCGTATCACCACGCAGACTGCGAAACAGGTTATCGTACAGAAGGTCCGTGAAGCTGAACGCGCGATGGTTGTCGATCAGTTCCGCGACCAGGAAGGCGAAATTGTCACTGGCGTGGTGAAGAAAGTGAACCGCGACAATATCTCTCTGGAAATTAAATCCGAAGGGATGGCCGGTAACGCTGAAGCGGTGATTCTGCGTGAAGATATGCTGCCGCGTGAAAACTTCCGTCCGGGCGACCGCATCCGCGGCGTGCTGTATGCTGTTCGCCCGGAAGCGCGTGGCGCGCAGCTGTTCGTCACCCGTTCCAAGCCGGAAATGCTGATCGAACTGTTCCGTATCGAAGTGCCGGAAATCGGCGAAGAAGTGATTGAAATTAAAGCGGCGGCTCGCGATCCGGGTTCTCGTGCGAAAATCGCAGTGAAAACCAACGATAAACGTATCGATCCGGTCGGCGCTTGCGTGGGGATGCGCGGCGCGCGCGTTCAGGCGGTCTCTACCGAACTGGGCGGTGAGCGTATCGATATCGTGCTGTGGGATGATAACCCGGCGCAGTTCGTCATTAATGCGATGGCGCCGGCAGACGTCGCGTCTATCGTGGTGGACGAAGATAAACATACCATGGATATCGCCGTTGAAGCCGGTAATCTGGCGCAGGCGATCGGACGTAATGGTCAGAACGTCCGCCTGGCTTCGCAATTGAGCGGCTGGGAACTCAACGTAATGACCGTTGATGACTTGCAGGCTAAACATCAGGCTGAAGCACATGCCGCTATCGAGATCTTTACTAAATATCTTGATATTGATGAAGAGTTCGCGACCGTTCTGGTAGAAGAAGGTTTCTCCACGCTCGAAGAACTGGCCTATGTGCCAATGAAAGAACTGCTGGAAATTGACGGCCTTGATGAGCCGACCGTTGAAGCACTGCGCGAGCGTGCTAAAAACGCACTGGCCACTCTGGCGCAGGACCAGGAAGCAAGCCTCGGTGATAACAAACCGGCTGACGATCTGCTGAATCTGGAAGGATTAGATCGCGATATGGCTTTCAAACTGGCGGCTCGTGGTGTTTGTACGCTGGAAGATCTCGCCGACCAGGGCATTGATGATCTGGCTGATATCGAAGGGTTGACCGACGAAAAAGCCGGTGAGCTGATTATGGCTGCCCGTAATATTTGCTGGTTCGGCGACGAAGCGTAATAAACTGTAGCAGGAAGGAACAGCATGACAGATGTAACCCTAAAAGCGCTGGCCGCAGAGAGACAGGTTTCCGTGGATCGCCTGGTACAGCAGTTTGCTGATGCAGGTATCCGGAAATCTGCTGACGACTCTGTGTCCGCACAAGAAAAACAGACTTTACTGGCGCACCTGAACCGCGAAGCGGTTTCTGGTCCCGATAAACTGACGCTGCAGCGTAAAACGCGCAGCACCCTGAATATTCCAGGTACCGGTGGAAAAAGTAAATCGGTACAAATCGAAGTCCGCAAGAAGCGCACCTTTGTGAAACGCGATCCGCAAGAGGCTGAACGCCTGGCCGCGGAAGAGCAGGCGCAGCGTGAAGCGGAAGAGCAAGCCCGTCGTGAGGCAGAAGAACAGGCCAAACGCGAGGCGCAACAAAAAGCTGAACGCGAGGCCGCAGAACAAGCTAAGCGTGAAGCCGCTGAAAAAGCGAAACGTGAAGCTGCGGAAAAAGACAAAGTGAGCAATCAACAGACTGACGATATGACCAAAACCGCCCAGGCCGAAAAAGCCCGCCGTGAGAATGAAGCTGCAGAGCTGAAGCGTAAAGCGGAAGAAGAAGCACGTCGCAAACTCGAAGAAGAAGCGCGTCGTGTAGCAGAAGAAGCTCGCCGCATGGCGGAAGAAAACAAATGGACCGCAACGCCTGAGCCAGTAGAAGACACCAGTGACTATCATGTCACCACTTCTCAGCACGCGCGCCAGGCCGAAGACGAAAACGATCGTGAAGTAGAAGGCGGTCGTGGTCGTGGCCGTAATGCAAAAGCGGCGCGTCCGGCGAAAAAAGGCAAACATGCCGAATCCAAAGCCGATCGCGAAGAAGCGCGTGCTGCGGTTCGCGGCGGTAAAGGCGGCAAGCGTAAAGGGTCTTCTTTACAGCAAGGCTTCCAGAAGCCCGCTCAGGCCGTTAACCGTGACGTGGTGATCGGTGAAACCATCACCGTTGGCGAACTGGCGAACAAGATGGCGGTGAAAGGTTCTCAGGTCATCAAAGCGATGATGAAGCTGGGCGCCATGGCCACCATCAACCAGGTCATCGACCAGGAAACCGCACAACTGGTTGCCGAAGAGATGGGCCACAAAGTTATCCTGCGTCGTGAAAACGAACTGGAAGAAGCGGTAATGAGCGACCGTGATACCGGCGCTGCGGCTGAACCGCGCGCTCCGGTTGTGACCATCATGGGTCACGTTGACCACGGTAAAACCTCGCTGCTGGACTACATTCGTTCCACGAAAGTAGCCTCTGGCGAAGCGGGCGGCATTACCCAGCACATCGGTGCTTACCACGTTGAAACTGACAACGGGATGATCACCTTCCTGGACACCCCGGGCCACGCCGCATTTACTTCTATGCGTGCTCGCGGCGCCCAGGCAACGGATATCGTGGTTCTGGTGGTAGCGGCAGACGACGGCGTGATGCCGCAGACTATCGAAGCTATCCAGCACGCGAAAGCGGCAGGTGTGCCGGTCGTGGTTGCGGTGAACAAAATCGATAAGCCGGAAGCCGATCCGGATCGCGTTAAGAACGAACTGTCCCAGTACGGCATTCTGCCGGAAGAGTGGGGCGGCGAGAGCCAGTTCGTTCACGTGTCTGCGAAAGCGGGCACCGGTATTGACGAACTGCTTGATGCTATCTTGCTGCAGGCCGAAGTTCTGGAACTGAAAGCCGTTCGTAAAGGTATGGCGAGCGGTGCGGTGATCGAATCCTTCCTGGATAAAGGTCGTGGTCCGGTGGCTACCGTGCTGGTTCGTGAAGGTACGCTGCATAAGGGCGATATCGTGCTGTGTGGCTTCGAATACGGTCGCGTGCGTGCGATGCGTAACGAACTGGGTCAGGAAGTGCTGGAAGCGGGTCCGTCCATTCCGGTGGAAATCCTCGGCCTGTCCGGCGTTCCGGCTGCCGGTGACGAAGTGACCGTCGTTCGTGACGAGAAGAAAGCGCGTGAAGTTGCTCTGTATCGTCAGGGTAAATTCCGTGAAGTTAAACTGGCTCGTCAGCAGAAATCTAAACTCGAGAACATGTTCGCCAACATGACCGAAGGCGAAGTTCACGAAGTGAACATCGTGCTGAAGGCCGACGTACAGGGTTCTGTGGAAGCGATCTCCGACTCCTTGCTGAAACTGTCTACCGACGAAGTGAAAGTGAAGATCATCGGTTCTGGCGTAGGTGGTATCACCGAAACCGACGCGACCCTGGCGGCGGCGTCCAACGCCATTCTGGTGGGCTTCAACGTTCGTGCCGATGCCTCTGCGCGTAAAGTGATCGAATCTGAAAGCCTGGATCTGCGTTACTACTCCGTCATCTATAACCTGATCGACGAAGTGAAAGCGGCGATGAGCGGTATGCTGTCTCCGGAACTGAAACAGCAGATTATCGGTCTGGCTGAAGTGCGCGATGTGTTCAAATCGCCGAAATTCGGCGCGATCGCGGGCTGTATGGTTACCGAAGGTACGATTAAACGCCATAACCCAATCCGCGTACTGCGCGACAACGTGGTTATCTATGAAGGCGAGCTGGAATCCCTGCGCCGCTTCAAAGATGACGTTAACGAAGTCCGTAACGGCATGGAATGTGGTATCGGCGTGAAGAACTACAACGACGTTCGCGTTGGCGATATGATTGAAGTATTCGAAATTATCGAGATCCAACGTACCATCGCTTAATCTTCGTCGTCTTTTGGGCCGCAACGGCGTTGGCTGCGCTCGCTCACCCCGGTCACATAGTTATCTATGCTCCCGGGGATTTACGAGCTTGCCGCCTTGTTGCAATCCAAAATCCTTAGAAGATGATTAGGCGTAGGCCGGGTAAGCGAAGCGCCACCCGGCAAGAAATTTAAAAAGGGGCTTATGGCCCCTTTTTTGTCTTTATTCTGGAGAATTTATTATGGCGAAAGAATTTGGTCGCCCTCAGCGCGTAGCGCAAGAGATGCAAAAAGAGATCGCAATCATCCTGCAGCGCGAAATTAAAGACCCGCGCCTGGGCATGATGACTACCGTCTCCGGTGTCGAAATGTCCCGCGATCTGGCATACGCCAAAGTATTCGTGACGTTCCTCAACGATCAGGACGAAGCGGCTGTGAAAAACGGCATTAAGGCCCTGCAGGAAGCGTCTGGTTTCATCCGCAGCTTGCTGGGTAAAGCGATGCGTCTGCGCATCGTACCGGAACTGACCTTCTTCTACGACAACTCGCTGGTGGAAGGGATGCGTATGTCCAACCTGGTGACTAACGTGGTGAAACATGACGAAGAACGTCGTGTGAACCCGGACGACAGCAAGGAGGACTGATGAGTCGTCCTCGTCGTCGTGGCCGCGACATTCACGGCGTTCTGCTGCTGGATAAGCCGCAGGGTATGTCCAGCAATGACGTGCTGCAAAAAGTTAAGCGCATCTACAATGCCAACCGCGCCGGGCATACCGGCGCGCTGGACCCGCTGGCGACCGGCATGTTGCCGATTTGCCTCGGCGAAGCGACAAAATTTTCGCAGTACCTGCTGGATTCTGACAAACGCTATCGTGTTATTGCCCGTCTGGGGCAGCGCACGGATACCTCTGACGCCGATGGTCAAATCGTGCAGGAACGTCCGGTAACCTTCAGCGCAGAGCAACTTGCGAGCGCGCTGGAGACTTTCCGCGGCGATATTGAGCAGATTCCGTCAATGTATTCGGCGCTGAAGTATCAGGGTAAGAAACTGTACGAATATGCGCGTCAGGGCATTGAAGTGCCGCGCGAAGCCCGCCCGATTACCGTCTACGAACTGCTGTTTATTCGCCATGAAGGTAACGAGCTGGAGCTGGAAGTTCATTGCTCCAAAGGCACCTATATTCGTACCATTATTGATGATTTAGGTGAGAAACTGGGCTGTGGCGCGCACGTAACGTACCTGCGTCGTCTGACGGTCAGCAAGTATCCGGTGGATCGTATGGTGACGCTGGAGCATTTGCAGACGCTGGTAGCACAGGCGGAACAGCAGGGCGTTCCGGCGGCGCAGTTGCTCGATCCATTATTGATGCCAATGGACAGTCCAGCTTCGGACTATCCTGTTGTTAATCTACCGTTAACATCTTCGGTATACTTCAAAAATGGCAACCCGGTTCGTACCGCGGGCGCGCCGTTGAAGGGACTGGTTCGTGTGACGGAAGGTGAAGACGATAAATTTATCGGTATGGGCGAAATTGACGACGAAGGCCGTGTCGCGCCTCGTCGGCTGGTAGTAGAGTACCCAGCGTAATGTCGCTTCGTCTTGCGATAAGAGAGCGCTGCGAGTAGAATACCGCCGCTTAACGTCGCGTAAATTATTTAACAGTTTACGCGGCGTACACTGGGATCGCTGAATTAGAGATCGGCGTCCTCTCATTCTTAAATACTTTGGAGTTTTAAAATGTCTCTAAGTACTGAAGCTACAGCTAAAATCGTTTCTGAGTTCGGTCGTGACGCAAACGACACCGGTTCTACCGATGTTCAGGTTGCTCTGTTGACTGCACAGATTAACCACCTGCAGGGTCACTTTGCAGAGCATAAAAAAGATCACCACAGCCGTCGTGGTCTGCTGCGTATGGTTTCTCAGCGTCGTAAACTGCTCGACTACCTGAAACGTAAAGATGTTGCACGCTACACCGCGCTGATTGAGCGTCTGGGTCTGCGTCGCTAATTCTTTCGAGTTTCAGAAAGAGGGGGCCTTCATGGCCCCTTTTTTCCAGCAGATGGCAGCAATTCGCTGGAAACTAATGTATTGTTGCTATGAATGATCTTCCGTTGCAGAGGTTCGCGCGGCTAATGAGAGGCTTTACCCATATCAGGGTTAGGGTTGTCATTAGTCGCGAGGATGCGCAGAAGATCGGGTATTAACGACGGCGCGTATTATGCCGTCAAAAATTGGAAAGGATATTATTTTGCTTAATCCGATCGTTCGTAAATTCCAGTACGGTCAGCATACCGTTACGCTGGAAACTGGCATGATGGCGCGTCAGGCCACTGCCGCTGTTATGGTAAGCATGGATGACACCGCCGTATTCGTTACCGTTGTCGGCCAGAAAAAAGCCAAGCCAGGCCAGGACTTCTTCCCACTGACCGTTAACTATCAGGAGCGTACCTACGCTGCTGGTCGTATCCCGGGCAGCTTCTTCCGTCGTGAAGGCCGTCCAAGCGAAGGCGAAACCCTGATCGCGCGTCTGATTGACCGCCCGGTTCGTCCGCTGTTCCCGGAAGGTTTCGTTAACGAAGTGCAGGTTATTGCGACCGTCGTTTCCGTTAACCCGCAGGTTAACCCGGATATCGTGGCGATGATCGGCGCATCCGCTGCGCTGTCGCTGTCAGGCATTCCGTTCAACGGCCCAATCGGCGCGGCGCGCGTAGGTTACATCAATGACCAGTACGTGCTGAACCCGACCCAGGACGAGCTGAAAGAAAGCAAGCTGGACCTGGTGGTTGCCGGTACCGAAGCGGCTGTGCTGATGGTGGAATCCGAAGCTGAACTGCTGAGCGAAGACACTATGCTGGGCGCGGTGGTATTCGGTCACGAGCAGCAGCAGGTTGTTATCCAGGCGATCAACGATCTGGTGAAAGAAGCCGGTAAACCGCGTTGGGACTGGCAGCCGGAAGCCGTCAACGACGCGTTGAACGCGCGTGTTGCTGCGCTGGCTGAATCTCGTCTGAGCGACGCGTACCGCATCACCGATAAACAAGAGCGCTATGCTCAGGTTGACGTAATCAAATCCGAAACCATCGAGCAGCTTATTGCAGAAGATGAAACTCTGGATGCTAACGAGCTGGGCGAAATCCTGCACGCTATCGAGAAAAACGTGGTGCGTAGCCGCGTACTGGCAGGCGAGCCGCGTATTGATGGCCGTGAAAAAGACATGATCCGTGGTCTGGACGTGCGTACTGGCGTACTGCCGCGAACTCACGGTTCCGCTCTGTTTACCCGTGGTGAAACGCAGGCGCTGGTTACCGCGACTCTGGGTACTGCCCGTGACGCGCAGGTGCTTGATGAACTGATGGGCGAGCGCACTGACAGCTTCCTGTTCCACTACAACTTCCCTCCGTACTCCGTAGGCGAAACCGGCATGGTCGGTTCTCCGAAGCGTCGTGAAATTGGTCACGGTCGTCTGGCGAAGCGCGGCGTGCTGGCAGTGATGCCGGACATGGATAAATTCCCGTACACCGTTCGCGTGGTGTCTGAAATCACCGAATCCAACGGTTCTTCTTCTATGGCTTCCGTGTGCGGCGCTTCTCTGGCGCTGATGGACGCTGGCGTACCAATTAAAGCCGCCGTAGCAGGTATCGCTATGGGTCTGGTGAAAGAAGGCGACAACTACGTTGTACTGTCTGACATTCTGGGCGACGAAGATCACCTGGGCGATATGGACTTCAAAGTGGCGGGTTCCCGCGACGGTATCTCTGCGCTGCAGATGGATATCAAAATTGAAGGTATCACCAAAGAGATCATGCAGGTTGCGTTGAACCAGGCTAAAGGCGCGCGTCTGCACATCCTGGGCGTGATGGAACAGGCGATCAACGCGCCGCGCGGCGATATCTCTGAATTTGCGCCGCGTATCCATACCATCAAGATCAGCACGGACAAGATCAAAGACGTGATCGGTAAAGGCGGTTCTGTGATCCGCGCGCTGACTGAAGAGACCGGCACCACCATCGAAATTGAAGATGACGGTACTGTGAAGATCGCGGCGACCGACGGTGAAAAAGCGAAATACGCTATCCGTCGTATCGAAGAGATCACCGCAGAGATCGAAGTCGGCCGTATCTACAATGGTAAAGTGACCCGTATCGTTGACTTTGGCGCGTTTGTTGCCATCGGCGGCGGTAAAGAAGGTCTGGTTCACATCTCTCAAATCGCGGATAAGCGTGTAGAGAAAGTGACCGATTATCTGCAGATGGGTCAGGAAGTCCCGGTTAAGGTTCTGGAAGTTGACCGCCAGGGCCGTGTACGTCTGAGCATTAAAGAAGCAACCGAGCAGTCTCAACCTGCGGCTGCGCCGGAAGCTCCGGCGAGCGAACAGGCCGAGTAAGGTAGCCTTTTGCCCTCCGCAGTGCGGAGGGCTTTAGACCTGGCTGGACGCCTTGTTGAGCCACCGGGGAACAGGACGTTCATTCAATCGTTGTCTTCGGGAGTGGGAAATGAAGCCTTTTTTGCGCTGGTGTTTCGTTGCGACAGCACTTACGCTTGCAGGATGCAGTAATTCCGCCTGGCGTAAAAGTGAAGTCCTCGCAGTACCATTGCAACCGACTTTACAGCAGGAAGTGATTCTGGCGCGTATGGAACAGATTCTTGCCAGTCGGGCTTTAACCGATGACGAACGCGCACAGCTTTTATATGAGCGCGGAGTGTTGTATGATAGTCTTGGTTTGAGGGCATTAGCGCGAAATGATTTTTCACAAGCGCTGGCAATCAGACCGGATATGCCTGAAGTATTCAATTACTTAGGCATTTATTTAACGCAGGCAGGCAATTTTGATGCTGCCTATGAAGCGTTTGATTCTGTACTAGAGCTTGATCCAACTTACAACTACGCGCACTTAAACCGCGGTATCGCATTGTATTACGGCGGCCGTGATAAGTTAGCGCAAGATGATCTGCTGGCGTTTTATCAAGACGATCCCAATGATCCTTACCGCAGCCTGTGGCTGTATCTTGTTGAGCAGAAGCTTAATGAGAAGCAGGCGAAAGAAGCGTTAAAAGCACGCTTCGAAAAATCGGATAAAGAGCAATGGGGATGGAACATTGTCGAGTTCTACCTGGGCGACATTAGCGAAGCAACGCTGATGGAAAGGCTCAAGGCGGACGCAACGGATAACACCTCGCTCGCTGAGCATCTCAGTGAAACCAACTTCTATTTAGGTAAGTATTACCTAAGTCTGGGGGATTTGGACAGCGCCACGGCTCTGTTCAAACTGGCGGTGGCCAACAACGTTCATAACTTTGTTGAGCACCGATACGCATTGTTGGAATTATCGCTCCTGGGCCAGGACCAAGATGACCTGGCAGAATCGGACCAGCAATAGCTGACGAACATATCAGCCCGTAATCTTTTTGATTGCCATCACCTTCGCGGGTGAGGGCGTTGTTGTTCGTTAATACACCTACTTTGAGCCGGTTCACACTTTTCAATGAAAATTGCAGATCAATTTCATGATGAGTTATGTAGACTGGCCGCCATTAATTTTGAGGCACACGTACTACATGGCTGAATTCGAAACCACTTTTGCAGATCTGGGGCTGAAGGCTCCTATCCTTGAAGCCCTTACCGATCTGGGTTACGAAAAACCATCTCCAATCCAGGCAGAGTGCATTCCGCATCTGCTGGGCGGTCGCGACGTGCTGGGCATGGCCCAGACCGGTAGCGGCAAAACCGCAGCGTTCTCTTTACCGCTGCTCAACAATCTTGATCCTGAGCTGAAGGCACCTCAGATTCTGGTGCTGGCGCCAACCCGCGAACTGGCGGTACAGGTTGCCGAAGCCATGACGGATTTCTCTAAACACATGCGCGGCGTAAACGTGGTTGCCCTGTACGGCGGTCAGCGTTATGACGTGCAGTTACGCGCCCTGCGTCAGGGGCCGCAGATCGTTGTCGGTACGCCGGGACGTCTGCTTGATCACTTAAAACGCGGCACCCTCGACCTCTCTAAACTGAGTGGTCTGGTGCTGGATGAAGCCGACGAAATGCTGCGTATGGGCTTCATCGAAGACGTTGAAACTATTATGGCGCAGATCCCGGAAGGTCATCAGACCGCTCTGTTCTCCGCCACCATGCCGGAAGCGATTCGTCGCATTACCCGCCGCTTTATGAAAGAGCCGCAGGAAGTGCGCATTCAGTCCAGCGTGACTACCCGTCCTGACATCAGCCAGAGCTACTGGACTGTCTGGGGTATGCGTAAAAACGAAGCGCTGGTGCGTTTCCTGGAAGCGGAAGACTTTGATGCGGCGATTATCTTCGTGCGTACCAAAAACGCGACCCTGGAAGTAGCAGAAGCGCTGGAACGTAGCGGCTACAACAGCGCCGCGTTGAATGGCGATATGAACCAGGCGCTGCGTGAGCAGACTCTGGAACGCCTGAAAGATGGTCGTCTGGACATCCTGATCGCTACCGACGTTGCGGCACGTGGTCTGGACGTTGAACGTATCAGCCTGGTGGTGAACTACGATATCCCGATGGATTCCGAGTCCTACGTTCACCGTATCGGTCGTACCGGCCGTGCGGGTCGCGCCGGTCGCGCGCTGCTGTTCGTTGAGAACCGCGAGCGTCGTCTGCTGCGCAACATCGAACGCACCATGAAGCTGACCATTCCGGAAGTGGAACTGCCGAACGCAGAACTGCTGGGTAAACGCCGTCTGGAAAAATTCGCCGCGAAAGTTCAGCAGCAACTGGAAAGCAGCGATCTGGATCAGTACCGTGCGCTGCTGGCGAAAATCCAGCCGTCTGCTGAAGGTGAAGAGCTGGATCTCGAAACGCTGGCTGCCGCACTGCTGAAAATGGCGCAGGGCGAGCGTCCGCTGATTCTGCCGCCGGATGCGCCGATGCGTCCTAAGCGTGAATTCCGTGACCGTGACGACCGTGGTCCGCGCGATCGTAATGACCGTGGCCCGCGTGGCGACCGTGAAGAACGTCCGCGTCGTGAACGTCGTGACGTTGGCGATATGCAGTTATACCGCATTGAAGTGGGCCGTGATGACGGCGTTGAAGTTCGTCATATCGTGGGCGCTATCGCTAACGAAGGCGACATCAGCAGCCGTTACATTGGTAACATTAAGCTGTTCGCGTCTCACTCCACCATCGAGCTGCCGAAAGGTATGCCGGGCGAAGTGCTCCAGCACTTCACGCGTACTCGCATTCTGAACAAGCCGATGAATATGCAGCTGTTGGGTGATGCGGTTCCGCACGCGGGCGGCGAACGTCGCGGCGGTGGTCGTAGCTTCAGTGGCGAACGTCGTGAAGGCGGTCGTAATTTCAGCGGCGAACGTCGTGAAGGCGGTCGTGGTGATGGTCGTCGCTTCAGCGGCGAGCGTCGTGAAAGCCGTGGTCCGCGTCGTGATGACTCTACCGGTCGCCGTCGTTTCGGCAGCGATGCGTAACTCACGCTGACCTGCGCATTCACAGCGTAAAGTAAAATATACAGCCCCGATCGTCACAATCGGGGCTTTTTTTATTTCTTTTGTACTCGTGTACTGGTACAGTGCAACGTATTGAGAGATAGTCACATTATAAATGACTGGAGAGAGCTGAATGGCAACACTTACCACCACCCAAACGTCACCTTCGCTGCTTGGCGGCGTGGTGATTATCGGCGGCACCATCATTGGCGCGGGGATGTTCTCCCTGCCGGTGGTCATGTCCGGGGCGTGGTTCTTCTGGTCGATGGCGGCGCTGGTCTTTACCTGGTTTTGTATGCTGCACTCCGGGCTGATGATTCTCGAAGCCAACCTTAACTACCGCATAGGTTCGAGTTTCGACACCATCACCAAAGATCTGTTGGGGAAAGGCTGGAACGTGGTCAACGGCATTTCTATTGCCTTTGTGCTCTACATCCTGACTTACGCCTATATCTCGGCGAGCGGCTCAATTCTGCATCATACCTTTGCTGAGATGTCGCTGAACGTTCCGGCGCGAGCTGCAGGTTTTGCCTTTGCGCTGCTGGTGGCGTTTGTCGTGTGGCTGAGTACGAAGGCGGTCAGTCGGATGACGGCGATTGTACTGGGCGCGAAAGTGATTACTTTCTTCCTGACCTTCGGCAGCCTGTTGGGGCACGTTCAGCCTGCCACGTTGTTTAACGTGGCTGAAAGCCACGCGTCATATACGCCGTACCTGCTGATGACGCTGCCATTTTGTCTGGCCTCTTTTGGTTATCACGGTAACGTACCGAGCCTGATGAAATATTACGGCAAAGATCCGCGTACCATCGTCAAATGCCTGATTTATGGGACGTTACTGGCGCTGGCGCTCTATTCCGTCTGGCTGCTGGGGACGATGGGCAACATCCCGCGTCCGGAATTTATCGGCATTGCGCAGAAAGGCGGCAATATTGATGTGCTGGTACAGGCGTTGAGCGGCGTGCTGAACAGCCGCAGCCTGGATCTGCTGCTGGTGGTGTTCTCTAACTTTGCTGTCGCCAGTTCCTTCCTTGGCGTGACGCTGGGGCTGTTTGACTATCTGGCGGATCTGTTTGGTTTTGACGACTCGGCAATGGGGCGTTTTAAAACGGCGCTGCTGACGTTTGTGCCGCCAATTGTCGGTGGCCTGCTGTGGCCGAACGGCTTCCTGTACGCCATTGGCTATGCAGGTTTAGCTGCAACTATCTGGGCGGCCATTGTGCCTGCGCTGTTGGCGCGTAAATCTCGCGAACGTTTCGGCAGCCCGAAATTCCGCGTCTGGGGCGGTAAACCGATGATTGCCCTGATTCTGGTCTTCGGTGTCGGCAACGCGGTTATCCATATTCTGTCGAGCTTTAATTTGCTGCCGGTGTACCAGTAACGTTATTGTGCCGGATGGCGGTTGCATCTTATCCGGCCTACTTGATGCTGTAGGCCCGGTAAGCGAAGCGCCACCGGGCAAAACAATGCGCTACCCCAACAATTCCTGCTTCACATCCATCGCTAAATCAAACGAATGCAGGCGTGCCTGGTGGTCGAAAATCTGCCCGTTTACCATAATTTCATCCGCCTGGGTTTCCCGCAGAATGGACACCAGCCCGTGGCGGACTTTCGCTTTATCACCGACCAGCGACATACTCAGCGCCTGCTGCACGCCATACTGCTCGGATGGCGACCAGAAGGTCTCCATATTCTCAATCGGCGGCGGCAGTTGGCCGGTTTCCCCACGGCGTAGCTTCACGAAAGCCTGCTGCATGGAGGTAAACAGGAATTCGGCGTCGCGGTTGCTGTCGGCGGCGATAATATTGATACACACCATCGCGTACGGTTTTTCCAGCCGCGCTGAAGGTTTGAACTGGGTACGGTACAGATGCAGCGCCTGGAACAACATATCCGGCGCGAAATGCGAAGCAAAGGCGAACGGCAGGCCAAGCTGGGCCGCCAACTGTGCGCTATACAAGCTGGAGCCCAGCAGCCAGACCGGGACCTGCTCGCCGTAGCCGGGCACCGGGCGCACATGCGGATTAGGGTCGCGAGCGTCGAACCAGTCCACCAGCTCTGCGACATCGCGTGGAAAGTTATCGATATCGCCGCTCATATGGCGACGTAGCGCGCGCATCGTCGGCTGATCGCTACCCGGCGCGCGTCCCAATCCTAAGTCGATACGTCCCGGGTAGAGCGTATTCAGCGTGCCGAACTGCTCGGCAATCACCAGCGGTGAATGGTTAGGCAGCATCACGCCGCCGGAGCCAAGATGTAATGTTGTGGTATTGGCCGCCAGATAACCAATCAATACCGAGGTCGCCGCGCTGGCGATACCGGTCATGTTGTGATGTTCCGCCAGCCAGTAGCGGTGATAACCGCGCTTTTCAGCCAGCCGTGCGAGATCCAGCGAGTGCGTGAAGGCTTCTTTTGCCGAAGATCCTTCAGGGATCGGCGCCAGATCCAGCACCGAGAACGGAATAGTTTTGTCAGTCATAACGGCTCACTTTGTTACCGGTTAATCTTTTAATACTGCATTAAAGATTAGCGAATGTTGTTAACAAAGTGAGCTTTATGAGACTGACGGCAAAAACAATGCCCGATGGCGCTGCGCTTATCGGGCCTACGGGA
Source organism: Salmonella sp. SG203 (assembly GCF_013350575.1). Lineage (NCBI taxonomy): Bacteria > Pseudomonadati > Pseudomonadota > Gammaproteobacteria > Enterobacterales > Enterobacteriaceae > Salmonella > Salmonella sp. SG203. The sequence goes on from NZ_SNMT01000010.1 coordinate 123,406, forward strand.
TCGCTATTTGTAGGCCGGATAAGGTATTTATGCCGCCATCCGGCTAGGCCTGTAGCTCCAGCCCGGCCAGCCGCTTCCAGTAGCCGTTGCAGTCGCTATGCGCGGCAAGCGCTAATGGCGCGCCGCCGTTTTCGTTAGCGCGAAAGGCATCAAGCATGGCAAATGTCTCCGTCCCCAACGGCGACAGCCGCACGATATCGACCAATCCCTGCATCGACGTCAGTTCGTTGCCAAGGTTATAGACATAGCCGCTCATGGTCTGAATACCGTTAAGCACAAACACCTGCTGATTCTCTTGCGAGAGCACGTCACGACCGTTTGGATACTTGATACAGCAGGTTTCGCACTCATCTTTCGGGCGGTCTTCCGAACGGGCGGTAAAGCAGCGAGCGGAGTAGGCCAGCGGCAGATGCCCGTAGCTCAACACTTCCACTTCAAACTGATTGCGGATGCCCAGTTCATCGCACTGATTAAGCAAATTCACCAGCCAGTCGCGAGACAGCTCCACCGGCATACACCAGCGTACCATGCCTTCTTTCAGCAACCGGCGCAGCGTGACCGCGTTGTAGCAGTTCAGCGCATGGCCGGCGACAAACGGCAGTTTGCGCTCGGCGCACAGATTCACCACGCCAAGATCGCTGGCTTCCAGCAGAAAATCGCCGTTGTCCACATAGCGTTTCAGCTCGCTTAATTCAGATGACGCCTGTACCAGCGCCAGGGTGGAGAGCACCACCTGCTTACCGCTGGCGGCGAGGGATTTCGCCATTTCCAGCCAGTCGCCGACTTTGGTTGCGCGACGCTTGCTGCACACCGCTTCGCCCAGATAAATGACATCAGCGCTGCTTTTTGCGGCCTGCTGATAAAAATCTTCCAGCGTCTCTTTCGGCCAGTAATAAAGCACCGGTCCTAAGGAATATTTCATAGCTCCTCTCACTGCCATTTACGGTGATATGCGCCAAGCGTGGTTTGGGTGCCTTCGGACATCGCGCCGAGCGTCTCCATCCAGTCGCGCTGTGGAACGAAGTTTTGCGGGGCGGCTTTGCAGCGATCGATCGCCTGGCGCCACACTTTCGCCACCTGGCTGACGTAGGCCGGGCTGCGCTGGCGGCCTTCGATCTTCACCGAAGCGATGTTCGCCGCCATGAGCTCCGGCAGCAGTTCCAGCGTGTTCAGGCTGGTTGGCTCCTCCAGCGCGTGATAGCGCTCGCCGTCCACTAAATAGCGGCCTTTACACAGCGTTGGGTAGCCTGCGTTTTCGCCATCCTGGTAACGGTCAATCAGGACATCATTCAGGCGCGATTCCAGCCCCTGCGGCGTTTGCTGCCAACGGACAAAGCGGGCGGGAGAGCAGGCGCCGACGGTATTGGGCGACTCCCCCGTCAGGTAGGAAGAAAGATAGCAGCGACCTTCCGCCATAATGCACAGGCTGCCAAACGCGAATACCTCCAGCGGCACCGGCGTGACGCGGGCCAGTTGTTTTACCTGGTGAATCGACAGTACACGCGGCAGTACTACACGGTGGACATCAAAGTTGCGGTGATAAAAGCGAATCGCCTCTTCGTTGGTTGCCGAGGCCTGAACGGAAACATGGCGCTCAATATGCGGGTAACGCTCTGCGGCATATTCCAGCATAGCGAGGTCGGCAAGAATCAGCGCGTCGGCGCCAAGCTGCGCCGCCATATCCACGGCGCGCTGCCAGCGGGCATAGCCGTCCGGATGCGCAAAAGTATTAATGGCGATGTGTAATTTGCGGCGATGCTGGTGAACAAAACTCACCGCTTCCTGCAATTTTTTTTCGGTAAAGTTAAGGCCGGCAAAATGACGGGCATTGGTATCGTCTTTTAACCCGATATAAACGGCGTCAGCGCCGTTTTCGATGGCCGCCTTCAGCGCCGGGAGATTTCCGGCAGGGCAGAGCAGCTCCATAATTTATCCTGAGGGTTACGTCTGAGACGCAAAATTGTTAACGAACAGGGATTTTAGTTAACCTTGCTGCGACAATTTTTGATTTAAGGCAGTTAAAGGCGTATTGGTAACACCAATAATGGGGTAGAAAATCAGACCCAATTGTTGATTTACGCCGCCATGTGATTTATTGGATATGGCAAAATAACAGGACTATTGAAACAGGGAGTAAAGCTCGTGTTAGATAAACTGCGTTCACGCTTAGTCCATGCTGGCCCGTCTCTGATGAGTGTACCGGTTAAACTGACGCCCTTTGCGCTAAAGCGCCAGGTTCTGGAACAGGTTCTGAGCTGGCAGTTTCGTCAGGCGCTGGCCGATGGAGAGCTGGAATTCCTCGAAGGTCGTTGGTTAAGCATTCATGTTCGTGACATCGACTTAAAATGGTATACCACGGTTGAAAATGAAAAGCTGATCGTTAGCCAGCAGGCGGATGCTGACGTCAGTTTTAGCGCCGACGCCAGCGATCTGCTAATGATAGCTGCCCGTAAACAGGACCCGGATACGCTCTTTTTCCAGCGTCGACTGGTCATTGAAGGCGATACTGAGTTAGGGTTGTATGTGAAGAATCTGATGGACGCCATCGAACTGGAGCAGATGCCGAAAGCGTTACGCGTTATGCTGCTGCAACTGGCGGATTTTGTTGAGGCGGGAATGAAAAACTCGCCGGAAACCAAACAGACCTCGGTAGGTGAACCATGCTAATTCGAGTAGAAATTCCTATTGATGCGCCTGGTATTGATGCGCTGTTACGCCGTTCATTCGAAAGCGATGCGGAAGCGAAGCTGGTTCACGATTTGCGTGAAGATGGTTTTCTGACGCTCGGACTGGTGGCCACGGATGATGAAGGTCAGGTGGTGGGCTATGTCGCCTTTAGTCCGGTTGATGTGCAGGGCGAAGATTTACAGTGGGTCGGCATGGCGCCGCTGGCGGTCGATGAAAAGTATCGCGGGCAAGGGTTGGCGCGCCAGTTAGTGTATGAAGGGCTGGATTCGCTCAACGAGTTCGGCTACGCGGCGGTCGTGACGCTGGGCGATCCGGCGTTATATAGCCGCTTCGGTTTTGAGCTGGCCGCGCATTACGATCTTCACTGCCGTTGGCCCGGTACGGAAAGCGCTTTCCAGGTACACCGTTTGGCTGAGGATGCGCTGGAGGGCGTGACGGGGCTGGTGGAGTATCACGACCACTTCAATCGTTTTTAAGCACCGGCGTTTGCAGGCTGGACAGCAGCGCCTCAAACGCTTCGCGTTCCGTCACAAGGCGCTCTTTCTGGCGCTTTGTGAGCTGTTTGATGCGATACTCTATGCGCAGGGCCAGCGAGCGATCGCCGACCTGCGCCGCAAACGCCAGCGTTAACTCGCCTTTTCCCCGTAATGCTTTTGCGCCTTTTCCCGTTTGATGCTGCCTGTAACGACGCGCCACATCGGTGGTTATTCCGGTGTAAAGCGCATTGTCTGCAGTACGAATCAGATACAGATACCAGGGTGTCATTGTCGCCATCAGCATGATAATTTTCAGGTTCCCAGTATAAGCGAGAATAAAGATGGACACACTTACCGCTATTGGCCGTTGGCTGGCGAAACAACACGTGGTGACCTGGTGCGTACACCATGAGGGAGAGCTGTGGTGCGCCAATGCGTTTTATTTGTTTGATGCGCAAAACGTCGCGCTGTATCTGTTAACGGATGATAAAACCCGCCATGCGCAAATGTCTGGCGCGTGCGCGCCAGTTGCGGGAACGGTCAATGGTCAGCCGAAAACGGTGGCGCGCATTCGCGGCGTACAGTTTAAAGGGGAAATTCGCCGTCTGGAGGGGCAGGAGAGCGACGCCGCGCGTAAAGCTTACCTTCGTCGCTTCCCGGTCGCCAGGGTGCTGCCAGCGCCGGTATGGGAAATCCGGCTGGATGAAATTAAATTCACCGACAACACGCTGGGGTTTGGTAAAAAACTGCACTGGTTACGCGACTCACGCGCCCAGCAGGCGTAGCGCCTCGCGGTTAAATGCCGGCAGGTCGTCAGGCGTGCGGCTGGTCACCAGCTGATCTTTATCGACGACGACTTCCTGATCGTAAAATTCCGCGCCCGCATTCTTCACATCGATAATAATCGGTTTCACCGCCGTGAGTTTGCGGCCACGAATGACATCGGCGCTGATCAACAACTGTGGGCCGTGGCAAATGGCAAAAACCGGTTTACCGCTGTTAACGAAATCGCGGGTAAAATCCACGAAACGGCTGTCGCCGCGCAGGTAGTCCGGCGAATGACCTCCCGGCAATAGCAAGGCGTCGAACTCGTCGGGACGAACGTCATCAATAGCCTTATCAATGGTGACGCTGGCCTCGCCTTTTTTTCCTTTCACCGTTTTACCCGCCTCTTTTTCGATGGTGATGACCTCATGGCCGGCCTGACGGAATTCTGCAGCCGGCGAGGTAAATTCTGAATCTTCAAATTCATCGGTAATCAAAACGGCAATTTTCTTACTCATGCGTTTCCTCCGCAGTGGTGGCGTCGGGTAAGGCAAATTTTCCACAATGATGGATACTTACCTCGTAGACTATTAAGCCTGGTCGATAGGGCCGAGAGTGCAAGGTGGACAAATCTGTAAAGGAGCGAGGATGAGTCAGGTACTGATTACCGGCGCGACCGGACTGGTCGGCGGACATCTGCTGAGAATGTTAATCAACACGCCGCAGGTGAGCGCTATCGCCGCGCCGACGCGTCGCCCGCTGACGGATATTGTCGGCGTTTATAACCCTCACGATCCGCAGCTTACCGACGCGTTAGCTCAGGTGACCGACCCGGTGGATATTGTTTTTTGCTGCCTGGGCACGACCCGGCGTGAAGCGGGAAGTAAAGCGGCGTTTATTCATGCGGATTATACGCTGGTGGTTGATACCGCGCTGACCGGGCGTCGACTGGGCGCGCAGCACATGGTGGTGGTCAGCGCAATGGGAGCAAACGCGCACTCTCCGTTTTTCTACAATCGGGTGAAAGGAGAAATGGAGGAGGCGTTAATCGCGCAAAATTGGCCTCGTTTGACGATTGCCCGACCTTCTATGCTGCTCGGCGACAGAACAACGCGGCGGGTGAATGAAACGCTTTTCGCTCCGCTATTCCGGCTGTTGCCAGGAAACTGGAAATCGATCGATGCGCGGGATGTGGCGCGGGCCATGCTGGCGGAAGCGCTGGCGCCAGCACAAGAAGGCGTGACGATTCTGACCTCATCGCAACTGCGGGAAAAAGCGGAGTAGCGAAGCCGGATGATTTACCGGATGGCGACGCGGTTTACACATTCTTATCGCCACCCGGCACACCGGTTACTTAATATACGTAAAGGCGGTGGTCACGCGTTTCACGCCGCTCACCCGGCTGGCGATGTCCGCTGCCGCTTTACCTTCACGTTCAGTCACCAGGCCCAGCAGGAACACTTCGCCATTTTCGGTGGTGACTTTCACATTTGACGATTTTACCTGATCGCTGGTCAGTAGCTGTGAGCGAACTTTCGTGGTGATCCAGGTATCGTTAGAGGCGGTCCCCAGGCCGATAGGCTGACCCTGGCGAATCTCGTTATAGACCTCGGTGGTGCCTTCAACGCCCATCGCTATCTGTTTCGCGCGTGCGGAGAGTTCGCTGTTTGGCGACTGGCCCACTAACAAAACTTTGCCCTGATAAGCCGTGACATTGATGCGCGTCTCTTTTTTGATTTGCTCATCTTTCGACAGCGCGCTGCTGACACGCAGTTCCAGCGTTCCGTCATCCACCTGGGTGCCCACGCTACGCGGGTCGGTTGCGGCTTTGGTGCCGACGGCTGCCGTACCCACTACCGCGGCGGCGACGCAACCTTGCAATAGCAACGCAGAAATAAGGACTGCGAGCGGCGAAAATGCCTTCATGTGTACTCCTTAATCATCCTGGTGAGGAAAAAGCGTGTTATCGATCAAATCGCACAGGCAGTTTACCGTCAGCATATGCATTTCCTGAATGCGCGCGCTGTGGTGTGAAGGGATACGAATTTCAACATCCTGCGGCCCTAATAGTCCGGCCAGCTCACCCCCGTCATACCCGGTTAGCGCCACAATGGTCATGTCACGTGTGACGGCTGCTTCAACGGCTTTTACGATATCGCGACTATTACCACGCGTAGAGATCGCCAATAAAACATCGCCTGCATGTCCCAGCGCCCGGACTTGTTTTGCATAAACTTCATCGTGCAGGCGATCGTTAGCGATCGCAGTTAAGACCACATTATCGGTATTTAGTGCAATGGCGGGTAAACTGGGTCGCTCCGTTTCAAAGCGGTTAATCATGCTGGCAGCAAAATGCTGTGCGTTGGCCGCGGACGTCCCGTTTCCACAACAGAGGATTTTGTTGCCGTTAAGCAGGGAATGAACCAGCGTCATGGCGGCGCGGGAAATGGCATCCGGAAGCGCTTCCGCCGCAGCAATTTGAGTTTGAATGCTTTCTGTAAAGCAAACTTTGATTCTTTCGAGCACGCTAATCCTTAAAATCTTCAATTATGAGTGGTCGTTAAACGCATCCCGAAACCACTCAATCTCATTTCCGGTGAAGGCTAACACATCGAACCGACAATCCACAGTATCAAAACTCCCATTCTGGCGGGCGAGCCACAAGCGGGCAGTATGTAATAATTTGTGTTGCTTGCTGCGGGTCACACTAGCCGCCGCGCCGCCATAAAGCCCGGAGCGCCGATAGCGGACCTCAACAAAAACCGTCGTTTTTCCGTCGCGCATGATCAGATCGATTTCGCCGCCGCGCTCGCGCACGTTGGCGGCGATAAACCGCAGTCCTTTGCTTTCCAGCCAGCGACGCGCGGCAGCTTCCCACGCGTCGCCAGCCTGTTTACGCGTTAGCTGGCGGGAACAATCTCCCCTTGCTGGTATTTGAGCCATGATAACTTCCTGTTAATCACACAATCCGGGCTGGCGGTTAATGCGCCGGTATTACCATTGATCTCAAATCCCTGCACCTGACGCATCTGCGAAAAGTGGTTCGCCAGCGTCCAGGCATCCACGCCCATGGCGTACATCCGCGCCAGAGAATAGTCGTTATGTACAGCGCTCAGCGCCTGCTGCATCAACGGCATATTACCGCCTGCCAGCATAGGAATTTCACTGTATTGCAAACCCTCCATTTCCAGACGGAAGTCGGGGCCGGAGGTGCCTTGCGCGCTGCGAGAGCTGGCATACAGCGTCGCGCCGCTCTGGGTGCCGTTACGCATGGCGATCATCGGTTTGATAAAGCCAATCTCTTCCGGCGTAGCCAGAATATAGACCGCGTCTACGCGTCCGCCGCTGGTGATTTGCGCGTCGGTCGGCGGCGCAGGGATGGTCAGACCGCCAATGGTGACGCCAGGCTGCGCAGGCACGCTGGCGGCGACCGGGCTGCCCGTCAACGCGATACCCGCGCCGCCGTTCACGCCCATTTTCAGCTCGGCTACGGAGCCGAATTTTTGCTGTAACACGATGCCGCCGCCCAATTTTTGCCACTCCTGGGTGAAGGCGTTCGCCACGCGATCGCCAAGCGCGCTGCGTGGGATCAACAGCAGCGGCGACTGCTTGCCCTGGTCATAAATATGATGCGCCGCGTCACGGGCTTCATCTTCCGGAGAGAGCGCGAAATAGCAGATATTAGGGAAGCTACGTACCGTTTCCGGCTGGTTGAGCGCCAGCACGTTGAGCGGCGTGTTGCTTTTCATCAGCGCTTCCACATTGTTTTTCAACAGCGGCCCGACCACGATACTGGCGCCGTCTTGCTGAACCTGAGCAAGCACCTGATCCAACGGCTGGGAAGAGGTATCGTAGATTTTTAATTCAGCGGAGGGATCCGCCGGCGCGCTTGTTGTAGCAGGGGGAGTTTGTGGCGCGCTGACTGGCGTAGCGGACTGGGCTGGAGCGTCATCGGTCAGATCGCTCACCGAGGCCTGCGACGGACTGGCGACGCCGTTGGTCATTTGTGGCTGCGTCTCCTCCACGCCAGGTTCTACCGGCGCGTCAGGCGCGGCGGCAGGCTGCATTTCCACCGCCTGGGTGCCGAGGTTTTTCGCGGCTTCGAAACCTTGCTGGATGGTACGGCCAAACACGGCAGCCTGACCGTTCAGCGGCAGCAGCAGAGCGATTTTGCTGGTGGAAGCTGGTTTAAAACGTTGTACATTGACGAGCTGCGTCGGCAGCATTTTCGCCCCCGGATTTTGCGGGTAGCGTTTTTGCCAGTCGGCGATCCCGGCTTTCAGCATGTCCGGATCGTTGCGGTTGTCAAACCAGACGCGTTGCAGATCCAGCCAGCCCTGAAGCACATTTTCATCGGCGTTGATAACCAGCGTCCTGGCCTGATCCGGCGTCATGGCGGAGAGCGCCTGCCAGGTGGCGTCGATATTTTTTTGTTTATCTTTCGCCGCCAGTAGCGGTTCCTGGGCGATTAACGCCCGCAACAGGGTAAGCGACGGGCGTCCCTGGCTGGCAACGATCTGCGCCTGCCAGTAACGCGCTTGCTGATGTGGCGCAAAGTCGGCGGGTTTTAGTTTATCCAGCAAGGCCTGCGCGCCTGCGACATCTTTTTGCGCCAGTTTGATTTCTACCGCTAATAAAGACTGTTCGCGACGCTGGGTATCGTTCAGATTTTGCGGGAGTTGGTTGAACAGGTCGACGGCCTGCTGGCTTTTTCCTTCTTTCAGCAGTGCATGAATGGCGAGTAATTGCCAGTTGGTCTTGCTATCATCTGCGCTTTGCTGCATCTGATGCAGGTAAAAGGCGGAGTCAGCTTGCGCTGAACCCTGCATATAGGCTGCGCTTTGATCTGGCGCCTGGGTGCCGCACCCGGCGAAAAGTAGCGCAGCCAGGACGACAGGCAGCGCGCGTGCGGCGTTCAAACGAGAAAATGTTGAGGGTACCATACTGTATCCAGTGATATTTTTTTACGCAATGCTCAATATTAAATCGGCAATACGGACGACACAATGAAACAAAACGAATCGGCGGATAATTCTCAGGGCCAACTCTTTATTGTACCTACTCCTATCGGTAATCTGGCGGATATTACCCAGCGTGCGTTGGAGGTGTTACAGGCTGTAGATCTGATTGCCGCCGAGGATACTCGTCACACCGGTTTATTGCTGCAACATTTTGGGATTAATGCCCGATTGTTCGCGCTGCACGACCATAACGAACAACAAAAAGCGGAAACGCTGGTCGCGAAGCTAAAAGAAGGGCAGAACATTGCGCTGGTTTCCGACGCCGGTACGCCGCTGATTAACGATCCGGGCTACCACCTGGTGCGTACCTGCCGTGAAGCGGGGATTCGCGTGGTGCCGCTACCGGGGCCATGTGCGGCGATTACCGCCCTGAGCGCCGCTGGCCTGCCATCTGACCGTTTCTGCTATGAAGGCTTTTTACCGGCGAAATCCAAAGGCCGCCGTGATGCGCTAAAAGCCATTGAAACGGAACCGCGAACGCTGATTTTTTATGAGTCAACCCACCGCCTGTTAGATAGCCTGGAAGATATCGTCGCGGTATTGGGAGAATCCCGTTATGTGGTGCTGGCGCGTGAGCTGACCAAAACCTGGGAAACCATTCACGGCGCGCCGGTTGGCGAGCTGCTGGCGTGGGTCAAAGAAGATGAAAACCGTCGCAAAGGCGAAATGGTGCTGATTGTCGAAGGCCATAAAGCGCAAGAAGACGACCTGCCCGCCGACGCGCTGCGCACGCTGGCGCTGCTACAGGCAGAACTGCCGCTGAAAAAAGCGGCGGCGCTGGCAGCAGAAATTCACGGCGTGAAGAAAAATGCGCTGTATAAGTATGCGCTGGAGCAGCAGGAAGAATAAAAGCGAGCGCCCGGGAACCGCCTTTTATCGCCATCGCGTTAATACTCAATCAGGTGATTGATGTGGGTAAAGTGATGGGGGCATTGGGCGGTGATAGCGGACTGGACCTTTCCTTCGGGCTTACTCTCGCGATCAGCAACGCATAACCGACTCCTTTTTAGACGATCATTAGTTCCACGCCTGTTTTCGCTAATGCCGCTTTATCCTGTTTGCTGATGGTGTCATCGGTTATCACACAGTCGATCTTGTCCATCGGCAATACCTGGTTAAAGCCGCGACGGTTAAATTTGGTCGCGTCCAGTACCGCGATAACTTTGTGTGCCGCCGCCGCCATGACGCCGCTAATGGAATAACCTTCGTTAAACGTGGTAATACCGTTTGTCGCATCAATGCCATCCGCCCCGACAAACATGACATCGGCGCTGATGCCGTGTAGCGAGCGTTCCGCAATCGTGCCGTGCATTGAGTGGGTTTTATGCCGTACCGTACCGCCGCAGACCACCAGCGTGAGATCTTTATTTTCTGATAGCGTAAAAGCGGCAGGCAAGCTGTTAGTGATCACCGTAATATTGCTTTTTCGCGCGAGCGCTTCCGCAATCAGTAATGTTGTGCTCCCGCTATCCAGAATGATGGTCATTCCTTCTTCAACCATTGCCGCAGCCGCCTGGGCAATCCGCTTTTTCGGATCGCTGGCGAGTTGATACCGATCTTCCAGAATGACTTCCTGATTGTCGCCTTCCGCCAGATGACTTCCCGGTTTTGCCGCGCCGCCATGAAAACGGGTGACAAGGCCTTTCTCTTCCAGCAGACGCAGGTCAGCACGGATAGTCACTTCAGAAATACCAAAGGTATTTGAAAGGTCCATCACTAGCACGCTGCCTTGCGTATTAATCAGGTCGACAATTTTATTTCTTCGCTCAAATGAGTTCATATTGATTTGCCTGATAATTAACTGTAACTAGTTTAATCGAAGGATTGCGAAAGGTGAACGCTAAATTTCGAAAGGAAATGTGAGCCAGCGCAGGTTGCTGGCTCGTACCATCAGGAAAGTTGAAGTAAAATTTTGCCCTGCATGGGCGCGCCATTAAGCGCTTTGACTGCTTCTGCAAAGCTTTCCGCATCGCCGCGATGGGCAATGAGAGGGGCCAGTTGAAGACGTTTTTCAGCCAACAGGCGCGCTGCGGTTTCCCATTCCTCTCCTGGCCATGGCGCGGAGTAGTTCATCCAACTGCCGAGGAGCGTGAGCTCTTTACGCAAAATTAACCCGAATGTACGCGTTGTCAGGGTGAGATCGTGATGTAACGTCCCCACCAGCGCCAGTTGCGCGCGCGGCCCGGCGATATCGATAGCCAGCGAGACGGTCTGGGGAGTTCCTGCCGTTTCGAGAACCAGTTGATCAAACTGAATGTCGGACAACGCGGTCTGGATGTCGTCGGCGGTCATTTCCCGGCTATTACAGGTATGCGTTGCGCCGAGCGCTTTCGCAAGTTCCAGTTTCTGCGGATTGATATCAATCGCCGTTACGCTTCGCGCGCCCAGTTCCCGCGCGCACTGTAAGGCCAGCAGGCCAATTGTCCCGGCCCCGACGATAATTACGTTTTTCCCCTCGCAGCCCTGCGCCAGATGAAAGGCGTGTAAGCCCACGGTAATCGGTTCGATAAACGCGCCATCTTCAATTGGCATATCAGACGGCAAGCGGAAAAGATTGGCCCGTTTGACCACCACATATTCCGCATTACCGCCTTCGCTGCGCGATCCTACAAACTGATACTGTTTGCATAAAGAAAAGTAACCGCGTTCGCATTGCGGACAGTGAAAGCAGGGAAGAAGCGGGACACAAGCGACGGCATCGCCGGGCTGCATATCCGTTACGCCTGTGCCGTAGGATTCAACGTAGCCGCTGAATTCATGACCTAACGTAATAGGATAATAATGGGCGCCCTGCGCGAAAATACGCGGGATATCCGACCCGCAAAGCCCTGAGCTAACGACCTTGACCAACACATCGTCCTCGGCTTGCAGTTGTGGTAAGGGGCGTTCTTCAACGCGCACGTCTCCCTCAGCGTGAATAACCACTGATTTCATAACATTCTCCAGGAAGGTGAGGGGAGCGATTGCTCCCCTAAAATTAAGAGGCGATTTGACTTTGCTGTAGCGCCGTGGCTTTCTCAGCCGCGACAAACTGTCGGGCGCGACGCCAGGTCAGCAGTACGCCAGCCAGATAGATAATGGCAATGACGGCGAAGCCGACGATATTCTGCCAGGTAAAAAGTTGAATCAGCAGCCAGGTGATGGGGGAACCGCCCTGATCCAGCGAGGCGACTTGTCCGCCAGCTTTTAGCGCTCCGGCATTGGCAGCCAGTTGGGTATGCAGGCCAATCGTCTGGGTGGCTATCCACAGGGTGATGCCCATGATAATGACACCTGAAATCAGCGTGCGGAACAGGTTGCCCTGGTGTACCGCAACCGCCATCGCAATAAAGAAACCGATGGTGGCGAGGTCGCCGAACGGCAGCACCTGGTTCCCCGGTACTAAGACGGCAATCAGGATGGTCAGCGGAATGAATATCAGGCTCGCGGAGACAACAGAGGTATGACCGAGCAGTAGCGCTGGATCAAGGCCTATCAGGAACTCCTGCCCGCCAAATTTGGCCTGTAGACGTTTACGCGCATGTTTGGCGATAGGCGTTAGGCCATCCATAATAGGTTTAATGACGCGTGGCATAAGCAGCATCACCGCTGCGGTTTTGACCGCCAGTTGCAGAACGGCTTTGGCGTCGTAGCCTGCCAGTACACCAATCACCAGCCCCATCACGAAGCCGACAGTCACCGGCTCGCCAAACGGTCCGAAGCGTTTCTGGACATCGTCTGCGCTAAAGTGAATACGATTGAGACCCGGAATTTTTTCGATAATGGTATCAACGAGCACCGCCACGGGGCCCAGGTACGCGGATGAGCCGTGTGGGATTGCAATCCCCTCGAGGCCAAAATAGTCGCGGGTATCTTTGGCAAACCAGTCCCCCAGTTTGTAGACAAAGGCGGCATGAACCACAACGCCCAGAATCCCCAGCCAGTATGAACCGGTCGCCAGATGCAGCATGGCGCCCGTGAAGGTCATGTGCCAGATATTCCAGATATCGACATTCACCACGCGGGTCATGCAGGTCACCAGCATCAGGACGTTAACCCCGATGGCGACAGGGATCGCGACCAGCGCGATTTGTGACGCCCAGGTCATGGGCGATGAACCTGGCCAGCCGACGTCAATAACGTGGAGATTGATTTGGAAATGTTCCGCCATGGCTTTCGCCGCGGGGCCGATAGAATCCAGCATCAGGCCGATGACCAGACCAATACCCACGAAGCCGATACCAATATGCAAACCCGATTTAAAACAATCCCCAAGCTTCATTCCCAGCAGTTTAGAGAACACGATGATCACCAGAGGCAACATCACCGTTGGGCCTAAGTCGAGGATATAACGCATTATTTCGCTAAACATACGTTACCCCATGAGAATGGACAGAATTTTTTGCTGTAATGCTTCAATACCCACGCCGGAAACAAAAGGCATACCGTGAACGACGGGAATATCGCCAAAGGCGCGATCGACCCTGGCAGTGGTACAGATAAGATCGGCGCCGTCCATATAGGTTTCGATTTCGGTGACCCGGCATTGCACTAAGTCGAGCTCAATATGGTTGGCATCACATAGCTCTTTAATTTCTTCCGCAGCCATCGTTGAGGTTGCAACCGCACCGCCACAGGCCACAATTACTTTACGTTTCATAGGGTATTCCTCATTATTATCAATTTATTATCAAACCTGGACGCACTGCTCAGGCTCAAGGATGGTTTCCTGAAAGCGTATCGCCAGTTCGGCATCCGGCGCGCTTAACAGGGCATCGAGGGTGCTTGGGTTCTGTAGCTCACTAAACAGGCGGCGCAGAAGTTTTAGCTGTGCCGCCGGGTTTTCAACGATTAAGGCGATGATTAACGAAACGGCAATCTCTTCGTCATCATCCGCCTGTTGAAACATGACCGGCTTATCTGGACGAATCAGATAGATAGCGGGTGATTTCGCATGAACCGCCTCGCAATGAGGGATAGCGACGGCGTGACGCTCCAGCGCAATGCCGGTAGGAAAAGACGCTTCACGTTCCACCAGTGCCTGCGGATAACTATCATGTACCACGCCTTTCGCCAGCATCTCTTTGCCAATGTGCGCCAGCGCCTGTTGGCTCGAGTCGAATGTGATTCCGGTTCGGACAAATAGTTGGCTCATAAATTCTCCATTATTCAGGCGACATCCGGCGTGCAACCGAAGCGATAAGCGCGCAGAACATCCTGAATTTTGTCAATAATCAGGTTATGCGGCGTGGGGGTGAGCACGCCCTCAGACAGGCGTTCAAACTGTACGGGCATAAACTGGCTAATTAATCCCAGCGGCAATGTGACGTTGTTCAGATTGGCGATTAACTTTTCTACGCTTTGACGAATACGCGGGTGCGGCCAGTAATAGCGAATACGGTCAGACAAACTAAAGTGGATGTCGACCATCGCCTGGCTCCAGGTTGGACGGTAGTATTTTTTCCAGTAGCCCGGTTCGTTTAGCATCACTTCATCGATAACTTCCATCACGCGGCTACGTTGTTCCGGGGAGATCAGCTCGTTTTCCATTTGCGCAAGTGCGAAAATGGCTTCGCGCAGCGCGAAAGTGAGCGCAGGGCCCACTTTCAGAATGGCGTAATGATCGCGAACGAGGGCGCGGTAGGCCTGGCGAGTTTGGTAATCAGTCGAATGCGCTTCATAGACCATCGGCGTCTCTTTTATCCAGTCGGAAAGCGCTTTAGCGGCCTGTGGTTGATAGTGGATAATCTGGGTATGGTCGAATTCTACGCCCGGCTGTACGACAATCGCGATAACCCGGTTTAATGCCTCATCCAGCCCCAGGGCGCGAAAAGCAGCCTGATGCGTTTGCAGCGTGCGGGCCGCATCCTGTTCGCGGGTAACATGCACGGCGTTAATGGCGCTGGCTTCCCCGCCAGGAACCGGAACTTCAGTGCCGATAACATAGGTTAAATGGCGTTTTTGTTCGTCGGTCGCCGTCGTTTCCGCTGCCTGGCAAAGCAGGGCGGCGCGTTTAGCGACAACCATTGGGTCCAGCGGCGTCGGGTCGTCAGCGCAGGACATAGAGGCATCAAGATGGATTTTGCTAAACCCGGCAGCGACATAAGCCTTAATGAGTTCGACGGATTTTTCCATCGCCGTATCTGCAGGTTCGTTTTGCCAGCAGTTAGGTCCTAAATGATCGCCACCAAGAATCAACCGCTCACGTGGAAATCCCACTTCCTGAGCAATGCCATAAACAAAATCACGAAAATCAGCCGGTTTCATTCCGGTATAACCGCCAAACTGATTCACCTGATTGGATGTGGCTTCAATCAATACCTTGTTGTCAGTATTGAGATCGAAAAGCAGAGCTGATTCGATAACCAGGGGATGAGCAGAACAAACTGAACAGATGCCCAGATGTTCTCCTGCTTTATGACGAGCAATTATTTCTTTCACTTTTATCTCCGAGTTCTTTCGTTTTTCTTCTTCGAAAGAATTTATAGGCTTTCGTAATGTTGTTTTGTGATTTTGATCTGATAAATGAAAGTTGCGAAAGGAAATGTAAGGTAACGAAATGGTGTGTAATGTCTGTAACTTCACTTTGTCATGAAAAACCGTACCCGCCGGAGCGGGCACGGAGGAACAAATGAAGGCTAATTAAACAATCGAGATAGCCAACTGCGCTTTGGCTGCATGACTTCTGGTGGTGGGGTAACGGGAACGGTGATCATCTCGCCTGCACCAGAGGCGATAAGCTCCCCGATTTCACGTAGTGCCTGCTGTGCATCTTCGCCCTGCGCCCGGAACAACAAGCGATGCCCCTTTTTCGCGCCGAGCGACACCACTCGCATCAGGTTTTTCCCGTCCACCGGGCCGGAGGCGCTATCCAGATTTTCTACCGTAATGTGGCTTTGAAACTGTTTGATAAACTTCACCAGTACCGCACTGGGTCTGGCATGTAAACCATGCGGATTATGGATGACAAACGTTGCCTGCTCACCCTCCTGCAACTCCACGGCTGCTGGCGTATTGGTCGTCGATCCAGTCAGTAGCGCTAAAACCTGACTGGGGGATTCGGCTTTAGCCAGTGCTTGCAGAATAGCGTCATCGCTGAGCACGCGAGTCAGTTGGCGCAAAATCTCAAGATGTTCATTGGAGCGCGCGGCAATTCCGGTGACCAGATACGCGGTATTGCCGTCACCCCAGTCAACGCCGTGGCGAAAAACGATTACCTTTACACCGGTTTGTAATACTGCATCGCGAGACTCTGGCGTACCGTGTGGGATCGCGATTCCATTTCCCAGATAAGTGGAGATCTGTGCTTCGCGATCCAACATGCCGCGTAAATAGTCAGTCGTGGTATTGCCAGCCGCAGATAACTTTTCCACCACACGGTGCAGAGCGGTGACTTTATCGAGGCGCTCATCGCTGATAAAAATATCGTGTTCACAGAGCTGCATTCTGACCTCCAGCCTTTGCTACAGGAGTTGTGTTGACTGAATTTTTGCGCACAGCCCACAATCTCCATAGGCCAAGCATCACCGCACCACATGCAGAGCCCGCAAGGATACATAACACCCAGGCCAGCGGCTGACTCACCAAAGGTAAAATTAAGAAGCCGCCGTGAGGAGCCGGAACCTGAATACGCAAGCTGTAGCTAAGTACTGCGGAAATGCTGGAAGCAATCATCATCATCGGGATGACACGCAAAGGATCTTTCGCTGCGAAAGGAATCGCGCCTTCAGTGATGTGTGTACAACCGAGGATATAGTTAACCATGCCTGCGGCACGTTCTTCCTCGCTAAAACCTTTTGGAAAGAAGGTGGTCGCCAGAGCAATTACCAGTGGTGGAGTAATACATGCGGCAGACACACCAGCCATAAAGTAGAAGTTGCCCTGGCCCAGTAAAAGCGTGCCGGTGACATAAGCGGCTTTGTTTACCGGGCCGCCAAAGTCAAAGGAGCACATTGCACCCACCACAATACCCAGCAATATTGGATTCGCTTCCTGTAGCGATGCCAGCCAGTTCATCATGCTATTATTGATAGCTGCGACAGGTTGCCCAAGCAGCGACATCAACACGCCAATAACCAGTACGCCAATGAGCGGCATAATAAAAATCGATTTCAGGCCTTCATACTGACGCGGTAAGCCTTCGAGTCGATTCTTTACCCATAACATCAGGTAACCGGCGGCGAATCCGGCAATTATCCCACCGAGAAATCCTGCGCCGGTAGCATTTGCCAGTAAGCCGCCGACAAATCCAGCCACCATCCCTGGTCTGCCAGAAATAGAGAATGCAATATAAGCGGTAAAGACCGGAACCATAATCGAAAAGGCTTGCTGACCGATTTTCATTAGCATAGCGGCGGTTGCATTGTATTCAGCTGAATTAGGATCAGCGGAATAAATCCCCCATAAAAACGACACCGCAATTAATATGCCTCCGGCAACTACAAAAGGTAGCATATTTGAAACACCACTCATCAGGTGCTTATAAATTTGTCGCCCCAGTGATTCTTTTTCGATAATTTCCGTGCTGGTGGTTGATTCGCCTTTACGTATTGGGGCTTCACCATTAATAACTTTGTTAATCAGCTCCGCAGGATGATGGATTGCTTCTTTTACCGGTACTTCAATAACCGGTAAACCATTAAAGCGATCAGGTAAGACATCTTTATCCGCCGCAATAATGACTCCGGCAATATCTACCAGATCAGCAGGTTGAATAGCATTTTCAACGCCACTGGCACCATTGGTTTCAACTTTTATTTCAACAGATAATTTTTTCGCGGCATTTTTTAAGGCTTCTTCAGCCATAAATGTATGCGCAATACCGGTAGGGCAGCCGGTCACTGCAATGATCTTTTTCATAAGCAGACCTTATATTGTAATTTAACCTACAGCTTTCTGACGTGGATTTGCGAAAGTAAGGTTTCTATTGCCGCAAGTTGGCCTAGTCCGGCAGAACTTGCGACATCAGCTCCTGTTGCACTGGCAAGAGATAAGGCATATTCCACTTCTCCTGTAGATAACCACTGGCTGAGAAAGGCGGCCAGTGCAGCATCGCCTGCACAGGCGGAGCTCACCAAATCAACCGTTGGCGCGCTACAAAACCAGTAATCAATCCCATTGGAGAAATACATTCCTTTAGCGCCAAGGGTTAGCAGAACATTTTGTGCACCAAGTGCATGTAAAGTGGTTAGAGTATTTTTCGCATCATTGTCGTCAGAGACAGTTAAACCGAATATTGCTTTAACCTCTTCATCATTTGGTTTAATTAATAACGGTTTGAACTCCAGTAACTGACGTAATGACGGATGACTAATATCTAAAATTACGCCGATATTTTTTTGCTGACAAATATGCATAATTTCTGCGTAAAAGCGGCTTTCAATACCTTGTGGCAGGCTGCCGCTTATCACCAGATAGTCTGCATCGGGCAGTTGCGAAATAATCGTGATAATTTGTTGTTTACATTCATCTGGAATATATGAGCCAGGGTTGACCAGTTTATATTCCTGCTGCCCGTCATGAATGAAAATATTAATCCGCGTGGGTTCTTCTACCCATGCTGGTGTGACTGGCATTTTTCTGGTACGCAGGCTTTCTACAATATAATGCCCGGTGAAACCACCAAAAATGCCTAATATATGCGCAGGTATTTGAAAGTGATCCAGAACCAGCGCAACATTTACTCCTTTACCATTTGGGCAAAACTCGGTGTGGTGAGTGCGATTGACAATATTTGGCTGTAAAGGATCGCTAAATATATTCATATCAATCGCGCTATTAAGTGTTAGCGTGTAGATCACAGGCGATTCCTCACAGTTGCCCTTCACAGCCGCAAACATGAATTACTTTGCGTACCACCTCTTTCATCGCCTGTTTTGCTGGTTGCATATAGTGGCGGGGATCATTGGCTTTCGGGTTTTGCAGGAAATACTCTTTTAAGGCATCGGAGAAGGCGATTTTCAGTTCGGTGGCGACATTGACTTTGCATACCCCAAGGCTGATGGCCTGGCGAATATCGCTTTCCGGCAAACCAGATGCCCCATGCAATACCAGAGGGATATCCACCAGAGCGCGTATTTCTGCCAGTCGCTCAAAATCAAGTTTAGGTTCAGCGGCATACATGCCGTGTGCCGTGCCGATAGCAACCGCCAGCGAATCAATGCCGGTGCGCGCCACAAACTCACGTGCTTGCTGTGGATTGGTGTAAAGGGCATCTTTGCTGTCTACCACTAAATCATCTTCGATCCCACCAAGGCGGCCCAGTTCTGCCTCCACGCTGGTGTCGTAGCGATGGCAAAAATCGACCACGCTTTTCACCAGCGCCACATTCTCTTCAAAGGGAAAGTGGGAACCATCGATCATGACTGAACGGATCCCTGCCATAACTTTGCTTTCAATATCGGCTAACGATTCATGATGATCCAGATGAATGGCCAGTGGCAGATTGTATTCACGAGCCAGATCGCCCGCGATCGCCACAATGTTACCCATTCCGGCATAGCTAAACGTGCCTGGTGTTCCGGCAACGATCAGCGGTGAGCGCATTTCTGCGGCGGTTTCTACCACCACCTGCAAGGTTTCCAGGTTATGGATGTTAAAGGCTGGCACGGCATAGCCTGCATGCTGGGCCTTCTGGAGCATATTTTTACTGGAAATAATGAACATAGTGGTCTCCGTTTATAACTTTCGAAATTAAAGTCCAAAATAAAAATAACCTTCGTTTTGAAAGTAATGTAACGATCATTGCCACACATGATTGTGATCATCAACACAAAAGCAGGATAATTTTTCTTAAATGAAAGCAAATATGTGGATTTAAATTTTGTTTTGTAAGTAAATAGGGGATGTGAAAATTCTATAATTTATTGATTTTATTGTTATGTTTCCCATTGAGCATTCGGTGACGTGGTGCAAAATTGACATCCCCTGTCAGAAGTTTAAAAATGAAAGTTAAAGCACGGGATAACTTCCCGACGAAGCGGAAAAAAAGGGTATGTTGTGGCAAAACCATCTACCAGCCTGTTGAAAAGGCGTCTGGACATTGCCGAAATCGTCCGTAAAAACGGCGAAATAAAAGTAGACGATTTGGCTGAAATGTTATCGGTTTCAGGGGTAACGATCCGTAATGATCTCAATTACCTGGAGCAGCAAGGCTATCTGAAACGCTCCTTTGGCGGAGCGATTTACACGGCCCAACCCGTCAGAGCAGCGGTAAGCCATGAAGTGGTGCAGTCGCAGGCGTTAGAGCATAGCGTCGAGCTTGAACTGGCTAAGCAAGTTGCCCGTCTGGTCTGCGACGACGATACCGTGTTTCTGGGGGCCGGAGAGGTGTTGCGTAAAGCGCTTCCTTTCCTGGGCGATTATCGGGATCTGTGCCTTATCATCAACGATCTTAGCCATGTTGCACCGGCCCGTGATTATATCGATGGTGAAATTGTGTTGTTGGGCGGTGTACTGGGGCATAGTGGTCAGGCGTTGGGGGGCGAAATCGCCATCCAATCTTTGCAACAATTTCAACCGTCATGTTGTCTGGTGATGGTGGACCATATCAGCGAGGATGGCACGCTCAACGTGAAAAACGAAAGTGCAGCTGCTTTGCTAAGTGAATGCCTGCGCCTTAGTGGACAGAGTATTGCCGTGGTGGCGCAGCGTCCGATTCATGATGTGGCGCGTTATCCGGTAGGAAAACTGAATACGCTGAGCGCGATTATTACGCCACAGATTGTCGCCGCTGAGTACCACTCACGGTTTCTGGCCGACGGCTTAACCAACAGCTATACCAATAACGAATGTCTGACCTGGATAAACCCGACCCTGCATCAGGCAAGATGAAGGACAACGCATGAACATAACAATCGCAACATTGGGTGAATTGCTCGTCGAGTTTCTGGCAAAAAAAGAGAACCAGGGATTTTCCTCACCGGGGGAATTTTGGGGGCCGTATCCCAGTGGGGCGCCTGCCATATTTGCCGATCAGGTTGCTAAACTTGGTTTTCGTTCATTGTTGTTTAGCTGTGTTGGCAACGATGCCTTTGGCGTTATGAATATTACCCGATTGTCGCGCGATGGCGTAAATGTACAGGGAATTTCCGTACTGCCGAACGCCACAACAGGTAGTGCTTTTGTCAGCTACCGAAGCCAGGCCCAGCGAGATTTTATTTTCAACATGCCGGACAGTGCGTGCGGTTTGCTGAGTGCCGACCACCTTGATGAAACATTACTTAGGCAATATCGCCACTTTCATATTATGGGATCGTCATTATTTTCCTTTCGTTTGATCGATGCCGTACGCAAGGCGATTAGCATTGTAAAAGAAAATGGTGGCACAATTTCTTTCGATCCTAATATCCGTAAAGAGATGCTAAAGATCCGCGAAATGTCGCAGGCCTTTGAATATATTCTTGATTACACGGATTTCTTCCTGCCAAGCGATGGCGAACTGGATTATTTCGGCCTGAGCAAATCCCGCGATGAAGAGAAAATTGTCGCAAGGCTTCACAAGCGTGGAATTGCCCATGTCATCATTAAACGTGGCGCCCGTGGAGCCAGTTACTATTCAAAAGACGAACAACATCATGTGGCTGGGTATCCGGTGAAGGTGGTTGATCCTACAGGCGCTGGCGATTGCTTTGGCGCAACCTTTGTCAGCCTGTTTCTTGCGGGATATTCCGTACCCGATGCTTTAGCCCATGCTAATGCCGCAGGATCGCTGGCTATCTCTGCGCGTGGGCCGATGGAAGGCACGTCCACGCTGGCACAAATTAAAGAATTGATGAGGCAGCAGAATTAAGTAAAGGTGATTAATAGGCTGTCGTTATATTCGACATACCTCAAATTGCATGTGCTGCGACTCAAATTAGTGAGAAACGTAAGGTTGTGCCTGGCATAGAATTTCAATTTATTGAATTTTAATGGTTTTATGGTGGGTTAGGTGTTTTTGCCATATCCGGTATGAACATGGCGCAGTTTATCAAACATATGAAAACATGGCCCTTAAGCCATGTTTTGCGAGGCGCTTTCCAGAATAGATCAGGTCACAGGTGCGGGGTTAAACACTGCCAGCTGGTTATGCAATCCCCATTGATCTGAGAAAGTCTTTTTCCGGCCGCTGGCGACATCGAGAATAAAGTGAAATAGCTTCCAGCCCACATCTTCGATTGTCTCTTCACCCGTGGCGATGGTGCCTGCATTGATATCCATTAAGTCATACCAGCGGTTCGCCAGCTCGGTACGCGTCGCCATTTTAATGACCGGCACCGCCATCAGCCCGTACGGCGTGCCGCGTCCGGTGGTAAAGACCTGTACGGTAATGCCGGAAGCGACCTGCTGCGTGCCGCAGACGAAATCGCTGGCGGGCGTCGCGGCGTAAATCAGGCCGCGTTTGGTGGGGCGCTGGCCCGGCGACAATACTTCGACAATGGCGCTCTTACCCGATTTAGCGATAGAGCCCAGCGCTTTTTCCACGACGTTCGCCAGGCCGCCTTTTTTGTTGCCGGGGGACGGGTTAGCGCTGCGATCGGTTTTCCCCATATCAAGGTAGTTATCGTACCAGGCCATTTCATCCATCAGGCGTTTACCCACGGCTTCGTTGATGGCGCGCGGCGTCAGAAGATGAATGGCATCGCGCACTTCGGTGACCTCCGAGAACATGACGGTCGCGCCGCAGCGTACCAGCAGATCGGAAGCATAACCCACCGCCGGGTTTGCCGTGACGCCAGAAAACGCATCGCTGCCGCCGCATTGCATCCCGACGACCAGCTCGGAGGCCGGGCAGGTTTCGCGCTGGCGCTGGTTCAGTTTCGTCAGATGGCGTTCGGCGACCCGCAAAATATCGTCGACCATTGATTTAAAGCCGACATGCTGCTCGTCCTGTAAACGCACAATACTGGCGCTTTCAACGGCGATGGCGGGAACATCCTCGGTGCCTTCCAGCAGCCGTTCCGGCTGCAGTTTTTCGCAACCGAGGCCAATCACCATCACTTCGCCGCCAAAATTGGGGTTGAGCGCGATATTATGAATCGTGCGAATCGGCACGACCGCCGCCGGCGCGTTGATTGCCACGCCGCAGCCGTACAGATGGTTTAGCCCTACAACGCCATCGACATTCGGGTATTTGGGCAGGAGATCGCGCTCAATCACTTTCACCACATAATCGACCACGCCCGCCACACAGTGCACGCTGGTGGTAATGCCAAGCAGATTTTTGGTGCCGACGCTGCCATCGGCGTTACGATAGCCCTCAAACGTATAGCCTTCCAGCGGCGGCAGCGGTTCCGGTACTTTGGTCGCCAGCGGTAGCGTATTCAGCGGCGGCGCTTTTGGCAGTTCAACCAGCGACTCGTCGATCCAGCTTCCGCGCGGGATGTCGCGTACCGCATAACCGATGACTTCGCCATAACGGATGATTTCGCCGTGAGCGGGGATATCCGTCAGAGCAACTTTATGGCCTTGCGGAATATGTTCAGTCAGTTCCAGGCCATCCGGAAAACGTGTTCCGGCTTTAAGACCGTGGTCATTAACAATAATTGCGACATTATCGGTTTCATGTACTTTTATATAAAACGCCGATGGCGATTCCTGGCGAATTTCGATATTGGCCATTGTTCAACATTCTCCAGCCTGGATGATAGAAATAGGATTATCTATTTTGGTTATGGTTAAATCGTTAAATCTCAATATAAGAAATAAAGTTCATGCATAATGAAATAAGAATGACAGGAGTATAAATATAAGAATGTGATCCAGATCACCGCAAATTATGAAATTTTTTATGTAGGCCGGGTAAAGCGTAAATGTGTGCATTAGCGCCCAGTATCATGGGCGCATGCTCAAAAATAAGCGTTAAATAATCCCTTTTTAATGAGCGTTTGCACAATGATTATCCGCCATAGGCTGTTTATACTGAATGGCGAATTCAGTGTATCTGACGAGTTATTTGAAAATATCATGATAATAATAAAAGACGATAAAGATATCAGAACGGTATATTGTGCTACAGGATGTGTACCACATTAGAAATAGAATGCGGAGACCCATTCTGATTTCAGATAAGCATTTTATTGTCGTTGCTATAAGTTATGGTGGCGGCATCACATGTAGAGAATTAAAGAAATAAGCGAAGGTATAAGCGATGAATAACGCTATTTTCCCGAATAAGTTTAAAGCGGCGCTGGCGGCGCAACAGGTGCAGATTGGCTGCTGGTCTGCACTGGCAAGCCCAATCACCACCGAAGTTCTTGGTCTGGCGGGATTTGACTGGCTGGTGCTGGATGGCGAACATGCGCCGAACGATGTGACCACCTTAATTCCGCAGTTAATGGCATTGAAAGGCAGCGCCAGCGCGCCTGTGGTACGTGTGCCAACCAATGAACCGGTCATTATCAAACGGATGCTGGATATTGGGTTTTATAACTTCCTGATCCCCTTTGTTGAAACGCAAGAGGAAGCGGCTCGCGCCGTCGCCTCGACGCGTTACCCGCCGGAAGGCATTCGCGGCGTTTCCGTTTCTCACCGCGCGAATATGTTCGGCACGGTGCCTGATTACTTTGCGCAGTCGAACAAAAACATCACCATTATTGTTCAAATCGAAAGCCAGTTGGGTGTCGACAATGTTGATGCCATCGCCGCAACGGAAGGCGTTGATGGCATTTTTGTCGGCCCAAGCGATCTGGCCGCCGCGCTGGGTCATCTCGGCAATGCTTCTCACCCTGACGTGCAGCAGACGATTCAACATATTTTCGCCCGCGCTAAAGCGCACGGTAAACCGTGCGGCATTCTGGCGCCGGTAGAGGCGGATGCCCGCCGTTATCTGGAATGGGGCGCGACCTTTGTCGCCGTTGGCAGCGATTTAGGCGCATTCCGCGCCAGCACGCAGAAGCTTGCCGACACCTTTAAAAAATAATCCTGGTATGGAAAGAGAGAACGCTATGACGATGAAAGTTGGCTTTATTGGCTTAGGCATCATGGGTAAGCCCATGAGCAAAAACTTACTGAAAGCAGGGTATTCGCTGGTGGTGTCCGATCGTAATCCTGAAGCGATTGCCGACGTCATTGCCGCAGGCGCGGAAACGGCCTCTACGGCGAAGGCGATCGCTGAACAGTGTGACGTCATCATCACGATGCTGCCTAACTCTCCGCATGTGAAAGAGGTTGCGCTGGGCGAGAACGGTATCATCGAAGGCGCGAAGCCGGGAACCGTATTGATTGATATGAGTTCTATCGCGCCGCTGGCAAGCCGTGAAATCAGCGATGCGCTGAAGGCGAAGGGCGTTGAGATGTTGGATGCGCCGGTCAGCGGCGGCGAGCCGAAGGCGATTGATGGCACGCTGTCGGTGATGGTGGGGGGCGATAAAGCCATTTTCGACAAGTACTACGACCTGATGAAAGCGATGGCGGGTTCCGTGGTGCATACCGGCGATATCGGCGCAGGCAACGTCACAAAACTGGCTAACCAGGTGATCGTGGCGTTGAATATCGCCGCCATGTCTGAAGCGCTGACGCTGGCGACTAAAGCGGGCGTCAACCCGGATCTGGTCTATCAGGCGATTCGCGGCGGTCTGGCTGGCAGCACGGTACTGGATGCGAAAGCGCCGATGGTCATGGACCGAAACTTTAAGCCAGGTTTCCGTATCGATCTGCACATTAAAGATCTGGCGAATGCGCTGGATACCTCCCACGGCGTTGGCGCGCAGCTCCCGCTGACCGCCGCCGTTATGGAAATGATGCAGGCGTTACGCGCGGATGGACACGGTAATGACGACCATAGCGCGCTGGCGTGCTACTACGAAAAACTGGCGAAAGTGGAAGTCACTCGCTAACGACGTTGTGCCCGGATGGCGTGTAGCGATCCGGGCCTGAATTTCAGGCTGGATAAGTGAAACGCCATCCGGCGTTGTGCAGTAACAGGCTACCACTATGAAAATCGTAATTGCCCCCGACTCCTATAAAGAAAGCCTTTCTGCCGCCGAGGTAGCGCAGGCGATAGAAAAAGGATTTCGGGAAATTTTCCCCGATGCGCAATATGTCTCTGTTCCGGTTGCCGATGGCGGCGAAGGAACGGTCGAAGCCATGATTGCCGCGACGCAGGGCGTTGAACGCGCCGCATGGGTGACCGGGCCGTTGGGTGAAAAAGTGAAAGCCTGCTGGGGAATGTCCGGGGATGGTAAAACCGCGTTTATTGAAATGGCGGCGGCCAGCGGACTGGCGCTGGTTCCACCAGAAAAACGCAACCCTTTGATTACTACCTCGCGGGGAACGGGGGAGCTGATATTGCAGGCGCTGGAAAGCGGCGCAAGCAATATCATTATCGGCATTGGCGGCAGCGCGACAAATGACGGCGGCGCAGGGATGATGCAGGCGTTAGGCGCAAAACTGCGCGATGCAAACGGCGCGGATATCGGTTACGGTGGCGGAAGCCTTCATTGTCTAAGCGACATTGATATTTCAGAGCTCGATCCCCGTTTAAAACTCTGCGCGATTCGTGTCGCTTGCGATGTCTCTAATCCTCTGATCGGCGACAACGGCGCATCACGAATTTTTGGGCCGCAGAAAGGCGCGACCGAAGAGAACATTGTTGAGCTGGACAGAAATCTTGCTCACTATGCCGACATCATAAAAAAATCGCTGAATGTCGACGTAAAGGCGGCGCCCGGCGCAGGCGCGGCAGGCGGTATGGGGGCGGCGTTAATGGCTTTTCTCGGTGCGGAATTACGCAGCGGGATCGAAATTGTCACGGCGGCACTGAACCTGGAGGAGCATATCCACGACTGTACGCTGGTGGTGACGGGAGAAGGGCGGATTGATAGCCAAAGTATTCGCGGTAAAGTGCCGATTGGCGTCGCGAATGTGGCGAAAAAATATCATAAGCCAGTGATTGGCATTGCCGGCAGCCTGACGCACGATGTAGGGATAGTGCATCATTATGGCATCGACGCTGTCTTTAGCGTACTCACGCGCATCGTGACGCTGGAGGAGGCTTTTCGGGGCGCTTTTGACAATATTTATCGGGCATCCAGAAATGTTGCTGCCGCTCTGGCGATAGGAATGCGCAGCGCAGGGTGACAAAGTCGCGCGAACCCACTATACTTCGCGCCGAAGCTGACCAGACAGTCGCCGCTTCGTCGTCGTCCTTTCGGGGAGACGGGCGGAGGGGAGGAAAGTCCGGGCTCCATAGGGCAGGGTGCCAGGTAACGCCTGGGGGGGAAACCCACGACCAGTGCAACAGAGAGCAAACCGCCGATGGCCCACGTAAGTGGGATCAGGTAAGGGTGAAAGGGTGCGGTAAGAGCGCACCGCGCGGCTGGTAACAGTCCGTGGCACGGTAAACTCCACCCGGAGCAAGGCCAAATAGGGGTTCATAAGGTACGGCCCGTACTGAACCCGGGTAGGCTGCTTGAGCCAGTGAGCGATTGCTGGCCTAGATGAATGACTGTCCACGACAGAACCCGGCTTATCGGTCAGTTTCACCTCTTCATAAAACCCGCTTCGGCGGGTTTTTGCTTTTACAGGGCGGCAGGATGAATGACTGTCCACGACGCTATACCCGAAAGAAAGCGGCTTATCGGTCAGTTTCACCTCTTCATAAAACCCGTCAGTGTAAGCTGGCGGGTTTTTGCTTTTACAGGGCGGCAGGATGAATGACTGTCCACGACACTATACCCAAAAGAAAGCGGCTTATCGGTCAGTTTCACCTCTTCATAAAACCCGTCAGTGTAAGCTGGCGGGGTTTTGCTTTTACAGGGCGGCAGGATGAATGACTGTCCACGACGCTATACCCAAAAGAAAGCGGCTTATCGGTCAGTTTCATCTCTTCATAAAACCCGCTTCGGCGGGTTTTTGCTTATCAGGCCGGTGAAGGGTATAGAGGTTGCAGAAGACGCCAGCGTCACTATCCGGCAATTAATTGACAGCCGTGGTGACATAATATTATTCGTTTTTGTGATGAGAAACACAAAACGCTATGGATTGCGCTCTTTTTAGTTGAAGTGAAAAGCAATCGATTTCTTTCACAAAATTACATCCTGAAAAACAGCAAGAAAGCGGTGTAAATTATTTGTTGTAAATGAAAATTAAATGTATGAAATATTTTGGTTAAAATTTTATTAAATGTTTCTTTACAAACAAATAAGGTAAAAAAATGTGACGCGTAACGGTTTTTAAGCGCATTTACCTTCGGTTTATACTTAAATTTGAGAAATTACGTTTTAAATTTAATGCTGGAATTGTCGATAAAATGTCCCGTAATTGATTGAAATATCGTCTTCATGGGATGTCGAAAATAGGAGATAAAATAGGCTGGTTATCGCCATAATATATCGTTATCCCGACCCTATTTTTTGATTGAAATCAGGCTAAGTTACTGTCTTATTTTTGTAACTCATTGAAGTAATAGGTTTTCTTTATTTAATAAAGACCATGTAAAAATTGCGGCAAGTTAATTTGTGAGTGGTCGCACATAACCTTTAAGATTTAATTTGCTACACTTCCTGCCGTTCACAATGTTATTTCAGAGCGGTAGATATGAATACTCTTGTTCTCCCTAAAACACAGCATTTGGTGGTCTTTCAGGAAGTCATTAGAAGTGGTTCTATCGGTTCTGCCGCAAAATCGTTAGGGTTAACCCAGCCCGCCGTCAGTAAAATCATTAGCGATGTTGAGGCCTATTTTGGCGTTGAGCTAATTGTACGTAAAAATACCGGCGTTACGTTGACCGAAGCGGGACAGGTACTGCTTTCCTGGTCTGAATCTATCACCCGCGAAATGAAAAACATGATCAACGAGATGAACAGTATGACGTGCAATACCGTTGTCGACGTCTCGTTTGGTTTTCCTTCGCTGATTGGCTTTACCTTCATGTCCGATATGATTCATAAGTTCAAAGAGGTATTTCCAAAAGCGCAGGTATCCATGTACGAAGCCCAGCTCTCTTCATTCCTGCCGGCCCTGCGCGACGGGCGGCTGGACTTTGCTATCGGTACGCTCAGTAATGAAATGCAGCTACAGGATCTGCATGTCGAGCCGCTGTTTGAATCAGAGTTTGTCCTGGTAGCCAGCAAGTCCCGAACATGCACCGGCACCATCACACTGGAATCGTTAAAGGACGAACAGTGGGTGTTGCCGCAAACGAATATGGGCTACTACAGCGAATTACTCACCACTCTACAACGAAATGGCATCAGCATCGAAAACATTGTTAAAACAGATTCCGTTGTCACAATATATAATCTTGTTCTCAATGCTGATTTCTTAACTGTTATTCCCTGCGATATGACCACGCCTTTTGGCTCTAATCAATTTATCACGATACCAATCAAAGACACATTACCCGTCGCACGTTATGCGGCGGTATGGTCTAAAAATTATCGTATCAAAAAAGCCGCTTCAGTATTAGTAGAATTGGCTAAGCAATATTCATCATATAATGGATGCAGACGCAGGCAGTTAATAGAAATTGAATGATATGGAATAAACATATTTAGCGAAATTGACGTCACCTGTTTCTTTTGAACAGTGGGCAACGGTAACTTATTTTTAATACCCAGGTTAAGAGGTTATAATGCACATTACATACGATCTCCCGGTTGCAATTGAAGATATCCTCGAAGCGAAAAAAAGACTGGCGGGGAAGATATATAAAACGGGAATGCCTCGCTCTAACTATTTTAGTGAACGTTGCAAAGGCGAAATATTTCTCAAGTTTGAAAATATGCAGCGTACGGGTTCATTTAAAATTCGTGGCGCTTTTAACAAACTTAGCTCGTTAACGGAGGCGGAAAAACGTAAAGGCGTCGTGGCCTGTTCCGCAGGTAATCATGCACAGGGCGTTTCTCTTTCTTGCGCAATGCTGGGTATTGACGGCAAAGTCGTGATGCCGAAGGGCGCGCCAAAGTCAAAAGTGGCGGCCACCTGTGATTATTCGGCGGAAGTGGTGCTCCACGGTGACAACTTCAATGACACCATCGCTAAGGTGAGTGAAATTGTCGAAACCGAAGGCCGCATTTTTATTCCGCCTTACGACGATCCAAAAGTCATTGCCGGGCAGGGCACTATTGGTCTGGAAATTATGGAAGATCTGTACGATGTCGATAATGTCATCGTGCCTATTGGCGGCGGTGGTTTAATTGCAGGTATTGCCATTGCGATTAAATCGATTAACCCGACCATTAAAGTTATCGGCGTACAGGCCGAAAATGTTCACGGTATGGCGGCGTCTTATTACGCTGGCGAAATAACCACGCACCGAACGACCGGCACCCTGGCGGATGGTTGTGATGTCTCCCGCCCGGGTAATTTAACCTATGAAATTGTTCGTGAATTAGTCGATGACATTGTTCTGGTTAGCGAAGATGAAATTCGTAACAGCATGATCGCTTTAATTCAGCGCAATAAGGTTATTACTGAAGGCGCTGGCGCTCTGGCCTGCGCCGCACTATTAAGCGGGAAATTAGATAGCCATATTCAGAACAGAAAAACGGTCAGTATTATTTCTGGCGGCAATATCGATCTTTCTTGTGTATCACAAATTACGGGTTTAGTTGACGCTTAATCTTTTCGTGAGGATAGGATATGAGTACTACTGATAGCATTGTATCCAGCCAGGCAAAACAGTCGTCATGGCGTAAATCGGACACGACGTGGACGCTGGGTTTATTTGGTACCGCCATTGGCGCCGGGGTGCTGTTTTTCCCTATCCGCGCCGGGTTTGGCGGGCTTATCCCCATTCTGCTGATGCTGGTTTTAGCTTACCCCATTGCGTTCTATTGTCACCGGGCGCTGGCGCGTCTGTGTTTATCCGGATCTAATCCGTCCGGCAATATTACGGAAACGGTCGAAGAGCACTTTGGTAAAACGGGCGGGGTAGTTATCACGTTCCTTTACTTCTTTGCGATTTGTCCGCTGCTGTGGATTTATGGCGTCACCATCACTAACACGTTCATGACGTTTTGGGAAAACCAGTTGCAGATGCCAGCGTTGAATCGCGGTTTCGTGGCGCTGTTCTTGCTGCTGCTGATGGCCTTTGTGATCTGGTTTGGTAAAGATCTGATGGTTAAGGTGATGAGTTACCTGGTATGGCCGTTTATCGCCAGCCTGGTGCTAATCTCATTATCGCTGATTCCTTACTGGAACTCGGCGGTTATCGATCAGGTTGATCTCAGTAATATCGCGCTGACCGGGCACGATGGCATACTGGTTACGGTGTGGCTGGGCATCTCTATCATGGTGTTCTCCTTTAACTTTTCGCCCATCGTCTCTTCCTTCGTGGTGTCTAAGCGGGAAGAGTATGAGAAAGAGTTTGGCCGCGAATTTACCGAGCGTAAATGTTCACAGATCATCTCGCGCGCCAGTATGCTGATGGTCGCCGTGGTGATGTTCTTCGCCTTTAGCTGCCTGTTTACGCTCTCTCCACAGAACATGGCGGATGCGAAAGCGCAGAACATTCCGGTACTTTCCTACCTGGCCAACCATTTCGCCTCTTTGTCGGGGACAAAATCTACTTTTGCAACGGTGCTGGAGTATGGCGCGTCTATCATCGCGCTGGTTGCTATTTTCAAATCTTTCTTCGGTCACTACCTGGGGACGCTGGAAGGGCTGAACGGCCTGGTGCTGAAATTCGGTTATAAAGGCGATAAAACCAAAGTCTCTATGGGCAAGCTTAACACCATCAGCATGATCTTCATTATGGGGTCTACCTGGGTCGTAGCTTACGCAAACCCGAACATTCTGGACCTGATTGAAGCGATGGGCGCGCCGATTATCGCCTCGCTGTTATGCCTGCTGCCGATGTACGCCATTCGTAAAGCGCCGTCGCTGGCGAAGTACCGTGGTCGTCTGGATAACGTGTTCGTCACCCTGATTGGTCTGCTGACCATCCTGAATATTGTCTACAAATTGTTCTAATCCTCACGTTTAGCCTGCGTTCCGCCCCAGGGCGTGGACGCAGGCTGACATCGACGGAGGCACTACATGAATGAATTTCCGGTCGTTCTGGTCATTAATTGCGGATCATCTTCTATCAAATTCTCTGTACTGGATGTCGCTACCTGTGATGTTTTAATGGCGGGAATAGCAGATGGGATGAATACTGAAAACGCCTTTTTATCTATTAATGGCGATAAGCCGATAAACCTCGCGCACTCTAATTATGAGGACGCGTTAAAAGCCATTGCCTTTGAGCTGGAAAAACGTGATTTAACGGATAGCGTGGCATTAATTGGTCACCGTATCGCGCACGGTGGAGAGCTATTTACGCAGTCCGTCATTATTACCGATGAGATTATCGATAATATTCGTCGGGTATCACCTTTAGCGCCGCTGCATAATTACGCTAATTTAAGCGGCATTGACGCGGCGCGGCACCTTTTCCCGGCCGTGCGTCAGGTGGCGGTATTTGATACCAGTTTCCACCAGACGCTGGCGCCGGAAGCCTATTTGTACGGATTGCCGTGGGAGTATTTTTCCAGCCTGGGTGTGCGTCGCTACGGCTTTCACGGTACGTCGCATCGCTATGTTTCGCGGCGCGCGTATGAACTGCTTGACCTCGATGAAAAAAACTCGGGTCTGATTATCGCGCATCTGGGCAATGGGGCGTCTATCTGCGCGGTACGCAATGGTCAGAGCGTGGATACCTCAATGGGGATGACGCCGCTTGAGGGGCTGATGATGGGGACTCGCAGCGGCGACGTTGATTTCGGCGCGATGGCGTGGATAGCCAAAGAAACCGGGCAGACGTTGAGCGATCTGGAGCGAGTGGTGAATAAAGAGTCCGGTTTGCTCGGCATCTCCGGGTTGTCATCCGACCTTAGAGTCCTGGAAAAAGCCTGGCACGAAGGACATGAGCGCGCCCGGTTAGCGATAAAAACGTTTGTCCACCGTATCGCCCGTCACATTGCCGGACACGCGGCATCGTTACATCGGCTGGATGGCATTATTTTTACCGGCGGTATTGGTGAAAATTCAGTATTAATTCGCCAGTTGGTCATTGAACATCTGGGCGTGCTGGGGCTTACGTTAGACGTTGAAATGAATAAGCAGCCGAATTCTCACGGCGAGCGCATTATTTCCGCTAACCCTTCTCAGGTTATTTGCGCTGTTATTCCCACGAATGAAGAGAAAATGATTGCCCTTGATGCCATTCATTTAGGCAACGTGAAAGCACCAGTGGAATTTGCATAACTTAACGGCTGTTCTGTAGAGAGATTATTTTTCATGAAGGTAAATATCGATACCAGCGATATGCTGTATGCCGAAGCATGGCGTGATTTTAAAGGTACGGACTGGAAAGAAGAAATTAATGTCCGTGATTTTATTCAGCATAACTATACGCCCTATGAGGGGGATGAATCTTTTCTCGCCGACGCGACGCCAGCGACCACGGCGTTGTGGGAAAAGGTGATGGCGGGAATACGTATCGAGAACGCGACCCATGCGCCGGTGGATTTCGATACCAACATCGCGACGACGATTACCGCGCACGATGCGGGGTATATTGAAAAAGATCTGGAAAAAATCGTCGGTTTACAAACGGATAAGCCGCTTAAACGCGCTTTGCATCCGTTTGGCGGCGTTAACATGATCAAAAGTTCATTCCACGCTTATGGCCGCGAAATGGACGCCGATTTTGAATATACCTTTACCGACCTGCGGAAAACCCATAATCAGGGCGTATTCGATGTTTACTCGCCGGATATGCTGCGCTGCCGTAAATCCGGCGTATTAACCGGTTTGCCGGATGGTTATGGTCGCGGGCGCATTATTGGCGATTATCGCCGCGTCGCGCTGTATGGTATCCGTTATCTGGTGCGCGAACGCGAGCTGCAATTCGCCGACCTGCAGTCGAATCTGGAGCGGGGACAGAATCTTGAGGCGACGATTCGCCTGCGTGAGGAGTTGGCGGAGCATCGTCGCGCGCTGCTGCAAATGCAGGAGATGGCGGCGAAATACGGCTACGATATCTCCCGCCCGGCGCGGAACGCGCAGGAAGCGGTACAGTGGCTCTACTTCGCTTATCTGGCGGCGGTAAAATCGCAAAATGGTGGTGCAATGTCGCTGGGAAGAACCGCCTCGTTCCTTGATATCTACATTGAGCGCGATTTCAACGCGGGCCTTCTGACAGAGCAGCAGGCGCAGGAACTGATCGACCATTTCATCATGAAGATCCGCATGGTGCGTTTCCTGCGCACGCCGGAATTTGATTCGCTCTTTTCCGGCGATCCGATCTGGGCCACCGAAGTTATTGGCGGGATGGGGCTTGATGGCCGCACGCTGGTGACGAAGAACTCCTTCCGTTATCTGCATACCCTGCACACGATGGGGCCAGCGCCGGAGCCGAACCTGACCATACTGTGGTCAGAAGCGTTGCCGGTGGCATTCAAGAAATATGCTGCGCAGGTCTCCATCGTGACCTCATCTTTGCAGTATGAAAACGACGATTTAATGCGTACCGACTTTAACAGCGACGATTACGCCATCGCTTGTTGCGTCAGCCCGATGGTCATCGGTAAGCAGATGCAGTTCTTCGGCGCGCGCGCCAACCTTGCCAAAACGTTGCTGTACGCTATCAATGGCGGCGTTGATGAGAAACTGAAAATCCAGGTTGGGCCGAAAACCGCGCCGTTAATGGATGAGGTGCTGGATTACGACGCGGTAATGGAGAGCCTCGACCACTTTATGGACTGGCTGGCGGTGCAGTACATTAGCGCGCTGAACATCATTCACTACATGCACGATAAGTACAGCTATGAAGCTTCGCTGATGGCGCTGCACGACCGTGATGTGTATCGGACGATGGCGTGCGGCATCGCCGGACTGTCGGTGGCGGCGGATTCCCTGTCCGCCATCAGGTACGCTCAGGTGAAGCCGATCCGCGACGAAAACGGCCTTGCCATCGACTTTGCTATTGAAGGCGAGTATCCGCAGTACGGCAACAACGATGAGCGCGTGGACAGCATCGCCTGCGACCTGGTGAAACGCTTTATGCAAAAAATTAGCGTGTTGCCAACGTATCGCAATGCGGTGCCGACGCAGTCCATTTTGACCATCACCTCGAACGTCGTGTACGGGCAGAAGACCGGCAATACGCCGGATGGACGTCGCGCCGGAACGCCGTTCGCGCCGGGGGCGAACCCGATGCATGGTCGTGACCGCAAAGGGGCGGTGGCCTCGCTGACGTCGGTGGCGAAACTGCCGTTTACCTACGCCAAAGACGGTATTTCGTACACCTTCTCGATTGTGCCTGCGGCGCTCGGGAAAGAAGATGCGGTGCGGAAAACCAATCTGGTCGGCTTGCTGGACGGCTATTTCCATCATGAAGCACAGGTGGAAGGTGGGCAGCATCTGAACGTCAATGTCATGAACCGTGAAATGTTGCTGGATGCGATTGAACATCCGGAAAACTACCCGAACCTGACGATCCGCGTTTCCGGCTATGCCGTGCGCTTCAATGCGCTGACGCGTGAACAGCAACAGGACGTTATTTCGCGCACCTTTACTCAGGCGATGTAACGTGAACGGGGCGATCGTGTGGATCGCCCCGCAACGGATCTTCGCTGAACGGTAATCTTAGGGGGAGATATGATTAGCGCATTTGATATTTTTAAGATTGGCATTGGACCTTCAAGCTCCCATACCGTTGGGCCAATGAATGCAGGAAAATGTTTTATCGATCGGCTGATCGACAGCGGCGACCTGCCGCGAACGACGCGCATCACGGTTGATCTTTACGGATCGCTATCGCTGACGGGCAAAGGCCACGCGACCGATACCGCCATCATTATGGGCCTGGCGGGCAATACGCCGCAGGATGTCAATATTGATAGCATTCCGGCGTTTATCCAGGAGGTTGCCCGCAGCAGCCGTTTATCGGTGGCGGGTGGCGCGCATGTGGTGGATTTTCCCGTCGCCGACAGTATTCTCTTTCACGCTGAAACCCTGGCGCGCCATGAAAACGGTATGCGTATTACCGCCTGGAACGGACAAGCGCCGCTTTTACACAAAACGTATTACTCTATTGGCGGCGGCTTTATTGTCGAAGAGGAGCGTTTTGGTCAGTCGCACGACGTAGAAAAATCGGTGCCGTATGATTTTCATTCCGCCAGCGAACTGTTGACGCTGTGTGAAAGACAGGGGCTCTCGGTTTCCGGCCTGATGATGCAAAATGAACTGGCGTTGCGGAGCAAAGAGCAGATTGACGCTGGCTTTGCCCGCATCTGGCAGGTGATGGCGACCGGAATTGAACGTGGCATGAATACTGAGGGCGTGCTGCCGGGGCCGCTGAACGTTCCACGCCGCGCGGTAGCGTTACGGCGTCTGCTGGTCTCCAGCGATAATCTCTCCCGCGATCCGATGAACGTCATCGACTGGATTAACATGTTCGCCCTGGCCGTGAGTGAAGAGAACGCGGCGGGTGGGCGAGTGGTCACCGCGCCGACCAACGGCGCGTGCGGCATTATTCCCGCGGTGCTGGCCTATTACGACAAATTCCGTCGTCCGGTCAATGCCAACTCTATCGCCCGTTATCTGTTGTCGGCGGGGGCAATTGGCATGCTGTACAAGATGAACGCCTCGATATCCGGCGCGGAAGTGGGGTGTCAGGGCGAGGTTGGCGTCGCGTGTTCGATGGCGGCGGCAGGGCTGACAGAACTGCTGGGCGGTAGCCCGGCGCAGGTCTGTATTGCGGCGGAAATTGCGATGGAGCATAACCTTGGCCTCACCTGTGACCCGGTGGCGGGTCAGGTGCAAATCCCTTGTATTGAACGTAATGCGATTAACGCCGTTAAAGCGGTAAATGCGGCGCGAATGGCGCTACGCCGTACCTCTGAGCCGCGGGTTTCGCTCGATAAAGTGATCGAAACCATGTACGAAACGGGTAAAGACATGAACGACAAATATCGCGAGACGTCGCGCGGCGGTCTGGCGATTAAAGTCGTTTGTGGATAGGCCCGACAGGCGCAGAGTGAGCAGGCTATGGGATAACGCAGAAGACAGAAGCTGAGAAAAGGGCGCACCAAAGTGCGCCCTTTTTTGTTGTGATACGCGTCAAATAGAGAAAATAACAATATTAAATAAATAGTAAATAGAAAATAATTCTTAACCCACAAGAAATGCAGGTGTTTTATTGGTAAGTTTTTCTCTTATCGTGCGCGTATGATTTTCTTATTACAAGAAAGTACCTGCACCTCACGTTCTGCATATCGCCTTGCTGCGGCACGAAAAATAAAAAAACCTCTACCTACACATTGAGCGAGAATTTTATGGAATCGGCTAGTAATACCAGCGTAATCCTCGACGCATCAGCCCCGGCGCGTCGGGCAGGGATGACAGAAAGCGAATGGCGTGAAGCCATCAAATTTGATAGTACCGACACCGGCTGGGTCATTATGAGTATCGGGATGGCGATAGGCGCAGGGATCGTTTTTCTTCCTGTCCAGGTTGGCCTGATGGGACTTTGGGTCTTTTTACTCTCTTCTATTATTGGTTATCCGGCCATGTACCTGTTCCAGCGGCTGTTTATTAATACGCTGGCGGAATCCCCGGAATGTAAAGACTACCCCAGCGTGATCAGCGGCTATCTGGGCAAAAACTGGGGTATTTTATTAGGCGCGCTGTACTTTGTAATGCTCGTCATCTGGATGTTCGTCTATTCTACGGCGATTACTAACGACAGCGCCTCTTATCTGCATACTTTCGGCGTAACGGAAGGATTGCTTTCCGATAGTCCATTTTATGGTCTGGTGCTGATCTGCATCCTGGTGGCGATTTCCTCACGCGGTGAAAAATTACTGTTCAAAATCTCCACCGGCATGGTGCTGACCAAGCTACTGGTAGTGGCGGCGCTGGGCGTCTCTATGGTGGGTATGTGGCATCTGTATAACATTGGCGCGCTGCCGCCGATGGCCCTGCTGATTAAAAACGCCATTATTACCCTGCCATTTACGCTGACCTCGATTTTATTTATCCAGACGTTAAGCCCAATGGTGATCTCTTACCGTTCACGCGAAAAATCTATTGAGGTCGCACGCCATAAAGCGCTGCGCGCCATGAATATCGCGTTTGGCGTCCTGTTCGTTACCGTCTTTTTCTATGCGGTTTCCTTCACCCTGGCGATGGGGCATGACGAAGCGGTGAAAGCCTACGAGCAGAATATTTCCGCCCTGGCGATCGCCGCGCAATTTATTAGCGGCGATGGCGCTGGCTGGGTCAAAGTGGTTAGCGTAATTCTGAACATCTTTGCCGTCATGACCGCCTTCTTTGGCGTTTATTTAGGATTCCGCGAAGCGACGCAAGGCATTGTGATGAATATCCTGCGCCGCAAAATGCCCGCCGAGAAGATTAAGGAAAATCTGGTACAGCGCGGCATTATGATTTTCGCTATTTTGCTGGCCTGGAGCGCCATTGTGCTCAACGCGCCGGTACTGAGCTTCACCTCTATTTGTAGCCCTATCTTCGGTATGGTGGGCTGTTTAATTCCGGCATGGTTGGTCTACAAGGTTCCCGCATTGCACAAATATAAAGGCGCTTCGTTGTACCTGATTATTATTACCGGTCTGCTGCTATGCGTTTCTCCGTTCCTGGCATTCTCTTGATATACCTGAGATTAAGGTTGTTGTTATGTTTGAATCTAAAATAAATCCATTGTGGCAAAGTTTTATCCTGGCCGTACAGGAAGAAGTAAAACCGGCGCTGGGGTGTACTGAGCCAATTTCACTGGCGCTGGCGGCAGCGGCGGCGGCGGCTGAACTTGACGGCACTGTTGAACGCATTGACGCATGGGTTTCGCCCAATCTGATGAAAAATGGTATGGGCGTTACCGTTCCAGGAACGGGAATGGTAGGGCTACCGATCGCCGCGGCGCTTGGCGCGTTGGGCGGTGATGCGAAAGCCGGGTTGGAGGTGTTAAAAGACGCTTCCGCTAAAGCCGTTGCCGATGCAAAAGCGATGCTGGCCGCCGGACATGTCGCAGTGATGTTGCAGGAGCCATGTAACGATATCCTGTTTTCACGGGCGAAAGTGTATAGCGGCGATAGCTGGGCATGTGTCACGATCGTCGGCGATCATACAAACATTGTGCGGATAGAAACCGACAAGGGCGTGGTATTTACCCAGGCCGATAATGCGCAGGAAGAAGAAAAAACCTCGCCACTGGGAGTGCTGTCTCATACCTCGCTGGAAGAGATCCTGGCGTTTGTGAATGCGGTGCCCTTTGACGCTATCCGCTTTATTCTCGATGCGGCCAGGCTAAACGGCGCGTTGTCGCAGGAGGGACTGCGTGGTTCCTGGGGGCTGCATATTGGTTCGACGCTGGCCAAACAGTGCGATCGCGGTCTGCTGGCGAAAGATCTCTCCACGGCGATTTTGATCCGTACCAGCGCAGCGTCAGACGCCAGAATGGGCGGCGCCACGTTGCCCGCGATGAGCAACTCCGGCTCCGGCAACCAGGGGATTACCGCCACGGTGCCAGTCATGGTGGTTGCTGAACATGTCGGCGCCGATGACGAGCGCCTGGCGCGCGCGCTAATGTTATCGCATTTGAGCGCTATCTATATTCACCATCAGCTTCCGCGTTTGTCGGCGCTGTGCGCGGCAACCACGGCGGCGATGGGCGCGGCGGCGGGTATGGCGTGGCTGATAGATGGTCGTTACGACACTATCGCAATGGCTATCAGCAGTATGATCGGCGATGTCAGCGGGATGATTTGCGATGGCGCGTCGAATAGCTGCGCGATGAAAGTCTCTACCAGCGCGTCGGCGGCGTGGAAAGCCGTACTGATGGCGTTGGATGATACGGCGGTGACCGGAAACGAAGGGATTGTGGCGCACAATGTCGAACAATCTATTGCGAATTTGTGTTCGCTGGCGTGTCGCTCAATGCAGCAGACAGACAAGCAGATCATCGAGATTATGGCCAGTAAAGCGCATTAATAATAACGCCCCGGCATGACGTCGGGGCAGCGTGTTGCCCGATGGCGCTGCGCTTATCGGGTCTACCCGTTATCAGTCGGATCGGGCGCTTGCGCCGCCATCCGGCATGATTTCAGGCTGCGGCCTCTTCTTCTGCCAGCCGGGCTTCGGCGTCCGCCACGATGGCTTCCAGTTCGGTTAGCATCTCTTCATAGCCCAGCGGCACAGTGGCGCTCATCGCCTCCTGTACGGCAGGTTTTACCACGGGCTGACGTTTCTTCGCCGATTTTTTACTCATCTTGCGACTCCTTTTCTGGCTGGCTACACCGGTAAATCTACCAGTAATGCGCGCAGCGGCGTATCGGCAACCAGCGTAATGTTAGG
Organism: Salmonella sp. SG203; assembly: GCF_013350575.1. NCBI lineage: Bacteria > Pseudomonadati > Pseudomonadota > Gammaproteobacteria > Enterobacterales > Enterobacteriaceae > Salmonella > Salmonella sp. SG203. The sequence goes on from NZ_SNMT01000010.1 coordinate 163,613, forward strand.
TTCATCACGAATAAATGCGCCATCTCCGCAGGTTAACGCCTCGCGTTCTTCGTTGTGCGTCATCGCGTGGAACGTACCGTGAATCGACTGCAAATAGGCGCGCGGCCCGTGAAGCTGGAAATTAAGCGATTCGCCTTTCTCCAGCGTAATATGATGTACCCAGACCTGTTGGCGCAGTTGTAAGCTGTTTTGCTCACCGTCGGGCGAGGCAAGAAGCTGTTGTTGCGCCGCCAGGAGTGGGATTTTTTGTACCAGCGTGTTTTCCCGTTCAGGACAGGCGTCAAGCCACAGTTGCATTCGGGTTAACGACTTAACTTTGCTGAGATTATGTTCGCTGTAGCTAATGCCCGGCTGCGCGGCGAGCAGTAGCGCTTCGCCCGCTTTAGCCTGTACATGGTTGCCGTCGCTGTCGCGGTATTCCGCTTCGCCGTCCAGAATCAGGTTTAAAATATCCACCTTTGGATAAGTTCGAGGCTGAAAAGAGGCGCCCGGCGCCAGCACTTCCTGGTTCAGTACGCGCAACGACGCGTAGCCCAGCAGTGTAGGGTCGAAATAGTGTCCAAAGGAGAAGGTATAGCGGGCCTGTAGCCATCCGTAGTCTGCCTGTCCACATTGTTTGGCGGTTCGGGTCGTAATCATCGTTATTAACCTCTCTTTACTTCCTTTTATGTTAAGGGGCTGGACGCTGCATTGTTAGCCAGATATTCTGCCCGGTATGTTCAAATTTCCTGAATGAGAACGTTATGGCTAAAGAGAGAGCGCTGACGCTTGAAGCATTGCGTGTGATGGACGCCATTGACCGCCGGGGCAGTTTTGCCGCAGCGGCTGATGAGTTGGGGCGGGTGCCCTCCGCGCTGAGTTACACCATGCAGAAGCTGGAAGAAGAGTTGGACGTTGTACTGTTCGATCGCTCCGGCCATCGTACAAAATTCACCAACGTCGGACGTATGCTGCTGGAACGCGGGCGGGTATTGCTGGAAGCGGCAGACAAGTTAACGACGGATGCTGAAGCGTTGGCCCGCGGTTGGGAAACGCATCTGACGCTGGTCACTGAAGCTCTGGTACCGACGCCTGCTTTTTTTCCGCTGATCGACCGGCTGGCCGCTAAAGCCAATACGCAGCTTTCATTGATTACCGAAGTACTGGCTGGCGCATGGGAGCGGCTTGAGCAGGGACGGGCGGATATCGTCATCGCTCCGGATATGCATTTTCGATCGTCGTCGGAAATTAACTCCCGTAAGTTGTATACGTTAATGAATGTGTATGTCGCCGCGCCTGACCACCCTATTCATCAGGAGCCGGAGCCGCTTTCGGAAGTGACGCGGGTTAAATACCGCGGCGTAGCGGTAGCGGATACCGCGCGCGAGCGGCCGGTATTAACGGTGCAACTGCTGGATAAGCAGCCACGTCTGACGGTAAGCACGATTGAAGATAAACGTCAGGCGCTGCTGGCCGGGCTTGGCGTCGCGACCATGCCATATTCGATGGTGGAACAGGATATTGCCGAAGGGCGGCTACGCGTGGTCAGCCCGGAATCGACCAGCGAAATCGATATTATTATGGCCTGGCGGCGCGACAGTATGGGGGAGGCAAAAGCCTGGTGCCTGCGGGAAATACCTAAGCTATTCGCCGGAAAATAAATAGCGCGCGGCGCTTTAAAAGCGGCGCCGCGCCGCCATCAGGAAAAACGTTTCGGATCGGGGCCGAAGCGGTTGTCGCCCGGCGTACCATTCTGGCAGTTGAACGCGATGATGATAAGCCAGCCGATAATGGGGATAAGTAGCAACAGTAGCCACCATGCGGAGCGGTCAGTGTCATGCAGACGACGGAACTGCACGGCCCACCACGGTAAAAAGATCAGAACGCCGTAAATGGTGGTCAGAACGCCTTCACCCCCGGCGCGTTGCCAGCCAAGCATGGCGTCCAGCAGGCCCAACACAAAGGTAAAGATGATATTGACCAGAATAAACATCCAGTACTCTTTGCGTCGTGCGCGGCCGCCAAATCCCAGATAATTTTTTAAAACCTTTAAATACCAATCCATTTTCGCCTCAATAATGGTTCAATCACTTGTTTTTAAAGTAATCAAACTAAGAATAGCCGCGAATGAAATGTTGGTAAATATTTGTGGTATTTATTAATAAGGCATCCCGGAGGACGCCTGAAATTAGCCAAAGCGCACGTCGCGCCCGTGAGGTTCGAGCAGATCCTGCCACGGTCCGACAGAAATGATACCCGTGGGGTTAATCGTTTTATGGCTACGGAAATAGTGGTGACGAATATGGTCCATATTAACAGTTTCAGCAATGCCCGGTATTTGATAGATATCGCGCAGGAAACCGTACAGATTCAGGTAGTCGCTGATTCGGTATTTGTCGCATTTGAAATGAGTCACGTAAACCGGATCAAAGCGTACCAGGGTCGTCCATAAGCGGATATCCGCCTCGGTCAACTGGTCGCCCGTCAGATAGCGGTGCTGTCCGAGAATCTGTTCCAGGCGCGCCAGCGCAGTAAATACCTTGTCTACCGCTTCATCATACGCTTGCTGGCTGGTGGCGAAGCCTGCTTTATAAACGCCGTTATTAACGTTGTCATAAATCCAGCCGTTTAACTCGTCAATTTTGCTTTGCAGCGCGGGGGGATAGTAATCCCCGGCTTTAGCGCCCAGCCCATCGAAGGCGGAGTTAAACATACGAATGATTTCGGCGGACTCGTTGCTGACGATAGTATGATTTTTTTTATCCCATAAGACCGGTACGGTGACGCGGCCGCTGTAGTGTGGATCGGCGTGCAGATACAACTGGTAGAGAAATTCATGCTGATAGAGGGTATCGCCGGTGGCCGCCGGAAAAGTATCATCAAACGTCCAGCCGTTTTCCAGCATCAATGGATTCACGACGGAAACCGGAATAAACGGCTCCAGACCTTTCAGTTTACGGAAAATGAGCGTGCGATGCGCCCAGGGGCAGGCAAGGGAAACGTACAGATGGTAACGATCTTTTTCTGCGGCGAATCCGCCTTCGCCGGAAGGTCCGGGCGCGCCGTCAGCGGTAAGCCAGTTGCGGAAAGCCGACGCTGAACGCTGAAATTTCCCCCCGGAAGATTTGGTGTCATACCAGGTGTCGTGCCAGACGCCATCGATCAGTTGTCCCATGTCTCTCTCCTTCAGATGACAAAAGCGAGGCGCTATTCCCTCGCTTTTTTAATTGAGTATAGATTGCTTACCACTTTTTATTCAGCAGACGGTCAAGGCTGAACGCGCCAGGCCCGGTTAACGCCAGTAATAAGAATCCGCCGGCAATGGTCAGGTTTTTCATAAACATCAGCGAGTTTACACCTTCTGCAAAATTGCTATGGAAGATCAATGCCGTCAGCAACGTAAAACCTGCGGTGAAAAGCGCAGTGGTGCGGGTGAGGAACCCCAGCAGAATCGCCAGACCGCCGCCGAACTCAAGCAGTATGGTGAGCGGCAGCAGGAATCCTGGTACGCCCATCGCTTCCATATACTGCTGTGTGCCCGCATAGCCGCTAATTTTTCCCCATCCTGCGGTAATAAACAGAACTGGCATTAAAATACGCGCTATCAGTACACCAACATCTTCTAATTTTTTCATTTTATTCTCCAGGAGGCCGATTCGGCGGCTGCTGCTATTTTCATGAGCAATGACGCGGTTTAGCGCGTCATTGTTATCGCTGGAGAGAATCATAAACGTGGCGTACAGGAATTGTTAGCAAGGAAAATTGCCAAATTTTTTCAAAAAATTTGAGTGATTGATAAAGAGACGATATGCATAAAAGTATCGCGCCACCAGGTGTAATCGGGCGATAACCTGATGGCACGATGCTATAAAAGAAAAGATATTAACCGCGGAGCTGTTGTTGACGGAGGGTAGTTTTTACCAGGCGCCAGGCGCTCCAGATACCCAGGCCGCGTTTCGCCCAGCGTACCAACATATTAGGATGACGGATGGTCCAGATGGCCATTACGCTGCTACCGACCAGCGCCCAGGAGCGCAGGCTTAACACCGTATTCCAGCCGCGATCGTACGCGCCGGTGGTCTCCAGCCAGTCGCGACGGCTGGCGGACAGATCCAGCCGTTGCTGCTGGATCTGACTGAGAAGCAGCGCTTTACGTTTTTCGCGTTCGCCTTTGCTACTCACGACTGATCGTCCTCCAGAATTTGCCGATCGTTAGCCAGTTCGTGCCGCGTATGGCGCAATAGCGTGGACTGACGCGCTTTGCGCAAAGTCCAGATGCCGCCGATTAGCGCAAGCACTAACAGCACAACTGTGGTAGCGATCATCGCGTTCAAACGGTACTGAGGATCGATAGCCCAGATGACCAGAACCATCAGGCTCATTAAGCCAAACGCCGCGAAGAGCATGGTAAGACCTACCATCAGCAAAAGCTGAAAGAGGTTCGCTTTCTCTTCTTCCAGTTCTACTACCGCCAGTCGCAGCCGGGTTTCCACCATCTCAACGATAATGGTGACAATCCGCTGCCCGATACCCAGTACGCTTTTGCCTGGTCCTTGTGCCTGTCGAGAGTCCGCCATAATTAACGACGCGTCAGCAGTACGCCCAACACCAGACCGACAGCGGCGCCAATGCCTACGCCTGTCCAGGGATTTTCGCGCACATAATCATCGGCGCGGGCGGCGGCGACGCGAGTCTGTTTGGCAATCACATCACCCGTTTCGCCCAGGCGGTAACGGCTCTCTTTCAGCGCGCGCTCGGCTTTGCTACGAATCTTACTCAACTCTTCTTTCGACTTTTCGCCCGAAGAGCTCAGCACTTCTTCAAGCGTATCGGTCAGGGATTTCAACTCAGCGCGCAGATGTTCCGTAGTGTTATCTTTCGACATAGTTTTCTCCAGGTGAGTGAGTATTTACATTCGGCGTTAATTTAGTAGTCTCTGGCCTCAAGTTTTTTTAGCTCATCCTGAGCCTCGGCCAGCTTACGTTCACGTTTGTCTATTTTATCCGCATCGCCTTTTGCTTTTGCCTCGGCTAAATCACGTTGGCGTTCGGCTACCTCTTCTTTTTGCTCGGCGATCTTTTTCTGATGCTCGGCGCGCAGCTTGCTGTCAGTACAATTGGCGCGTACTTCGCTGAGCGCCTTGTTCAGACCCTCAATACGGCGCTGATTGTTGTGCTTTTCAGCGTAGCTAATTTCCTTTTGTATATCCTGCTCTTTTTCCTGACAAAGCGAATTAGCGTAGCTGCCGGCGCTAAGCGTAAAAAGCGTGATAGCCAAAGCGATGCGGTATTTCATTCCTGAACTTTCCCTTATGTTCGGACCCGTTGTCCGGGGCGGTGATCCCGATAATAACGCGGTGGGTTAAGCACCGCTTTATTAATCATAGTCATTAAACAATGAAATCACCAAAGTGAGTGATATGATTCGGATTCCTGGAGGTTAGCCAAAGCGGTGTGAGCTTTCCCGTAAGCGGGACAGCCACTGTACCGTTTCGTTGTCATCGTCCTGCTGAGCGACGACATAACCGTGTGGTAACGTTTGATCAAGCACTGTTTTTGCTGCGGCGCTTTGCGCAGGGGAATCGAAGGTAATGAGCAACATGTCATTTTTAGGCGTAATGCTTTTAAAATGAATGCCGTTCGCATCCAGATGATGCAGAACTGAGAAGCCGTCTGGCATACTGGCGCCCTGGTTAACCGCGCGAATGGCCAGCGTCGACTCTTGCTGACGCAGCGTTGACCACGTCATCATGAGTATGGTCAGCATCAGTAGAAAAGCGCTGATCCAAATGAGTTGTCGGGCAGTTATGCGTGGTTTAAGCATAAGTTATCCCCGGCTCCCATACTTCTTTTTCCACAGCATGACCAGTGAACCCGCCAGGCCAAAAAAGAGCAGCACCACGGGCAGCAGCATCAGGCATGACATTAACTGATCTTCATACTTCATAAAGACGGGCGTTTTGCCCAGCAGATAGCCCAGCGACGTCAGGATAAGCACCCACAACAAGCCGCTCATCCAGTTGAAGAACTGAAAGCGCGCGTTATTCAGACCGGATATGCCGGCAATGGTGGGCAGCAGCGTTCTGACAAACGCGATAAAACGGCCTATCAATAGTGCCGACAGGCCGTGTTTATGGAAAAGGTGATGGGCGCGTTGATGATAATGTGCGGGGAGATGAGAGAGCCAGTTTTGCACGGTGCGGGTATTCCCCAGCCAGCGGCCCTGAATATAGCTGACCCAGCAACCCAGGCTGGCCGCGACGGTAAGCAGCAAAATGGTTTGTGGATAACCCATCGCGCCTTTGGCGATCAGCACGCCGACCAGGATCAACAGGCTGTCGCCAGGCAAAAAGGCGGCAGGGAGCAGCCCATTTTCCAGAAACAAAATCATAAATAACACAAAATATAACATGCCAATCATGGAAGGATTGGCCAGTGTTTCAAAGTCCTGAGCCCACAGGGCATTCAGCAATTGAGTCAGTAGTTCCATTCAGTATTCCTGGAGAATCGGTTAACGTCACGCCGGTGATCTGAGGTTTGCACTGCCGCAACAGAGTTGGAGTTTTTATCAGCGTTGCGGAAACGGCAAATTCGCGGCCTGAACTATTCCTTGTTAAGTTGTGAAGTAAGCAAGCACTAACACACAAAAATTCAAAATGCATCTAATTGTAACAAAGGTCAACGAAGTCCGTTATAGAAATTACGCGTCGTTGAGCTTTGATTTTGCTTATCGCAAAGGAGGGTGGCGAGAGGATTTACACAGGCTGACACTTTATACTGTACGCTGACCGAGCGCCGCGGCAGACGCCATCTACATATAACGTTACGCGAGGATGTCGCGCGTGAACATCAATTCGCTTTCCGTCACAGCCTATGGATTGGGAGATTCAGATCTATCGTTACGCCGGATGGCATACGCCATCCGGCATCAATAATCACTTAGCTACGCAAGGCGTTATTCGCCAGACGTTCGTCCTCTGCCTGGCAGGCTGCCGCAGTGAACAGAACATCGGTAGATGAGTTCAGCGCCGTTTCACACGAATCCTGCAATACGCCGATAATAAAGCCGACCGCTACTACCTGCATCGCGATATCGTTCGGGATGCCAAACATGTTGCACGCCAGCGGGATCAGCAGCAATGAACCGCCTGCCACGCCGGAGGCGCCGCAAGCACACAGCGAGGCCACCACGCTCAGCAGCAACGCTGTAGGCAGATCCACCGGGACGCCTAACGTATGGACTGCCGCCAACGTCAGAACCGTAATGGTAATTGCCGCGCCGGCCATATTGATAGTGGCGCCCAGCGGAATGGAAACGGAGTAAGTATCCCTGTCCAGATTCAGCTTTTCGCACAGCGCCATATTCACTGGAATATTGGCGGCAGAGCTGCGGGTAAAGAAGGCATAAACGCCGCTTTCACGCAGGCAGGCGAACACCAGCGGATAAGGGTTGCGACGAATTTTCCAGAATACCAACAGCGGGTTGACCACCAGCGCGACCAGCAGCATACAGCCAATCAAGACGACCAGCAGGTGCGCATAACCCCACAGGGTGGAGAAGCCGGTGGTTGCAAGCGTTGATGAAACCAGACCAAAAATACCGACTGGCGCGAAACGGATCACCAGTTTCACCATAAAGGTCACGGCGTTAGACATATCGTTCACGAGGTTTTTGGTGGTTTCATTGCCATGACGCAGGGCAAATCCCAGACCGACGGCCCACACCAGAATCCCGATATAGTTAGCGTTCAGCAGCGCGTCGATGGGGTTCGACACCATGCTCATCAACAGACCGCGCAGGACTTCTACAATGCCGGACGGCGGCACGATATCCTGGGCGCTACTGGACAGATGCAGCGTTGAAGGGAAGGCGAAGCTGAACACAACGGCCGCCAGCGCGGCTGAAAAGGTGCCTAGCAGGTAAAGAAAGAGAATAGGGCGAATATTGGTTTTTTGACCGTGCTGGTGGTTGGCGATCGAGGCCATTACCAGCATCAGCACCAGAACGGGGGCGACCGCTTTTAAGGCGCCGACGAACAGGGTGCCAAGCAAGCCAACCGCTTCCGCCGCAGGCTTAGAAATCCATGCCAGTAAAATCCCCAGTACCAGACCCACTAAAATTTGTTTAACCAGACTGCCTTGCGCTAAACGCTGCAGTAGCCCTGATGCTCGTTGCGTAGCCATTTCATGTTCCTTGTATTGTGTTGCTGGTCATCCCCTGCACGCTCTTACGGCGCATCTTTCAGGATGTAACAAAGTGTTTGCCTGGTTGAGTATAAGGAAAGTTGAAGGTTCGGGAAGCGAAATATCCTGGATTTTTTGCTGTGATCATGTTTTATAACTTTATATTAACAGTATTGTGACATGTTAAACAAAAACGCCCGACAGGTGTGCGCTGCCGGGCGTTTTTGACGGGGCAGGTTTACCCCGATAAAAGATTATTGCGCTCGTAGTTTCTTATCGCGCTGATGGTTAACCCAGGCGTTAATCACCAGCGTAATGGTCAGAATGCCAAACACTACGCCCAGCGAAATCGCGATAGGAATATGGTAGAAGTCGACGATCAGCATCTTAATGCCGATAAAGACCAGAATGACCGCCAGACCATATTTCAGCATCGAGAAGCGTTCCGCCACGCCGGACAGCAGGAAGTACATCGCGCGCAGTCCTAAGATGGCAAACAGGTTAGAGGTCAGTACGATGAACGGGTCGGTGGTGACCGCAAAGATCGCCGGAATACTGTCAACGGCGAAGATCACATCGCTGAACTCAACCATAATCAGCACCAGCAGCAGCGGCGTGGCATACAGCAGGCCGTTTTTACGTACGAAAAAGTGCTCGTTCTCGATCGTATCGGTCATGCGCAGATGCCCGCGCAGCCAACGCACCATCGGTTTTTCGCCAATGCCGGATTCGTCTTCCTTCGCCAGCGCCATTTTTACGCCGGTAAACAGCAGGAAGGCACCGAACACATACAGCAGCCATTCGAACTGAGTGATAAGCCAGGTACCGGCGAAAATCATGATAGTACGCAACACGATCGCACCAAGAACACCATACACCAGCACCCGGCGTTGCAGAGCCGGAGGGACGGAGAAATAGCTAAACAGCATCAGCCAGACAAAGACGTTATCTACGGCCAGCGACTTTTCAATCAGATAGCCAGTAAGGAACGCTAATGCCTGCGGGTCAGCAACTTCGCGCCCTTGCGTTTCAGCCAGATACCACCAGAAAGCGGCGTTAAACAGTAGCGAGAGCGTTACCCACAGGATTGACCATCCTGCCGCTTGTTTCATCGACATAGCATGTGCGCCACGGCGTCCCTGTAACAACAGGTCGATGGATAGCATTATCACCACAACAACCGCGAATCCACCCCATAATAATGGCGTACCAACAGTATTCATTATTTCTCCCTATGCAAAAAAAAAACGGCTAACGCCGAATGGCATTAGCCGTTGCTTTTATGCATAGACCTTGCCATTCGGCAAGGTCTCACTTACAACAATAAAGGAATACGCTGACGCATTCCTTTATGGCTGCCCGGTGACCGGATGTGGTTTTGCACACATCGTAATGACGATCGACCGGCAATGAAGTTACTCCCCTTTGCGCGTAACAAAGTATGACAGGCCACGCGTAGAGTCAATGGCCTGTAACATGTGATTTACATAATTTTACGCAGTAAGGGGATGAGTCAGATCGTCCGCCGGGAAGATGACCCCGGTTTGACGGCGTATTTCTGTAAGCCATTTTGCCGTGGCGCGACTTAGCGACAACCCCGGATGTTCCACGGCATGGTTTTCAATAAGCTGGGCAAACGCCCCGGCTTCATACAGCATGGTATTAATATGCTGAGGCTGGGTCAGATCCTGCATCAGCGCGCCGCGCGGCGCCAAACACACTTTCTGGCATTCCGACAGCTTTTCAATGACCAGCGATCCCCTCTCGCCCTGAATTTCACTGGCCAGTACCGAGTCGCTGACTTTGGAATGCTGTAGCGTGACGCTAAAATCGCCGTAATCCATAACCACGACGCCGTGCGCATCTACTCCGCTTTCCAATAAATTCGCCGACGCCTGAACGCTGCGCGGCTCGCCCCATAGCGCGATCGCCGACGCCAGACAGTAATACCCGATATCCATAATCGAACCATTGGAGAAGGCCGGATTAAACGTATTCGGATTTTCACCGTTCAGATAGCGCTGATAACGTGAAGAGTACTGGCAGTAATTTAGTAATGCTTTATGCATTCTGCCGATTTTCGGCAACGATTCCCGCAGCAGCAGGAAATTGGGCAGGCAGGCGGTTTTAAAGGCTTCAAACAGTACCCGCTGATTATCGCGCGCGCAGGCGATAGCGGCATCAACCTCCGCCAGGTTAGAAGCCAGCGGCTTTTCGCACATGACATGTTTTTTATGCTGCAAAAAGCGCTGCGTCTGGGAGAAATGCAGGGAATTCGGGCTGGCGATATAAACCGCCTCGATCGCGTCGCTTTGCGCCATCGCTTCCAGCGAGGTAAACAGATGCTCGACGGGATAATCATTTGCGAAAGACTGCGCCTGTTCAAGACTACGGGAGTAAACGGCGGCGAGCCTGAATTTGCCGGTTTCATGGGCGGCGTCGACAAACTGGCGCGTGATCCAGTTAGTCCCAATTACAGCGAAACGTATCATAAACGTCAGCGGACTCCAGAAAGGGATTTTTCGTCAATGTAGCACGCCTTTCCGCCCTTGCCAGTGCGCTGCGACGCACTCTGGCATTTTACTGGCGAGAAGGGCACCCGTGTGCGCTATCAGCCCCAATAGTGACGCCAGCGCCCAGATATTTAGGCTGACGGTGCAAAATTTTGGCATCCAGCACCGCGCTAACCCGCGCCAGCTTTTCCCGAAGTCGTGTGTAGGTTCCGTGCCTTTTATTCAGATCCGGCGCGTTAACGCCGATAGCGTCTATGCCATATTGTTGCGCCAGCCAGATCGCCCGTTGATTATGAAATGCTTGCGAGATAATCGTAATGCGGCTTTCGCCAAACACTTTCCGGGCGCGAACCACGGAGTCCAGCGTGGAGAATCCGGCATAATCACAAAAAATGGCCGCTTCCGGCACACCTTTCGCTATCAGCGCCTGCTGCATCGCCGAAGGTTCATCGTACTCTTTTTTGCCGTTATCGCCGCTGACTAACAGCCACTTCACTTTACCGGCGTGATACAACGCGGCGGCAGTATTAATCCGCCGGGTAAAATACCGATTGCCGGGTTTAGCGCCTAACACCAGCCCGACGTTGCGGGCGGGAACGGTCTGAATATCATTCCATGTCAGATGCTGCGAGGCGTTGACGATAAGCCAGTTGGAATAGAAAAGCGCGACGCCTGCTGCGACAAGCAGAAAACACGCCACTGTTAACGCCCGGCGTGTAAAACAGAGGCGGCGGATAAAACGGGCACATTGTGAGAGCATGGTTGTTGCGCGGTTCCGTTGGCGGTGGATAAAAAATACCCTCTACAGATCGTCATCCTTGACGTGGCGGCAGGCAATGAGCGAAATGTGAACGCGTCGATTTTATGCCCACGCCGTTAAAAAGATACGGGGGAAGGGGCATTTTCAGAATTTATTGTGCCGACAGCGCCTGATGCGTCAGCCACAGGCGCGTATCAAACTCCAGTTGATGGTACTGCGGCTCCATATGGCAACAGAGCTGATAAAACGCTTTGTTATGATCTTTCTCTTTCAGGTGTGCCAGTTCGTGAACCACAATCATCCGTAAGAATGGCTCCGGGGCGTTGCGAAACACGGTGGCGACGCGGATCTCCGCCTTTGCCTTGAGCTTGCCGCCCTGAACGCGCGAGACAGCGGTATGCAGTCCCAGCGCATTTTTCAGCACATGGATCTTGCTGTCATACATCACTTTATTAATGGGCGGCGCATTGCGCAGAAACTGACTTTTCAGTTCCTGAGTATAGTGATATAGCGCTTTGTCAGTGGCGTAATCATGCGCGCCGGGATAACGTTTTTCCAGCACCGCCCCCAGGCGCTGCTCGGCGATTAAGGCGCGCACCTGGGCAAGGAGATGTTCCGGATACCCCTGAAGGTAAGTTAGTGAGGTCATCAAAGCTCCATGTTGCTGATAAAAAGTGTATACTCACGCACCCTTTTCAGGGATAACGCCGCAATTTTACCATTCAGGAGGCCTAATGAGCCACGTAGACGACGGTTTCCGTTCACTGACGCTGAAACGTTTTCCGCAAACGGATGATGTTAACCCGCTTCTGGCGTGGGAGGCGGCCGATGAGTATCTGCTGCAGCAGTTGGATGAGACGGAAATTCGCGGCCCGGTGCTGATCCTGAATGATACGTTTGGCGCGCTAAGCTGTGCGCTGGCGGAGCATTCGCCATACAGTATTGGCGATTCGTATTTAAGCGAACTGGGTACGCGAGAGAATTTACGCCATAACGGCATCGCGGAGTCCAGCGTAACGTTTCTCGACAGTACCGCTGACTACCCGCAGGCGCCGGGCGTGGTATTGATTAAAGTACCGAAAACACTGGCATTGCTGGAACAGCAGTTACGCGCTTTGCGTAAGGTCGTTACGGCGCAAACGCGTATTATCGCCGGCGCGAAAGCGCGTGATATTCATACCTCTACGCTGGAACTGTTTGAAAAAGTGCTGGGCCCAACCACGACGACGCTGGCGTGGAAGAAAGCGCGCCTGATTAACTGTACCTTCAGTCATCCGCAACTGGCCGACGCGCCGCAAACGCTAAGCTGGAAACTGGAAGATACAGGCTGGACGATTCACAACCACGCGAATGTGTTTTCTCGTACCGGATTGGATATCGGCGCGCGCTTCTTTATGCAGCATTTGCCGGAAAACCTCGACGGGGAGATTGTCGATCTCGGCTGCGGCAATGGGGTGATTGGCCTGAGCTTACTGGCGAAAAATCCGCAGGCGAACGTGGTATTTGTCGATGAATCGCCGATGGCGGTAGATTCCAGCCGTTTGAATGTAGAAACGAACCTGCCGGAAGCATTCGAACGCTGCGAATTTATGATCAACAACGCGCTCTCCGGCGTGGAGCCGTTCCGTTTTAACGCTGTGTTCTGCAACCCGCCGTTCCACCAGAAACATGCGCTGACGGACAATATCGCCTGGGAGATGTTCCATCACGCCCGCCGCTGCCTGAAAATCAACGGCGAACTGTATATTGTGGCGAACCGCCATCTGGACTATTTCCACAAGCTGAAGAAGATTTTCGGTAATTGCGCGACGATAGCAACCAACAATAAGTTTGTTATTTTGAAAGCGGTGAAGCAGGGACGCCGTCGATAAGGCGCTCAAGCGTCATACCGGCCTATAAAACCGGTATGACGACGTAAGCCCGATAAGCGCAGCGCCATCAGGTAAAGTCGTTAAATCTCCAGCGCCAGTCGGGTGCCCTGGGCAATCGCCCGTCGGGCATCCAGCTCCATCGCGACATCGCATCCGCCGATAAGATGTACCGTTTTACCTGCGGCGCGTAACGGGTCCGCCAGCTCGCGGCGAGGTTCCTGTCCGGCGCAGATCACCACATGATCCACTTCCAGCAACTGCGGTTCGCCGCCGATCAAGAGATGTAATCCGTCGTCGTCGATCTTCTGGTAACTGACCGCCGGGATCATCTTCACGCCGCGCGCCAGTAACGTCGCGCGATGGATCCAGCCGGTGGTTTTACCTAACCCTTCGCCCGGCTTGCTGGCTTTGCGTTGCAGCATGACGATTTGCCGTGGACTACGTGCCAGGCGCGGGCCTTCCGGGCGCAGACCGCCTGCCTGTTGCAGGCTGGTATCAATTCCCCATTCCGTACAAAATTCAGCAATATTTTGGCTGGTGGATTCGCCGTGCTGGCTCAGATACATGGCCGTGTCAAAACCGATCCCGCCGCAGCCAATGATCGCCACTCGCTTACCAACCGGCGCTTTATCGCGCAATACCTCCAGGTAGGTCAATACTTTTGGATGATCGATACCGTCTATCGGCGGGCGGCGCGGTACTATTCCGCAGGCGAGGATCGCTTCGTCAAACGGCTGAAGATCCTCTGCGTTCACCCGTTGGTTCAGTTTCAGCGTAACGCCAGTAACATCGATCATTCGACGGTAGTAGCGCAGCGTTTCGTAAAACTCCTCTTTACCCGGGATCTGCCTGGCGATAGTAAACTGACCGCCAATTTCACTCTGGGCGTCAAACAGCGTGACATGATGGCCGCGCGACGCGGCGTTAATCGCGAAAGCCAGCCCCGCCGGGCCTGCGCCGACAACGGCCAGGTTCTTTTTGCGTATGGCCGGCGTTATCGGCATGTGGGTTTCGTGACAGGCGCGCGGGTTCACCAGACAGGAGGTCACTTTGCCGATGAAGATCCGATCCAGACAGGCCTGATTACAGCCGATACAGGTATTGATCTCATCTGCGCGTCCGGATTGCGCTTTAGTCAGGAATTCAGCATCGGCAAGGAAGGGACGCGCCATCGACACCATATCGGCATCGCCGCGCGTCAGGATCGTCTCGGCGACCTGCGGATCGTTAATGCGATTGGTCGCGATCAGCGGAACCGACACATGACCTTTGAGTTTCCGTGTCACCCAGCTAAAGGCGCCACGCGGTACTGGCGTGGCGATGGTCGGGATTCGCGCCTCATGCCAGCCAATGCCGGTATTAATTAGGCTTGCGCCTGCGGCTTCAATGGCTTGCGCCAGTTGTACCGTTTCGTCGAACGTGCCGCCATTTTCCACCAGATCGAGCATCGACAGGCGATAGATAATAATAAAGTCGTTCCCTACCCGCTGGCGTACCGCGCGTACTACCTCAACCGCGAAGCGCATACGGCTGGTATAGTCGCCGCCCCATTCGTCATCGCGATGGTTAGTTCGCCGCGTGAGAAATTCATTAATCAGATAGCCCTCTGATCCCATCACCTCTACGCCGTCGTAGCCTGCTTCCCGCGCCAGCTGCGCGCAATGCGCGAAGTCGTCGATTAACTGCAAGATTTCATCATGCGTCAGTTCATGCGGCATAAAGCGGTTGATTGGCGCCTGAATTGCCGACGGCGCGACCAGGTGCGGCTGATAGCTGTAACGCCCGGTGTGCAGAATTTGCAGCGCGATTTTACCGCCTTGCGCATGTACGGCATCGGTCACCACGCGGTGAGGCGTTAATTGGCTGGCGTCGTTCAGCATCGCGCCGCCGGTCATCACGACCCCGGAGGGAACGGGCGCAATACCGCCGGTGACGATTAACGCTACGCCGTGTCGCGCGCGCTCGGCATAAAATGCCGCCAGGCGCTCGGCGCCATCAGGATGTTCTTCCAGACCCGTGTGCATCGATCCCATCAGCACGCGGTTTCTGAGAGTAGTAAAGCCCAGATCGAGCGGGGCGAACAGCGACGGGTAGCTCATAAGCGTATCCAGTATGTAAAATTATTGTTATGTGGTCGGATGAGTTACTACTGTAGCCGTCGCGAGGTAAAAGGGAAAAGGGGAATGTGGTGATTGTGATGGGATTCAAAAAAGAGGCCGCGACCCGGGGAAAACAGGCCGGATAAGCACAGCGCCATCCGGCATCGTTTTTAAACCTCTTCAACGCTCACCTGCATCGCCGCCAGCGCATTACGCGCTGATTTCAATACCTGTTCGCACAGTTCAATGGTTAGCGTGAGCGGTGGCTCAATACGAATTGTTTTCGCATTATTCAGCGTACCAGCGACCAGCACGCGTTGACGGAACATCTCACTGGCAAAACGGTAGCCCGTTTCGTTATCGACAAATTCAATGGCCATCAACATACCTTTGCCGCGCGCATCGTGTACCAGATTGGGATACTCACGCGCAAGTTGTCGAAAACCATCCAGGAGCGTATCGCCTTTTTGTTCCGCCTGGGCCGGGAGATTTTGTTCCAGCAGGACGTTAATGGTCGCCAGCGCGGCAGCACAAGCCAGCGGATTACCGCCAAAAGTGGTGGTATGCAGGAAGGGGTTGTCGAACAGAACCGAAAACACCTCTTCAGTCGCGATGGTGGCGCCAATCGGCATCACGCCGCCGCCCAGGGCTTTCGCCAGACACAGAATATCAGGCTGCACATTTTCGTGCTCACAGGCAAACATCTTGCCGGTACGCCCCATGCCGGTTTGTACTTCATCCAGAATCATCAGCGCGCCGAATTCGTCACAGAGCTTACGTACCTCTGTCAGGTATCCCTGCGGCGGCAGGATCACGCCGCCTTCACCCTGAATAGGCTCCAGAATCACGGCTGCTATCTCGTCGCCCGTTTTTTTGCCTTCGCTAAATGCCATGCTCATCGCGTCGATATTGCCAAACGGCACATGGCGGAAGCCCGGCAGTAAAGGCATAAAGGGTCTGCGGAAGGTGGATTTGGCCGTGGCGGAGAGCGCGCCCAATGATTTGCCATGAAATGCGCCGCTGGTGGCGATAAAGGTAAACTTGCCGCGCGGCGACTGATACGCTTTTGCCAGTTTTAGCGCCGCTTCGACGGATTCGGTGCCGCTGTTACAGAAAAAGCTGTACTTGAGTTTCCCCGGTGTCAGCGCCGCCAGCGTTTTTGCCAGCATCGCCCGCAAGGGATCAAGTAACTCCTGGCTGTGGAGAGGTTGTTTTGCGAGTTGATTCTGGACGGCGGATACCACAACAGGATTACGGTGCCCCACGTTAAAGATGCCAAACCCCCCAAGACAGTCGATAAACTCCTGCCCCTGGGTGTCGACAAGCGTATTCAAACTGCCCGCTTGCCACTCTACGGCTCCGTAATCCCCGCCGGCGGTAACAGATTTCCGGTATTCCAGAAATCCTGGATTTACATGCTCTTTAAAGTAGTCAATGACCTCTCGGTTTAGTGCTTTCATTTCCTCATGGTTTAGTGTTCGCTTCTCGATGAGATTCAGTGCGTGCGCGCTACAGGCCAAAGCCGATGCGCTGGAAGGTAACCTGTTCAAAATGAGCTCCAGAGGGCCGTGTATCACATGATACTGAATTAAGTATTGCAGGGATTAGCGGGGGTCTAAGCCCATAGTGAAAATCGGGATAAACACCAGGAATAATCACATTTACACAACATTTAATATCATGCGTTAACAATTGGATGCATTTTGAGCAGATCTTGTTTTATGGTTTACGGTGTGTTGCGGTAGCAGCGGCGTGAGAAAAAGGTGAGCCAGGGCAGATTTTAAAGAAAAAGGTTGTCCACGCTAAACAATTTCATAATGAAAATAAGGCCCGGGATGAGGTGAAAATCGTACAAATATTAAGGATTAATCGCAAATTGCGATCCAGAGCAATTTTAACAACTAAAGATAAATAGATTAGCGCCGAAATAACATCTGAGCGAAAAATTAACATCCAGATAACCTGCACAGGACGCTATCATGTCTTCTCATCCCTACGTCAGCCAGCTAAATACCCCGCTGGATGATGATACCACTCTGATGTCTACGACCGACCTGGAAAGCTATATCACTCACGCCAATGACACTTTTGTCCAGGTGAGCGGCTATCAGTTAAACGAGTTACTGGCGCAGCCACATAATCTGGTGCGTCATCCGGATATGCCGAAAGCTGCCTTCGCAGATATGTGGTACACCCTAAAACAGGGCGAACCGTGGAGCGGCATTGTGAAAAACCGGCGTAAAAACGGCGACCATTATTGGGTGAGGGCCAACGCGGTACCGATGATACGTGAAGGGCGTGTGACGGGATATATGTCGATCCGTACCCGCGCCACGGATGATGAGATTGCCGCCGTCGAGCCTTTATATCAGGCGCTAAATGAAGGGCAGTGTAGTAAACGAATTCATAAAGGCCTGGTGGTTCGTCAGGGTTTGCTGGGCAAACTGCCCGCTATGCCTGTTCGCTGGCGAGTGCGTAGCATTATGGGGCTAATGGCCGTAATGCTGGCGTTGGCGTTGTTCGGTACGGATGCCTCATGGCAGGCGTTGCTGTTGGGCGCGTTGGCGATGCTGGCAGGTACGGCGCTATTGGAATGGCAAATTGTGCGTCCCATTGAAAATGTGGCGACGCAGGCGCTGAAAGTGGCGACCGGCGAACGCAACAGCGTACAACACCTTAATCGTAGCGATGAGTTGGGGCTGACGCTGAGGGCCGTGGGGCAGCTTGGCTTGATGTGCCGCTGGCTGATCAATGACGTATCAAGTCAGGTTTCCAGCGTCAGAAACGGCAGTGAAAGGCTGGCGAAGGGTAACAATGATCTGAACGAACACACCCGTCAGACCGTGGAGAATGTTCAGGAAACGGTAACGACCATGAACCAGATGGCGGAGTCTGTGAAGCTCAATTCCGAGACGGCTTCCGCTGCGGATAAGCTTTCCATGGCGGCCAGTAGCGCGGCGACTCAGGGAGGTGAGGCGATGGATACGGTGATTAAAACGATGGATGATATCGCTCACAGTACGCAACGTATCGGGACGATCACCACGCTAATTAACGATATCGCTTTTCAGACGAATATCCTGGCGCTGAATGCGGCGGTAGAAGCGGCGAGAGCGGGCGAGCAGGGGAAAGGGTTTGCCGTGGTTGCTGGTGAGGTACGCCATCTTGCCAGCCGCAGCGCTAACGCGGCGAACGATATTCGTAAATTAATTGACGCCAGCGCAACAAAGGTGCAGTCAGGCTCCGAGCAGGTTCACGCCGCAGGCCGTACCATGGATGACATTGTAGCCCAGGTGCAAAATGTCACCCTGCTTATCGCACGGATCAGCCAGTCGACGCAGGAACAGACAGATGGGCTTTCCAGCCTGACTCGCGCCGTGGACGAGTTGAACCGCATAACCCAGAAGAATGCGGCGCTGGTGGAAGAGAGCGCACAAGTCTCCGCGATGGTAAAACACCGTGCCAGCCGGCTGGAGGATGCGGTCACGGTACTGCATTAAGTTTATTTGTAGGTCGCAACGGTAATGACATCCGCCCGGTAGCAACAAGCTTACCGGGCGGATGCGCTCTGATAGAAGGCGGTGCCTGCCATCATAGAGAGTACCAGTGGCCTGTGATGTTAAAAATAATGTGATATTTATTCCTTCTCCCTTGCCTACCTATTAATAGGTATAAACTCAGTTAATAAATAAGAAATGGTTAACCTTTTAGCGTATTTCTTTCATTATTAGTGCCAATTTATGTCACTTTTGGTTCATCTTTCTGTGAACAATAAATATTACTTACTAATAATGTTCCGAAATAAAAAGCGATCAATATCATAAAGTTAGTAACATTATTGCCGATAAATCTTCCTGTATGAGGATATGCAATCCCAGGGAGAAAATATGTTTTTGCATAACATTAAAATACGTTCAAAATTATTTATGGCCTTTGGCTTATTCATTGTTCTCATGGTGGTGAGTTCCGCTCTGTCTTTGTTTAGCCTTGATCGGGCTAATACGGGTATGCAGAACATTATTACCAATGATTATCCCACCACGGTAAAAGCCAATCTGTTAATCGATAATTTTAATGATTTCATCATCGCGCAGCAGCTCATGTTACTGGATGAAGAGGGGCGCTGGAGCCAGAGTTCGCAGAAAGAGCTGGATGAAATAAGCCAGCGTATTACGGCGTTACTGGATGAGCTTTCCAGCAATCGTCACGATGCGGCTTCGCAGAAAATCATTACCGAGATCCGTGAAGCGCGCCAGCAATACCTGGAGTCCAGATTCCGTATTTTGCAAGATATTCAAAGCCATAATCGTCAGGCGGCCATTCAGGAGATGATGACCAGAACGGTGCAAGTGCAAAAGGTCTATAAGGACAAAGTTCAGGAACTTATCGCCGTTCAGGATGCGCAGATGCACAACGCGGGCGTGCAGGTCGAAGGAGATTTTAAAACTAACCGGACGCTGTTAATTACCCTGGCGCTGATAAGCATCGCTGCCGGATGCGTAATGGGATGGTATATCGTACGTTCCATTACCCGACCGCTTGATGACGCAGTACGCTTTGCCGAGGCGATTGCCGATGGCGATCTGACTCGCCATATCATCACCGACTATAAAGATGAAACAGGCGTACTACTGCAAGCATTAATGGCGATGAAAACGCGTCTGCTGGATATCGTACAGGAAGTGCAAAACGGTTCGGAGAGTATCTCCACGGCGGCGGCGCAAATTGTCGCCGGTAACCAGGATTTGGCGGCGCGTACGGAAGAGCAGGCCAGCTCGGTTGAAGAAACGGCGGCGTCGATGGAACAGATTACCGCCACGGTTAAAAATACGGCTGACCATACCAGTGAAGCGACCAAACTCTCTGCCGGCGCCGCCAGCGTAGTGAAAAACAATGGGGAGATGATGAATCAAGTGACGCAGAAAATGCGCGTCATTAACGATACGGCAAATCGTATGTCGGATATCATCAATATCATTGATTCCATTGCCTTTCAGACCAATATTCTGGCGCTGAACGCGGCGGTTGAAGCGGCGCGCGCGGGCGAACATGGACGTGGTTTTGCCGTTGTCGCCGGAGAGGTTCGCCAGTTGGCGCAAAAGAGCGCCTCGTCAGCCAGTGAAATCCGTAATTTGATTGAAGATTCAACCAGTCAGACTCAGGAAGGGATGCACCTGGTGGAGAAAGCCAGCGCCCTGATTAATGGCATGGTGGATAACGTCGAAGAGATGGATGTGATATTACGTGAGATTGGGCAGGCCAGCCGCGAGCAAACTGACGGTATTTCGCAGATTAATAGCGCGATTGGCCTGATTGACGCCGCCACGCAACAAAACTCCTGCCTTGTGGAAGAGTCTGTTGCCGCCGCAGCGTCGCTGAACGAACAGGCGTTACATTTAAAAGAGCTGGTTAACGTGTTCCGTGTCCGCGAAGAGGACACGCAGCCCGCTTAATCCAGTTCGGCGATTTCCAGCGCCGCGCGATCAATCACGCCGATAATGCGTTTGATTTGCGCGTCGTTGATATCGCTGTGGTTTATCCGCAGATCCAGCACGGCCTTAAAGTTATCCAGCGCCCGCTTCATCTGCGGATTTTTACGTAACTCCATGCCCACACAACGGGCTTTTAGCCGCGCCTGAATATGCGTCAGATGTTCGCGATTTTCATCAAGCCATTGCGCGCCGTTCGCGGTAATCGCGATTTTTTTCCGCCCGCCTTCTTCGTCGCTAATCGTGATAAATTGCTGATCCTGTAAAAAATCCAGCGTAGGGTAGATCACACCAGCGCTTGGCGTATAGCCGCCCCCCGTCAGGTTTTCTATCGCTTTAATCAGTTCATAGCCGTGGCTGGCGTCCCGGGTCAGGATATCAAGAATGACCAGCCGAAGTTCCCCGTGGCCAAAAAATCGCTGGCGTCGACCACCGCCCTGTCCATGACGACCACAGCCGTGTCCGTGACGGTGTTCGCCGCCGCAACTGGCGTTCTCATGCTGATGCGCGCTATGGCAGCCTTCATGCTGATGTTCTCGATCTTTACAGCAGCCGTCGTGCTTATGATCCCGATTTTTGCAACACCCTTCATGTTGATTTTGCATCATTGCCTCCTGTTTATTTAGATATATCTAATTTATATCTAAATTATGGGTTTTAGCAAGGGTAAAAGCCATTGTTGCTATAATATATTAATTTATAACGTTTTATTCTAAGGTTATAGTTAGCGACGCGTTGCCAGAATACTATCAAAAAACAGTTGCATTTTTACTGATTAACAATCATTATCATTTAAAACTTTAATTTAGATATATCGTATTACTTCACGAAGGCAAAAAATGACGACATCATCCGCACGCTATCCACAGCGTGTTCGTAACGAACTGCGTTTTCGCGAGCTAACCGTTCTGCGGGTAGAACGTATTAGCGCAGGATTTCAGCGGATCGTACTTGGCGGCGAGGCGCTGGACGGTTTCACCTCCCTGGGCTTTGACGATCACACGAAAGTTTTTTTCCCTGAGCCAGGCTGTCGCTTTACGCCCCCGACAGTCACTGAGGAAGGCATTATCTGGGGGGAGGGCGTTCGTCCGGTCTCCAGGGATTACACGCCGCTGTATGACGAGGCGCGTCGCGAGCTGGCGCTGGATTTCTTTATCCACGATGGCGGCGTAGCCAGCCGTTGGGCAATGGAAGCCCGTGAAGGCGATACACTGACGATTGGCGGGCCGCGCGGTTCGCTGGTGGTGCCGGAAGAGTATGCCTGTCAGGTTTATGTCTGCGATGAGTCCGGTATGCCTGCGCTACGTCGTCGTCTGGAATCGCTTAGCCGTCTGCCTGCGCGCCCTGCGGTAACCGCGCTGGTGAGCATTCAGGATGCGGCATACCGTGATTATCTCGCCCATTTGACGGATATTACTGTGGAATATGTTGTTGGCGGCGATGAACAGGCAATGCAAACGCGCCTGTCGCAGCTGACAATACCAGAATCAGACTATTTCATCTGGATTACTGGCGAAGGCAAAACGGTAAAACGTTTAAGTCAGTGCTTTGAAAAGGGATTTGATCCACACCTGGTACGTGCGGCAGCCTATTGGCATCGTAAATAGCGGTATGGGGCGAGCTCTGTCAGAAACAAAAAAGCCACTCTTTAGAGTGGCTTAATTATATGATTTTAAAGCTAAAATTTGGTGGCCCCTGCTGGACTTGAACCAGCGACCAAGCGATTATGAGTCGCCTGCTCTAACCACTGAGCTAAGGGGCCGTGGCGGTGGATTATAATGTAACTTTACGCTGTAATCCAGCCGTAACCGTGCGGGTGCTGTTTTTATAAACAATGTGTTTTCAACCCGTTATACTTAAAGAACGTTGTATTGCTCAGGAGTAATAATGGTTAAGGACATACTGGCGCCAGGGCTACGGGTGGTTTTTTGCGGCATCAATCCGGGACTCTCCTCGGCGAATACCGGCTTTCCGTTTGCACATCCCGCGAATCGTTTTTGGAAAGTTATTCATTTGGCCGGTTTCACCGATCGACAGTTGAAACCGGAAGAGGCGGAAAAATTACTGGATTTTCGCTGCGGGGTAACGAAACTCGTCGACCGACCGACGGTACAAGCGACTGAGGTGAAGTTGCATGAATTACGTAGCGGCGGACGCAACCTGATTGAAAAAATAGAGGACTACCAGCCCGCGGCGCTGGCGGTGCTTGGTAAACAGGCTTTTGAACAGGGATTCAGCCAGCGCGGTATCGCCTGGGGTAAACAAAAGATCGCCATTGGCGCGACGATGGTGTGGGTGTTGCCGAATCCCAGCGGCTTAAACCGAATTAAAACGGAAAAACTGGTCGAGGCCTATCGCGAACTGGATCAAGCGCTCATTATGCGTGGGCTATAGCAATGGGGAATGAGGGCGCGAATACTCGCGCTGTGTAGAAATTCTGCAGGCCAAATAGGGCGCTCGCGTATGGCCTGATAAAAAAACGCCGCCTTGCGGCGGCGTTTATACGTGTGCGGCGAATTAATCGTCGAGGAAGCTGCGCAGCACTTCAGAACGGCTCGGGTGGCGCAGTTTACGCAGCGCCTTCGCTTCGATCTGACGGATACGTTCGCGGGTAACGTCGAACTGTTTACCCACTTCTTCCAGCGTGTGGTCGGTGTTCATATCGATACCGAAACGCATACGCAGCACTTTCGCTTCACGAGCGGTCAGGCCAGCCAAAACATCGTGAGTGGCGGCGCGCAGGCTCTCGGTAGTGGCAGAGTCCAGCGGCAGCTCGAGGGTGGTATCCTCGATGAAATCACCCAGATGCGAATCTTCATCGTCGCCGATCGGCGTTTCCATGGAGATAGGCTCTTTAGCGATTTTCAGCACCTTGCGGATCTTATCTTCTGGCATCAGCATGCGCTCGGCCAGCTCTTCCGGCGTTGGCTCGCGGCCCATCTCTTGCAGCATCTGGCGAGAAATACGGTTGAGCTTGTTGATGGTCTCAATCATATGCACCGGAATA
Organism: Salmonella sp. SG203; assembly: GCF_013350575.1. Taxonomy (NCBI): domain Bacteria; kingdom Pseudomonadati; phylum Pseudomonadota; class Gammaproteobacteria; order Enterobacterales; family Enterobacteriaceae; genus Salmonella; species Salmonella sp. SG203. The sequence goes on from NZ_SNMT01000010.1 coordinate 187,514, forward strand.
CGGATGGTGCGCGCCTGATCCGCGATAGAGCGGGTGATCGCCTGACGAATCCACCAGGTAGCGTAGGTGGAGAACTTGTAACCACGACGGTATTCGAACTTATCTACCGCTTTCATCAGGCCGATGTTGCCTTCCTGAATCAGGTCAAGGAACTGCAAGCCACGGTTGGTGTATTTCTTAGCGATAGAAATAACCAGACGTAAGTTCGCTTCAACCATCTCTTTCTTCGCACGGCGGGCTTTCGCTTCCCCGATAGACATGCGACGGTTGATGTCTTTCACCTGTTCGATGGTCAGACCGGTCTCTTCTTCAATCTGCCGCAGTTTTTGCAGGCAGCGTTGCACTTCTTCCGCGACATCGTGCAGTTTTTCCGACCACGGTTTGTTCATCGCGATAGCGGCATTGAACCAGGTTTCGCTGGTTTCGTTACCGGTAAACAGCGTGATAAAGTTCTTCTTCGGCATTTTGCACTGCTCGACGCAGAGCTTCATGATCAGACGTTCCTGGGTACGCACGCGATCCATCATCACGCGCATACTGTTGACCAGATAGTCGAATTGCTTCGGTACCAGACGGAACTGTTTGAACACTTCAGACAGCTTCAGAATCTCTTCCTGCGCGGCAGCATGGCTGCGGCCTTTCGCTTTGATGGTGTCGCGCGTAACGACGTATTGCGCGCGCAGCTCAGCGAATTTTTCGCGTGCCAGTTCAGGGTCAATGCTGTTGTCGTCATCGGCGGCGTCATCGTCGCCGTCTTCTTCATCTTCGTCTTCGTCATCATCCAGGTCTTCCTGGGAGAGTTCAGAACCGACGTGAGTTGCGGTCGGCGCCATCTCTTCTTCCGCGTTCGGATCGACAAAGCCGGTGATAAGATCGGACAAACGAGCCTCTTCAGCCTCAACGCGATCGTACTGTTCCAGCAGATAGGTAATGGCTTCCGGGTATTCGGCAACGGAGCATTGAACCTGGTTGATCCCGTCTTCGATACGTTTAGCGATGTCGATTTCGCCTTCCCGGGTCAATAGTTCAACAGTGCCCATTTCACGCATATACATGCGTACCGGGTCAGTCGTACGACCGATTTCAGACTCAACACTGGACAGAACTTGTGCAGCAGCTTCTTCCGCATCTTCATCGGTGCTGGTGGTATTTTCAGCCAGCAGCAGATCATCGGCATCAGGCGCTTCTTCCATTACCTGAATACCCATGTCGTTGATCATTTGGATGATATCTTCAATTTGATCTGAATCGACGATATCTTCCGGCAGATGGTCATTGACCTCAGCATAGGTCAGATAGCCTTGCTCCTTACCACGGGTGACAAGAAGTTTCAGCTGTGACTGCGGGTTTTGCTCCATAAGACGGTATCCACACTTATTCGTTTGATTGGTGTCGACGGTATAGCTGTCGACATTTAAAGCGAGGGCATACTTATATTTTGGCCGCTGCCTCTCACTGCGGCTGTCGGGGGCTTCCCGATCGATATGCGGCATTTAAGCCGTTAAATTCATTTTCTGGCCAGCTCCTGGTTTAACGTCCAGAGCTCTCGGCGTTCTTCGCTGCTTAAACCGTGAGTGCGATCGCGAGCGATCAGCTCTTCTTGTCGCAGTTGCAGCAGCGAATCAAACATATGGTTGAGTGAGTCGGTAAAGGTCTTTTCGGCAATCGCCTTATCTGCTATATCGTCCCACATCGATAATTTTTCAAGGGTCGCAGCATCATTTGTGCCACGGTAGAGTTCCAGAAGTTGTCCGGTAGTAAGACCTGGCTGAGCCAAACAAGTTTTGACCAATTCTTTAAATAAGCCAAGTCCAGGCAGCTTATTCTGATCCAGCGCGTCTAAGGGCGGCACTAACGGCGCGAGATCCGGATTTTGCACCAGTAATCCTATCAGTATACGCATGGTCGTGCGTTTTAGCTGCGGAGCCGGGCGGGAAACGCCGCTTTCCGCCTGTTTTGGCACTAAACGATCAAGCTGACTATCATCGAAAATGCCTAACTTCAGCCCCAACGTCTGGCGCAACTGAATACGGTGTGCGTCGCCAGGCACCTGATTAATGAGCGGCAGCGCCAGTGCGGCTAACTGCGTGCTGCCATCCGGCGAGCTTAAATCCACCTGCGGCAGGAGGCTATTAAACAGAAACGTAGAGAGCGGCTGCGCCTGCTCCATCCGCGCTTCAAAAGCCGCCTTGCCTTCTTTACGCACCAGCGTATCCGGGTCTTCGCCGTCAGGTAAAAACATAAAGCGTACCTGCCGGCCGTCGGTCATATAAGGCATTGCTGTTTCCAGCGCTCTCCAGGCGGCATCACGGCCAGCCCGGTCGCCGTCGTAACAGCAAATTACGTTGTTCGTCGCCCGGAATAACATATGCATATGGTCTGCCGTGGTTGAGGTACCCAGCGAGGCGACCGCATAGTTAATGTCGTATTGCGCTAGTGCGACGACATCCATATAACCTTCGACCACAAGCAAGCGTTGCGGTTCAGCACTATATTGCTGAGCCTCATAAAGACCATATAGCTGGCGGCCTTTATGGAAAATGTCCGTTTCCGGAGAGTTAAGGTATTTCGGCGTGTCGTTCCCCAGAACTCGACCACCAAAACCAATCACCCTGCCGCGTTTGTCCCGAATAGGGAACATGACCCGATTACGGAAACGATCGTAAGTGCTGCCCTGCTCGTTATTGACCAGCATTCCGGCATCCAGCAACAATGCCTTGTTATCGCTGTTATTACCGAAGCGCTTTAACGCGTTATCCCAACCAGGCGGCGCGAAGCCAATGGCGAAACGCTGAATAATTTCAGCGCTCAGACCGCGCTTTTGCAGATAGTCACGCGCAGGTTTTGCCGCAGGATGGGTTAGCGACTGCTGATAAAAGTCATTCAGACCATTCATCAACTGATAGAGGTTTTGCCGTTGATGGCGCTCTATCTGGCTAAGCCCGGTGCCTGCTTCATAGGGAATTTCCAGGTTATGCATGGCCGCTAATTCTTCGACGGTTTCGACAAATTCGAGCTTGTCGTAATTCATCAAAAAGTCGATCGCATTGCCATGCGCGCCGCATCCAAAGCAGTGATAAAACTGTTTTTCACCGTTTACGGTGAAAGAAGGGGTTTTCTCATTATGGAATGGACAACACGCGTGATAGTTCTTGCCCTGTTTCTTGAGTTTTACGCGCACGTCGATCAGATCGACGATATCGGTTCTCGCCAGCAGGTCATTAATAAATACGCGTGGGATTCGTCCAGCCATATGCCCCTTTTATACACGTCATTCTTCAGGCTGCCGTAGTGTTGACTACGTTCGCTCACCCCTGTCGCTGACTTGCGTAAGCGCCGGGGATTTACTCTCTTGCCGCCTGGACGCAGCATGAATGATTTTGTGTATATGCTAATGCATAAACGAAAACAAGCCGCGCATTCCTTTCGGAAGCACGGCCTTACAACTACAACTCGATCTGAATTGAGAGCAGCCCGCTCTCAAAAGATTAGTACAGACGAGTACGGCGTGCGTTTTCGCGAGCCAGTTTCTTCGCGTGACGTTTCACTGCAGAAGCTTTAGCGCGCTTACGTTCGGTCGTCGGTTTTTCATAGAACTCACGACGACGAACTTCCGCCAGAACACCTGCTTTTTCGCAGGAACGCTTGAAGCGACGCAGAGCTACGTCGAACGGCTCGTTTTCACGTACTTTAATTACCGGCATGTGCCTCTCACCTTTGATTAATTCGGTTTGCCGCTGGCATCAACGCCAGCTTATTTCAAAATGGTGCGGAATTTTACTGCAATTGCTGCTGCTTTGTAAAGCACCGCGGCCTTTTTTGAAAGGGACTTTTATAAGGGGAGGGAGTATACACGAAGTCGGGACTGAGGGTATACATCCACCCGCATTCGACCTACACTGCGCGGTATTAGAGCGAGGTAAAACAAGTCATGCGTGTACTGGGTATTGAAACATCCTGCGATGAAACCGGCATCGCTATTTACGACGACAAAAAAGGTCTGTTAGCCAACCAATTGTATAGTCAGGTGAAATTACATGCTGACTACGGCGGCGTAGTGCCTGAACTGGCTTCCCGCGATCATGTGCGTAAAACCGTGCCGCTGATTCAGGCGGCATTAAAAGAAGCCGGTTTGACGGCGAGCGATATCGACGCGGTGGCCTATACCGCAGGCCCGGGCCTGGTCGGCGCGCTGCTGGTCGGCGCAACCGTCGGGCGTTCGCTGGCATTTGCCTGGAATGTGCCGGCCATTCCTGTACACCATATGGAAGGGCATCTGCTGGCGCCGATGCTGGAAGATAATCCCCCGGATTTCCCGTTTGTGGCGCTGCTGGTCTCCGGCGGACATACGCAGCTCATTAGCGTGACCGGAATTGGTCAGTACGAACTGCTGGGCGAGTCGATTGACGATGCCGCCGGCGAAGCGTTTGATAAAACTGCCAAATTGTTGGGGCTGGATTATCCTGGTGGCCCGATGCTGTCGAAAATGGCGTCGCAGGGGACGGCGGGACGTTTTGTCTTTCCGCGCCCGATGACCGATCGTCCGGGGCTGGATTTTAGTTTTTCCGGTCTGAAAACCTTTGCCGCTAACACCATTCGTAGTAATGGCGGCGACGAACAAACTCGCGCTGATATCGCGCGCGCTTTTGAAGATGCGGTCGTGGATACGCTGATGATCAAGTGCAAGCGCGCGCTGGAAAGCACCGGTTTTAAGCGTCTGGTCATGGCGGGCGGCGTCAGCGCTAACCGCACGCTGCGCGCGAAGCTTGCCGAAATGATGCAAAAACGCCGCGGCGAAGTGTTCTATGCGCGCCCGGAGTTTTGTACTGACAACGGGGCGATGATCGCCTATGCCGGAATGGTGCGGTTTAAGGCGGGCGTTACGGCGGATCTTGGCGTAACGGTACGTCCGCGCTGGCCGCTGGCCGAGCTGCCGGCGGCGTAAAAGCGGAAAAAGGGGGCGACATCATGCCGCCCCAACGGGTTTATAGCAAAACGACGGGCATCCACAACAGCCTGGAGACGATCAGCAGCACCAGGAAGATCAGGCCGAAAATCGCGCCTAACCACGCCAATGGTGGAAGGGTGACGCGCGGCGGATTCGATATGTACGCCTATCACCGAGCTATTGCCGGTCAACCCTTGTGAGCCGATCCCCAGACGGTTGAGGCCCTCTTCCAGACGCAGTTCCAGCTCAATCTTTCTGGCGTTTCTTTTTCAGCTTCGTCCAGATTTTCGTCTCCTGGCGACGCCACAGACGCTGGATGTTGTCATGATGGCGCAGCAAAATGAGACATGACAGCATCGACACCGGGAAGGTGAACTGCGGTTTAAACCACCAGACGTAAAACGGCGCAATCAAGGCGCTGACAATCGCCCCTAACGATGAATAACCGCTTAACAGGACCGTCAGCAGCCAGGTGCCTGCCATGACGCCGGTTAAATCCCAGCCGATGGGCGCAATGGCGCCAAACGCGGTTGCTACGCCTTTCCCACCTTTAAAGCCAAAAAAGACCGGCCAGATATGCCCCAGACAGGCGGCGATAGCGATAAGCCCCAGCCAGAAAGGGGTAACGCCTAACGCATACGCGCCCCAGACGGGCAACATGCCTTTAAGGATGTCAAAAATAAGTACCGCGACAGCCGCTCCCTTGCCACCGATTCGTAATACGTTCGTCGCGCCCGGGTTGCCGGAGCCGCTTTCTCGCGGATCGGGCAGCCCGGCGATGCGGCAAACCAGAATGGCACTGGAAATTGAGCCGCAGAGGTACGCGAAGAGGATCATTCCAGGCGCGATTGCACTCATAAGCTGTTCCGTATTGAAAGTGTCGTTTTATTTACTATTTCTGTGGATAATACGCACATTTCGCCGGAAGTGGTATCCGGGTTAGCCAAAAAGCAGGCAGGTCGTGATGGATATTGTATTTATAGAGCAACTTTCGGTAATCACCACTATCGGTGTTTACGACTGGGAACAGACTATCGAGCAAAAACTGGTGTTCGATATCGAAATGGCATGGGATAACCGCAAGTCGGCGAAAAGCGATGATGTCGCAGATTGTCTAAGTTATGCGGATATCGCCGACACGGTGATAAATCATGTCGAAGGCGGGCGTTTTGCTCTGGTCGAGCGCGTGGCGGAAGAGGTGGCGGATCTGCTGCTTAGCCGATTCAATTCTCCGTGGGTTCGCATCAAACTGAGCAAGCCTGGCGCCGTCGCGCGCGCGGCGAACGTAGGGGTAATTATTGAGCGTGGCAATAATCTGAAATAAAAATAAATAATTTTATATTTTTTAAACCAAACGGTTATATATGGGGTCTTAACGCGAGATCCATTTTTGCAGTGTTTTTCATTTTAGGGGTTTATTGATGAGCGATATGCACTCGCTGCTGATAGCGGCAATTTTGGGTGTGGTCGAAGGATTGACGGAGTTTTTGCCGGTATCCAGCACGGGCCATATGATTATTGTGGGTCATCTGCTGGGGTTTGAAGGCGATACGGCCAAGACATTCGAAGTGGTGATTCAACTTGGATCTATTCTGGCGGTCGTGGTGATGTTCTGGCGGCGGTTGTTTGGCCTCATCGGTATTCACTTTGGCCGCCCGCTACAGCGTGAAGGTGAAAGTAAAGGTCGATTAACGTTGATTCACATCCTGCTGGGCATGATTCCGGCGGTGGTGCTGGGGTTAGTCTTTCATGACACGATCAAGTCGCTATTTAACCCAATTAACGTGATGTACGCGCTGGTGGTAGGCGGTTTGTTGCTGATTGCCGCCGAGTGCCTGAAGCCGAAAGAACCGCGCGCGCCGGGGCTGGATGATATGACGTATCGTCAGGCGTTTATGATTGGTTGTTTCCAGTGTCTGGCGCTGTGGCCGGGCTTCTCGCGTTCCGGAGCGACCATTTCCGGTGGGATGCTGATGGGCGTCAGCCGTTACGCCGCCTCTGAGTTCTCGTTCTTACTGGCTGTGCCGATGATGATGGGCGCAACGGTTCTGGATCTCTACAAAAGTTGGTCATTCCTGACCGCAGCGGATATTCCAATGTTCGCGGTGGGCTTTGTGACGGCGTTTGTGGTGGCGCTGATCGCCATCAAGACCTTCCTGCAACTGATTAAGCGTATCTCGTTTATTCCGTTTGCGATTTACCGCTTTGTGGTGGCGGCTGCCGTTTACGTCGTCTTCTTCTGATGATTGACCGTGCCGGATGGCGGCGTACCGCCTTGTCCGGCCTAACTGTTTTGTCGGTCTGATAAGCGCAGCGCCATCAGGCAATTTATCGTGCCGGATGGCGTTTAGCTGGCGGGGGGCGGGCAGCGCTTCTCTTTCCAGTTGGCGACCGCTGCAATTCGTCGCTTCGTCAGCTCCTCGCGAATCTCAATGCCCTTAAATCCGGCCTCCACCACCTCTTTCGTCGGTACCGCCTGCGCCACCTGCCAGGCTTCGCGCAGCCAGCGCCCCTGCGGGTAATCCGACGCTTCAAATCCGGTACGTCCACGGACATCGGCTTCGCTGGTCAGCGCAATCTGCTCGACGCGCTGCGGTTTACGCCATGCATCAATGGCGTCAAACAGCTTAACGATCGTTTTCGGCTGGAGTATCGGAAAGGTGTGGATCAGATCATGGTACTCGGCGACCAGTTTAGCTAAATCACGCAGGTCATTGGGGACGCGCAAACGCTGGCATAGCTGTTCGACCAGTTTCACGCCCGCCGGGCCGTGGCCATGATGGCGCGGCCAGAGGTTTTTCGGCGTTAAGCCTTTGCCCACATCATGACAAAGCGTGGCGAAACGAACATCAAGCTGCGGACTGAGCATGGCGGCCATCGACAGCGTCATCAACGTATGAACTCCGGTATCAATTTCCGGATGCCACTTTGCCGGCGCGGGTACGCCAAACAGGGCGTCGATTTCCGGAAACAGGACGCGCAGGGCGCCGCAGTCGCGCAATACCTGGAAGTAAACCTGCGGATTGCGGGTGGTAAGCGCATTTTCCGTCTCTTTCCATACCCGTTCCGGCGTCAGATGTTCCAGCTCGCCTGCCGCGGTCATTTCGCGCATTAGCGCCAGTGTTTCATCGGCGATACGGAAACTAAGATGAGCGTAACGGGCGGCAAAACGCGCCACGCGCAATACGCGCAAGGGATCTTCGCCAAACGCGGGAGAGACATGTCGCAGTAGACGCGCCTCCAGATCCCGGCGCCCGTGGTAAGGGTCGATAATCTGGTCGTCATCGTCGCGCGCCAGAGCATTAATGGTCAGATCGCGACGCTGGAGATCGGCTTCCAGGGTAACGTCCGGCGCGGCATAACAGGTGAAGCCCGTGTAGCCGGAACCGGATTTACGCTCAGTACGCGCCAGCGCGTATTCTTCGTGAGTTTGCGGGTGGAGAAACACAGGAAAATCACGGCCTACCTGCTGGTAGCCCGCATCAAGCATCTCCTGCGGCGTGGCGCCGACAACGACCCAATCTTTATCTTTAACCGGTAGCCCTAACAACGCATCCCGAACCGCACCACCGACCAGATAAATCTTCACGCCACTTTCCTTTTAAAAACGATCATCCTCTAATGATAAGACAGTGCCGCAGAGAAGGCGATTTAGTTCATCCAGCGGTCTTTGCGTTTACGGCTTGGGATCATATGCGGCAGCACCAGCCCTAACAGCAAGCCAATACCCAATACGCCGCCGCCATACATAAACCACTGCATAATAATGGTGCGCTGTTTGTCATCCAGTTGCAGATTCGCGGCGCTAACTTTTTTCTGCGCGACAATCAGCTCGTTTTTCAGCTTCTGGTTCTCTTCTTTTAGCCCGTTGATGACGCTGTCGCTTTGCGCCACTTTCTGCTGCATATCGGCGGTGCGCTGATTCCACGTGGTATCAATATTGTTGAGTTTATCGGTCAACGTTTTGACCTGATTTTCCAGATCCGGCACGCGGGTACGCAGGCTTGGCGTGGTATTCAGTTCTTTTAACGGTATCCAGGCAGTACGACCAGAACTGTCTTTAATTTGACCATAGTTGGCATCGCTCTGTAAGAGCGTGACTTCCTCGCCGGCGTTGACGGTACCCACAAGGCGATAATTATCTCCCGGACCGCTGCGGACCCAGGTATTCAGTTCATCAGAAACGTAACGCGTCTCTTCAGCATGAGAGACGGCGGTGGCGCTAAGCGCAAGTAAAGTTAGTCCAATCAGGCGTAATTTTGGCATCAGGCTGTCGTTATTGTCAGAGAAAGTGGAACGATAGTAACGGCATCAGTGTCGCTACGCAAAGTAGTCGACATCAATCGGAATCATCTGTGTCGCCTTTGCCGCTACGTCAAACTTTTACGCCCGTCAAATTGCTCGTTGCATGGCAATTTGGCGCAAAATACTATCTACTGACAAAAATAATGCGGGTAAGTTCGCCAAGAATCTTCCCAGATGTGACATAACCCATAAGTACAAGGCCATGGCTCAGGAAATCGAATTAAAGTTTATCGTCAATCACGACGCCGTAGATGCGCTGCGAAATCATCTTCATACGCTCGGCGGCGAGCATCATGCGCCCAGCCAGTTGCTGAATATCTACTTCGAAACGCCTGATAACTGGCTACGCCGCCATGATATGGGGCTGCGTATTCGTGGTGAAAATGGGTGCTATGAAATGACCATGAAAATTGCCGGCCGGGTAACGGGCGGGCTGCACCAGCGACCCGAATACAATGTCGCGCTAAGCGAACCCGTGCTGGATCTGACGCAACTTCCGGCGGAGGTCTGGCCTGATGGCAACCTGCCCGCTGGCCTGGCATCAAACGTACAGCCGCTGTTCAGTACCGATTTTTACCGGGAAAAATGGTGTCTGGACGTTGACGGCAGCAGGATTGAAATTGCGCTCGATCTTGGCGACGTAAAAGCGGGCGAGTTTGCCGAACCGATTTGTGAGCTGGAGCTTGAGTTGCTTCGCGGCGATACGCGCGCCGTGTTAAAACTGGCGAAGCAACTGCTGTCGCAAACCGGTTTGCGTCAGGGCAGTCTGAGTAAGGCGGCGCGAGGTTATCACCTGGCGCAGGGGAATGCGCCGCGAGAGAATACACCAACGGCAATTCTGCGGACTGCCGCGAAAGCCACGGTAGAGCAAGGGCTGGAGGCCTCGCTGGATCTGGCGTTGTCACAGTGGCAGTACCATGAAGAGCTCTGGCTGCGCGGCGACGAGTCGGCGAAAGAACACGTGCTGGATGCTATGGGATTAGTGCGCCATGCCTTAATGCTTTTTGGTGGCATTGTTCCACGTAAAGCGAGCGCTCACTTACGTGATCTACTTACCCAGGCGGAAGCGACGATGACATCCGCGGTGTCCGCCGTCACAGCCGTTTATAGTACGCAAACGGCGATGGCGAAACTGGCATTGACGGAATGGCTGGTGACGAAAGCCTGGCAGCCATTTCTGGACGCGAAGGCGCAGGCCAAAATGGCCGATTCTTTTAAGCGTTTCGCCGACATTCATCTTTCTCGTCATGCTGCTGAATTAAAAAAAGTTTTTGGACAACCGCTGGGTGATAAGTATCGCGACCAGTTGCCGCGTTTGACTCGCGATATCGACAGCGTTTTACTGCTGGCCGGGTATTATGATGCGATGGTCGCGCAGGCATGGCTGGAAAACTGGCAGGGATTGCGTCACGCCATTCTTACCGGACAACGTATTGAAATTGAACATTTCCGTAATGAGGCCATTAACCAGCAGCCGTTCTGGTTGCACAGCGGAAAACGATAATCAGAACCGTAGAAAGCGCCTGATGACGCTGCGCTTATCAGGCTTACGGTATGCGGACTTGTAGGCCGGATCAGGCGAAACGCCGCCATCCGGCATTATTTAAAGGATATCCCCTAAATGACGCCGCTCTCTTCACCCTTATCGCAGTACTGGCAGACCGTTGTTGAGCGCCTACCAGAAGGATTTACTGAGACATCGCTTAGCGCGCAGGCGAAGTCAGTACTTACATTTAGCGATTTTGCGCTGGATAGCGTGATAGCGCATCCGGAGTGGCTTGCCGAACTGGAATCCGCATCGCCGCAGGCTGATGAATGGCGACATTATGCTGGCTGGTTACAGGAGGCGTTGGCAGGTGTCTGTGACGACGCCTCGCTGATGCGTGAACTGAGGTTTTTTCGTCGTCGCATCATGGTACGCATCGCCTGGGCGCAGACGCTGTCGCTGGTGGACGATGAGACTATTTTACAACAGTTGAGCCATCTGGCGGAGACGCTCATTGTGGGGGCGCGCGACTGGCTGTATGCCGCCTGTTGCCGCGAATGGGGAACCCCCTGTAACCCGCAGGGCGTTCCGCAGCCGCTGTTGATTTTAGGCATGGGCAAGCTGGGCGGCGGCGAACTGAATTTTTCGTCTGATATCGATCTGATTTTCGCCTGGCCGGAACATGGCGAGACCCGGGGCGGGCGTCGTGAACTCGATAACGCCCAGTTTTTTACGCGTCTCGGGCAGCGGCTGATCAAAGCGCTGGATCAGCCCACAATGGATGGTTTTGTCTATCGGGTGGACATGCGCCTGCGACCGTTTGGCGACAGCGGCCCGCTGGTACTGAGTTTTGCCGCGCTGGAGGATTACTATCAGGAGCAAGGACGCGACTGGGAACGCTACGCTATGGTGAAAGCGCGGCTAATGGGCGATAACGACGACGCCTGGTCTCGTGAATTACGCGCCATGCTGCGGCCTTTCGTTTTCCGCCGCTATATCGATTTCAGTGTCATCCAGTCGCTACGTAATATGAAAGGGATGATCGCCCGCGAAGTGCGACGCCGCGGTTTGAAAGACAACATTAAACTTGGCGCGGGCGGTATTCGGGAAATTGAGTTTATCGTGCAGGTATTCCAGCTCATCCGCGGCGGGCGCGAGCCGTCGCTACAGTCGCGTTCGTTACTGCCAACGCTGGATGCTATCGCTGCGCTGCATTTGCTGCCTGAGAATGACGTGGCGCAACTGCGCGTGGCCTATCTTTTTCTACGTCGTCTGGAGAATTTGCTGCAAAGCATCAATGACGAACAGACGCAAACGTTGCCTGCCGACGATCTGAATCGGGCGCGGCTGGCCTGGGGAATGAAGGCGGAGAACTGGCCGCAGCTTGTTGGCGAACTGACGGATCATATGGCTAATGTACGCCGCGTATTCAACGAATTAATTGGCGATGATGAAGCCGATACCCCGCAGGAGGAAGAACGTTCAGAGCCGTGGCGTGAAGTATGGCAGGATGCGCTACAGGAGGATGATTCGACGCCAGTGCTGGCGCATTTAGCCGATGAGGATCGGCGACAAGTTCTGACCCTCATCGCTGACTTCCGTAAGGAACTGGATAAACGCCCTATCGGCCCGCGCGGGCGGCAAGTGCTGGACCAACTGATGCCGCACCTGCTTGCTGATGTCTGCTCTCGCGAAGACGCCGCTGTTACGCTATCGCGGATAACGCCGTTGCTGGCGGGGATTGTCACTCGCACCACCTATCTGGAGCTGCTGAGCGAATTTCCTGGCGCGCTGAAACACCTGATTATGCTCTGCGCCGCTTCGCCAATGATTGCGAGCCAACTGGCGCGTTATCCGTTGTTGCTTGATGAACTGCTCGACCCCGGCACGCTTTATCAGCCGACGGCTACCGACGCTTACCGCGACGAATTACGCCAATATTTACTGCGCGTGCCGGAAGAAGACGAAGAGCAACAACTGGAGGCATTACGCCAGTTTAAACAGGCACAGCTTTTGCGGATTGCGGCGGCGGATATTGCCGGTACGCTGCCGGTGATGAAAGTGAGCGATCACCTCACATGGCTGGCGGAGGCGATGATTGATGCTGTGGTGCAGCAGGCGTGGACGCAAATGGTTGCGCGTTATGGTCAGCCAGCGCATCTGGACGAGCGCCAGGGGCGGGGGTTTGCGGTTGTCGGTTATGGCAAGTTGGGCGGATGGGAGCTGGGCTACAGTTCCGATCTGGATCTCATCTTCCTGCATGACTGTCCGATGGACGTCATGACCAACGGCGAACGCGAAATCGACGGGCGGCAGTTTTATCTGCGCCTGGCGCAGCGCATTATGCATCTGTTCAGTACGCGCACCTCCTCCGGCATTTTGTATGAGGTGGATGCGCGTCTACGCCCCTCTGGCGCGGCGGGAATGCTGGTGACTTCAGCGGACGCGTTTGCCGATTATCAGCAGCATGAAGCCTGGACCTGGGAACATCAGGCGTTGGTACGCGCTCGCGTGGTATATGGCGACCCGCAGCTTACCTCACAGTTTGATGCGGTACGCCGCACTATCATGACGACGGCGCGCGACGGCAAGACATTGCAGACTGAAGTGCGTGAAATGCGCGAGAAAATGCGGGCGCATCTCGGCAATAAGCATCGTGATCGTTTTGATATTAAAGCTGATGAAGGCGGTATTACGGATATTGAGTTTATCGCGCAATATCTGGTACTGCGCTACGCTCATGAAAAACCTAAATTAACGCGCTGGTCTGATAACGTGCGCATCCTGGAGCTTCTGGCGCAAAACGGCATTATGGATGAACACGAGGCGCAGGCGCTGACGGTAGCCTACACCACACTGCGTGATGAACTGCACCACCTGGCGTTGCAGGAGCTTCCCGGTCATGTGGCGCAGACGTGTTTTAGCAAAGAGCGCGCGCTGGTGCAGGCAAGCTGGCGGAAGTGGCTGGTAGCCGTTTGAATTATGCTATTATCGCGCGCAAATTTTGAATCTCTCAGGAGACAGGAATGAAAGTAAATCTGCCAGCGTTTGAACGTGCAGGCGTCATGGTTGTGGGTGATGTAATGCTGGATCGCTATTGGTATGGCCCCACTTGCCGTATTTCACCGGAAGCGCCGGTGCCCGTGGTTAAGGTAAATACCGTTGAGGAACGCCCGGGCGGCGCGGCGAACGTGGCGATGAACATTGCGTCTCTGGGAGCGAACGCCCGTCTGGTCGGCCTGACGGGTATTGATGACGCCGCGCGCGCGCTGAGCAAAACGCTGGCGGAGGTCAATGTGAAGTGCGACTTCGTCTCGGTGCCGACGCATCCGACGATTACCAAACTGCGCGTACTATCACGTAATCAGCAGCTCATTCGTCTTGATTTTGAAGAGGGCTTTGAGGGGGTGGACCCGCAGCCGTTGCATGAGCGTATCAACCAGGCGCTGGGATCGATCGGCGCGCTGGTATTGTCCGATTATGCCAAAGGCGCTCTGACTAGCGTGCAGACTATGATTTCCCTGGCGCGCCAGGCGGGCGTGCCGGTGCTCATCGATCCGAAAGGAACGGATTTTGAACGTTACCGCGGCGCCACGCTGCTGACGCCAAACCTTTCTGAATTTGAGGCGGTCGCGGGGAAATGTAAAAGCGAAGACGAACTGGTTGAACGCGGCATGAAACTCATTGCTGATTACGACCTTTCCGCGCTGTTGGTCACGCGTTCCGAACAGGGAATGACGCTGCTGCAACCGAATAAAGCGCCGCTACATATGCCGACGCAGGCGCAGGAAGTTTATGATGTTACCGGTGCGGGCGATACGGTGATCGGCGTGCTGGCGGCGACGCTGGCGGCGGGAAATACCCTGGAAGAGGCGTGTTATTTCGCCAATGCGGCGGCGGGCGTAGTGGTAGGTAAACTCGGGACGTCAACGGTTTCCCCTATTGAGCTGGAAAACGCAGTGCGCGGACGCGCGGATACCGGCTTCGGCGTTATGACCGAAGAGGAGTTGAGACAGGCCGTCGCCAGCGCGCGTAAGCGTGGCGAGAAAGTGGTCATGACCAACGGCGTTTTCGATATTCTGCACGCGGGCCATGTCTCTTATCTGGCGAACGCGCGCAAACTGGGCGACCGCCTGATTGTTGCGGTCAATAGTGACGCCTCGACTAAACGCCTGAAGGGCGAAAGCCGTCCGGTTAATCCGCTCGAACAGCGTATGATCGTGCTAGGCGCGCTGGAGTCGGTCGACTGGGTTGTCTCTTTTGAAGAGGATACGCCGCAACGACTGATTGCCGGTATTCTGCCGGATCTGCTGGTAAAAGGCGGCGACTATAAGCCGGAAGAGATCGCGGGCAGCGAAGAGGTCTGGGCCAACGGCGGTGAAGTCATGGTGCTGAACTTCGAAGATGGTTGTTCCACGACCAATATCATCAAAAAGATCCAGACCGAGAGCGAGAAGTAAAACCGCGTCATCAGGCGTTACAGACGCGGCGGGCGCTGATTTTGAAGGCGCGTCGGACATTTTGTTTCGACGCGTATCTCGCGGTTGACGCTGCTTTTTTTTCGACCTAAAGTAAAGGAATAAGGGTGAGAGGGGATCTCTCCCCCCTCTGATTGTCTGTTAGTAAGCTGCGAAACTTATCAGTAACAGAACAATCAGTATGATGACCTGGTGCATCATAACCCTTTCCTTATTAAAGCCCCTTCCTCGGGAGGGGCTTTCCCGTTTCAGCCCCTTGCTGACATCGCGATTGTTGGTGAGTGGCCTGTCTGGCGCAAGGGCTTTCTCCCGCCGATTTTGCGTTACTGGATCGCCCACGCAAAATGGCCTGCTGGTCATAACGCTTTGTACAGACAAGGTGGAAAAAAGATAAAAAAATCCCCGGTCTTATGACCAGGGACAGGAGATATGGCGGGGGGTTATTGCTCTTTTATCGTTGCTTCGCGATTAATCTCATCCGTTGCCGATGAAACCAACGGCGTGGTCAGCGCCTTTAGCGAGCCGCCAGCGATGCCAATCTCGTTTAACAGCGAATCGATCAGCGGTGCCTGGGTACGATAGGTGAGCGCGGCAGATAACGCTTGTTCCGCCAGGTTTCCCCCGTTAGCGCCGCCAGCGGCGACGTCGCCCGCCGTCGCGCCGCGATTGAGGCCATCGACCTGAATAATCTTAATGCCGTCGATGGATTTCATCGGTTCAACAGACTTCTCAATAACAGCAGGCAACGATTGTAAGAGCGCTAGTTTAAATTTGAGGCTGGTTTGTTCGTCAGATAGTACGTTGATAGCGTCATTCAGCGCCCGTTGCGCTTCGGCTTCCGCCAGACCTTTTTTACGCGTTGCTTCCGCCAGTTCGATGATGGCGGCGGCTTGCAATTCTGCCGCTTCTTTCTCTGCTTTTGCCCGAACGGTCAGTTCGACCGCTTTGGTTTCCGCATCCTGCGCCGCGGCGATCAGAGCGACCTGCTTGGCGCGATCCGCTTCGGCGGTCTGGCGGGTGGTTTCTACGTTTTGCTGGGCGCGAACCGCATCGGCCAGCGCGTCGTTGGCGCGCGCTTCCGCTTGCGATTGCTGCTCGGATTTGGCGGCAATGGCGATAGATTTCGTCTGGTTGGCGATTTCTGTCACCTGTTGCTGTTCTATCTCTTTAATACGTACTTCACGCTCGGCCTCAACTTTCCTGGACCGTACTGCTTGCTCACGTTCGATCTCCGTCTCCTGGATCTGCCGCTCAGCAAGAATGCGCGTCTGTTCTGCTTCACGATGGCGCTCGGCCTCAAAAGCGGCAATTTTGGCGTTTTGTTCGGCGGTGCGGGTTTTAACCTGTTGCTCCTGCTCCAGAGTCATAAAGGCTTCTTGCTGCTCGATTTCCAGCTTGCGTTCAAGCGCGTCGCGGTTCTTTTCGCGCACCGCCACTTCCACATCCTGTTCCACTTCATTACGTTCACGACGGCGGCGTTCGGTTTCCTGCGTCAGTTTCGTCAGACCTTCGGCATCAAAGGCGTTGTTTGGGTTGAAATGCTCTTTGGACGTTTGGTTAAAGTTGGTTAATGAGACGCTTTCCAGTTCCAGGCCGTTTTTCGACAAATCTTCCGCAACGGTGTTTTGTACGCCCTGAACGAAGTTTTCACGCGTATCCTGTAGCTCATGCATCGTCATCTGGGCCGCGGTAGCGCGTAAGGCGTCAACGAATTTATCCTCAACCAGCATACGCAGATCTTCCGGCGACAGCGTTCGCTGGCCAAGCGTTTGTGCGGCGGTGGCAATACCTTCAACAGAGGGTTTTACACGTACGAAGAAAGCGACGACCACGTCAACGCGCATACGATCTTTGGTGATCAGGCTGTCGACGGTAGCACGGCTGACTTCAAGTTTTAGGGTATTCATATTGATCGGAATAATTTCGTGAAAGATTGGCATCACAATAGCGCCGCCGCTCATCACCACTTTTTGCCCGCCAAGCCCGGTACGGACAAACGCCTGTTCCGCAGATGCGCGGCGATAAAGGCGAGCAAAAATGATCCCGATAATTAGTAAGACGATAACCGCCACGATGGCGGTAAACATCCATGATGGCAATATGCCAAAAACATCATCCATTATGTAAGTTCCTCTCAATTAAACATAGAAGGTACGCTCAGCCAAATAACGCGTTGCGGAAAGTCGGCAGACAATCAGCACCTTGTCTCCTTTTTTAAATTCTTTTCCCTTTTCGGGTTCCAGCAGTAAATAGTGAATCTGGCCGAACTTATCGGTAAATTTTCCTTCGCAAGGTGTTCCGGCGACGGCGGCGTGGCCGGTAATAATCGCCATGCCGCCGATAAATTCCTCTTCCCGGAGGGCGGAGCTTTCATCTCTGGGTAGCCAGGGCGCGAGGATTTTTCCGCTGTAATGCACGGCAAAGACCGACAGGACAATGCTCAACGGGACCAGCAGCAGATTGCTGAGCGGCGCTTGCCAGAGCATGATCCCGCCATGCTGGATGAGGATACCGAAGAGGCCGAAATAACCGGCCAATAGACAGAGGACGACCAGGGCGGGAACGCGTCCAATATTCAGATAATGAAGCGCCTGGCCCGCAGGGCCGGATGACAGGGCGTCATAATGATCGAGATGGGCGTCGAGCGCGCCTGAAAGAAAGTGGCCAAAAATCAGAGAAATCATCTCCAGCACGCCGATAAAGAAAACGAACGCGATGGCAAACAGATAGGGGCTGTTATACTCCGCAAATAAGGTCATATTTTCTATCCTTGTCGCCGCCTTCAGAAGGGTGTTCGCGTGATAATTTTCATGCTTGTTATTTCACTGCGTTACAATATCATGTGACCCATATCTCCTTAAGTCCGAAAAGCGATTTATCCGTCGTTATCTTTGGTGAATATTGTGATTTTGCGCATTAAATTTGCGCACGTTATGTATAAAACCGCCGTACATATAGGGAAATACTGAAATCAGAAAAAGCATATAGCCTTAACAGAATTCAATAACTGGAGGGTATGCTGATGAACAACAATAACGTCTATTCACTAAATAATTTCGATTTTCTGGCGCGCAGTTTTGCCAGAATGCAGGCGGAGGGGCGTCCTGTTGATATCCAGGCGGTAACCGGCAATATGGACGAGGAGCACCGCGACTGGTTTTGCAAGCGTTACGCGCTTTACTGCCAGCAGGCGACTCAGGCGAAAAGGTTAGAATTAGAACACTAATGCAGGCTCCCTTTACAGGCGCAGGGCATTATTCAGATCTTATATGAGCGGGCCGTCAGGCCCGTTCACGTTTTTACTCTTGTTGTGGATCGACTGGCGGGATGGCGGGCGCAGGTTTTACTTCTTCAGGCTTGTCGCGAGCTTCCAGTTCGCTGAGGCGTTGCTCCAGCAGCGCCAGTTTTTCCCGGGTGCGCAGCAAGACCTGAGTCTGGACATCAAACTCTTCGCGGCTCACCAGATCGAGACGCGTCAGCTGAGATTGCAGCGTTTGACGGATTTTTTTCTCGATATCTTCCCCGAACTCGCGAATACCTTTCGGCATTGACTCATGAACCTGGCGTGCGATTTGCTCAATTTTTTTCGGGTCAATCATTGTGGTTTCCCTGAACTGGTAAGTGTTAGCTCTTATTGTAGTGCGATATGTGGACGCCATAAACCAGAATTGTGTGACGTCATACGGAGTAAAGGCGTTGATGAAGGTAATCAATAGCGTTATAGTTAACCCGCTTATTCTCAGGGCGGGGCGAAATTCCCCACCGGCGGTAAATCAGCGATGTTTAACGCATTTCTCATCACGGCGCGCCGTGACGGAACGCGGAGAGCAGGTTGAAAGCCCGCGAGCGCTTTTTGCCATAGCGAAAAGGTCAGCAGATCCGGTGTAATTCCGGGGCCGACGGTTAAAGTCCGGATGGGAGAGGGTAACGATCCAGTCGGGCATGGACCCGCTCACGTTATTTTTTTGCCGCTTGTCGGCACTCCTAAGACTGCCCTGATTCTGGTAACCATAATGTTAATGAGGTTTTTTTACCATGAATCAGACGCTACTTTCCTCTTTTGGTACGCCTTTTGAACGTGTTGAACTTGCACTGGATGCGCTGCGTGAAGGACGCGGCGTGATGGTGCTTGATGATGAAGATCGTGAAAACGAAGGCGATATGATTTTCCCCGCAGAGACGATGACCGTAGAACAGATGGCGTTAACCATTCGTCACGGTAGCGGTATTGTTTGCCTGTGTATTACTGAAGACCGTCGTAAGCAGCTCGACTTGCCAATGATGGTGGAAAACAACACCAGCGCCTACGGCACCGGTTTTACCGTGACCATTGAAGCCGCAGAAGGCGTGACCACCGGCGTTTCCGCCGCTGACCGTGTCACTACGGTGCGTGCGGCAATTAAGGATGGCGCAAAACCGTCCGATCTTAACCGTCCGGGGCACGTTTTCCCACTGCGCGCTCAGGCGGGCGGCGTGCTGACGCGCGGCGGTCATACGGAGGCGACCATCGATCTGATGACGCTGGCCGGTTTTAAACCTGCAGGTGTACTGTGCGAGTTGACTAACGACGATGGGACGATGGCGCGCGCGCCGGAGTGTATCGCGTTTGCAGGCCAGCATAATATGGCGGTGGTCACGATTGAAGATCTGGTGGCTTACCGCCAGGCGCATGAGCGCAAAGCCAGCTGATCGAACGGATCATGGTTGAAAAAAGCCGATGAGATGTCATCGGCTTTTTTGTATTCCTTGACCCGTCCTGAATAGCGTTGACACGTTCCAGACTTAAATCCGGAGAACGTGATGATGACTGAGTTCAAACGCACCCAACGCGATTATCCTCTATCCTTTAAAATAGCCG